>JAFGPK010000080.1 GCA_016936235.1 Candidatus Fermentibacteraceae bacterium | reverse complement strand
GATCGAGGACGGGTCGAAACCCGCCGCCACCCAGCCGGTAGTGGGAGCCGTGAGCCTGGCACGAAGAGTCGCCAGGGAATCCTCGAACCTCCATTCGAACAGGTAATCACCCGCCGAGTACTGCTTCCATCCTCCCTGACCCTCCTCCGGGCCCGTGGTTTCGTCACCGCATCCCGGAGCCAGCAGCAGTGCGGCGACGGAAGCGAAGACAAGCACAGTACTGGAAAGAATACTCCGTTCCATATCTCACTTCCTCTCCTCAGTTCTCCGGTACAAGAACGATCTCGTAGGTCTCAACCCATCGATGCCTGCCGGCGAAATCATCGGCCCCTTCCTGTCCGTAAGCGATGATCACTCTGTGCGGATCCCCGGTACCGAGCTGGTGATCCAGCGCGTCACCCGTGGAGATCGGTCTGATGAATGAGATGGATGTTCGTCCGTCTTCCTCCGAGCCGCCCAGCGCCACTGCATCGGAGGTCCCGCCAAGAGTCACGTCTGACGAGTGCGATGTATAACCGTCGCCCCACTGATCGCTGATAAAGACCTCTCCGTGCTCCACATAGCCTATGACTATATCGGCCTCGAGCATGGCTGACTCACCGCCGAAGCCTACCGCCAGCCACCCCGTGGTAGGTGCGGAGACGGAAAACTTCACTTCATCGCCGGCAAGTTCCCATTCCAGTGTCACCCCTTCTTCCGAAATACCCTGAGCGCTACTCTCCTCCCGATCCATCTCAGCTGAGGGATCCCCATCCCCGGAACCCCCGCATCCATTCATCGACGCCAGAAGAACCAGTACCAGAGAGGAGAAGACCATCCTGACAACCATCCGAACTCCCTTGCAGTCGTGTCCCGGCGAAAGCAGCCGGGAACTTAATGTGAATCGATCACTTCTATTATTGTCCATAAGAACAGGTGCAGAAAGGGCATGCTTCAGGCACGGGAGTCTGTCGGACTTCTCTTTCTCCCTTAATCATAGTAATATAGAAGGAAATAGAACTGGAGGTTAGGAATGGCAAGAGCGCTGTTCATCTGTATGCTGGTCACGGCCGCTGCGTCTGCGCAGTTCTGGCAGGAAGTGACCGTCCAGGGTTTCACTCTTCGGTGGGCTACCGTAACCAGCAATGAACTCTCGGTGGAACTGAGCTACCAGACCACCGGATGGGTGGCTGTGGGTTTCGATCCCACCATGGCGATGCAGGACGCGAATATAATTATAGGCTACGTCTCCTCGGGAACTCCAGCCATCAGGGACGATTTTGGCGTAACGGCCTCATCCCACGCAGCGGACACGCTTCTTGGGGGGACACACGATCTTGTCATCGACGGCGGCAGCGAGATGGGTGGCGTGACGGAGATAAGGTTCACCATACCCCTGGACTCTGGGGACAGCTACGACCAGCCCCTTGTCCCGGGGAACACATACACAGTAATACTGGCAAGGAGCGCGGACGGACAGGATTCCTTCAGCGCTCCGCACGCGTTTGTCACCTCCACTCAGATAGAGATACTCGGGCTGTCCCTGGATGAGGACACCTGGGGAGGCATGAAGGTGGTACTTTCTCAGCAGTAGACCGTTCGGGGGAATCTACTTAAGCTGTCCGTTCCCTTTCACTGTGGGTCCGGCGCAAGACCCAGCAGCTGCCTGATCCTTTCCGCGTGCCCCTTCAGGGGTTCCTGGCTGTCATTGGATGTCAGGTAGTAGAGATTCCCGGTGAGGAAACCCTCCAGTATCCTGAGATCCATCGAGGATACGCTGTTCACAACCTCCGTCGAGTCCGAAGTCGACACTCTGAGGAGCGCCACAGGGTTCTCCGCTTCCGTGTCGGAGCAGAAGTGACAGAACTGCCTCTCGTCGAGGACTACAACGAAATCGGTGAGGCTGTCAATGCTGCCCGCCATTCTTCGCATACCCGGAAGTTCCCACTCGATCATGGCGCACAGATATCCACTGTAGAGGGTCTTCTCTCCGCATACCGGACATACGTACTCGGCGACCTCGGGGTATGCCATGGGCGCATAGCACATGGCCCCCATGACCCTCTCCGGCGGTTCCATGGATTCCAGCCTGTCGAGGAGCATGTCTATTTCCGCAAGGCTAAGAGACTGGAAGCTGACACCGAGTATCGGACCCGCACCCGATCCGGTCTTCTGGAGCCCGGCACCTGTCCTGCCAAGTCCGAAAACCATTGAAAGACCCACCACAAGAACGGCTCCCAGTATGTACCACATATTCTTCTCCAATCGTGCAGCATCAATCTCTACACCGGAAATTAACGATTATTCCGCCGGAGTCAAACCGCCCACGGAGTCCCCTGCAGAGACCGGGAAGACAAGTTCAGTCGCTACAGGCGTTTAGACATGCGGGAAATCCGGAAGTATGTTCCTCCGATGAAATCTTCAAGAAAAAGGTCGGAGTTGAGGGACACCTTCCGAATATCGACGCAGGAAGGGGTTTTTTCCCAGATCTTCGCCAGCCTGGCCGGAGCCGGTTCGGTCTTCATAACCAAGCTGGCGGTCATGCTTGGCGCCAGCCCGATCCACTTCGGCATACTCTCCGCAATAGGCCAGTTCTCCCAGGCCGTCCAGCCGCTGGGTGTCGCGGTGACCAGGAGCAGACGCGTACGGAAACCCGTGATACTGACAATGGCCGCGGTGGCCAGGTCGATGGCCCCCCTGCTCGGGCTCGTCCCCCTGCTCTTCTCCTACAGGGTCGCTCTGCCCCTGGTCCTCGTCATCTACGCGGTCTACTCCGCCATTCTCGCCGTGTGCGCCAACATGTGGATGGGGTGGATTGCGGACATGGTCCCGAGAGGTATCAGGGGACGGTTTTTCGCCCAGAGGAACCAGATACTCATGATAGCAGGGGTGCTGGCGTCCTTCATCTTCGGAGCAGCTGTTGACCTCTTCTCCACGGAAAGAGGCTGGCTGGCGGACCAGGTGGGCCGCATGGTGGGCGTGGCGGGCGATCCTGCGGAGCTTCCATGGGTCTTCTTCGGAGTTTTCGCCCTCGCAGGGCTTATAGGTCTTGCCGGGCTGCCGATACTGAGGCGGCAGCCGGAGAGACCCAAGGAGACGGAGACGGAACCGTTCCTGTCAATGCTTGCCAGACCGTTCAGGGACAGGAACTTCCGCCGACTTTCCATATTCGGCGCCTGGTGGATGCTGGCCGTGGGAATAGGGGCGCCCTTCTGGCAGCCGTTCATGATACAGAGGCTTCACATGGACGTGGTCCAGATACTGGTCTACGGAACAGTATCGACGGTGGGGGCACAGATAGCCATCCGCCCATGGGGGAGGTTCATAGACAGGCACGGCAACAAACCCGCCATGAGGGCGGCACTCCTTCTTGGAGCCGTCAATCCGCTTCTCTGGCTCTTCCTTTCCCCGGAGAACTACTGGTTCATCTTCGTGGAGGCTTTTCTCTCCGGGGTGATGTGGTCGTGTGCCGGCATAGTTACGGCCAACATGGTCCTGGCGATAGCCCCGAGGAAATACAGGCAGATTTATTCCGGTGTCTTCAACGCACTCTCCAGCACCGCCATGATGGTGACCATGCTCTGCTCGGGTTTCTTCCTGCCCGAAGGTATCCATCTTCTCGGAAGGTATCTCTATCCCGAGCAGGTGCTTTTCCTTATCACGGCCTTCGCCAGACTGAGCGCGGAGATACCTCTGTCCTGGGTTGATGAACCATCATCAACTCCCATGGGAGTTCTCGTGCGCAGGTTCAACAGTTACGCCAAAGTGGGAATCATCGGCGCTGTGACGCTTATCGTAAGAAGGAAGAAGAGGAATCCCTAGGGTTCCTGTCCGACCTCGGCAGCTCCGATCATGTAGACCTTCTGGAACAGGTCGGGGTCGGTATCCCAGGCCAGTATCCCGTCTCTGCAGACCTCGAATTCCCAGGATCTGGTGTCCGCCCCCACACCGGGCATGACAACGCTGCCGAGCCTCTCTCCCTCGGGGGACCAGACATCGAAGAAGGGCTCGTCCTCGGTCCCGCGTCTGGCCCAGAGGTTCCCGTCCGGTCCTGTCTCCAGCTCAATTATGGGTAACCTGTAGGTAATGGGGTCCGTTATATGAACATTGTAGTCCGGATCTCCCCCCTCGAGGCTGGAGAGACGCTGGCTGACGAACTCCTCCTCGATCCTGATCTCCTCTTCTGTCAGGGGGACGGTCTCCGATTCCGTTTCCATGCATCCAAGATACTCGCCTTCAAGGGAATACCTGTTGATGAGGTACTCCGTGCCATTGAAAGGGGCTACGAAGACTGTTCCGTTCAGCGTGTCTACTGCAAAGGAGACACCCATGAGGTATTTCTGGGCAAGGTTCGCCGCCGTACTGAGATCTATTACCATCTCCTCCCTCCAGTAAGTTACATCGGGATCCACCGACATTCTGAAGAGACCCAGGAATACGGCTATCCGGGGAGCCGAGCCCCCCTCCATGATGAACTCAGTCTTCATCGAGACGAAGGAGCTGTCGTCCACCACCTCCGGGAGGAGATGGACATTGTTCATGACCTCCATGCCCAGTCCAAGGTACTCCCCCTCCGAAGTATACAGCTGCAGCCCCGATCTCCAGGGATCCAGGGCGCCCAGTCTTCCATCGGGAAAGATGAAGAGGGCCAGAGGATTATGCATTTCTCCGGGGCCCTCGCCTCTGCCTCCCACCCTCCTGATGAATTCCCCTTCGGGAGAGTATAGCCTTATGTCCGCGCTTATCCTGTCCAGCACGGCGATATTGCCATCGGGAGTGTATCCGAGACCCTCGATGGACCCGAACACATAGTTGGAATCCCCCAGCTCCACACCGATGGAATCCAGCAGTACCAGTTCCATCACATGCTGTTCTCCGGGATCCGCGGGTTGACCGGCGCTTTCGTCCTCTCCGCAGGAGCATAGAGGAAGAGCCGCTGCTGCAAAGCTCACGATGAATAGCCTGTTCATACTTTTTCCTCCCTCCTGAAGTTGTCCTTCGGAGCAAGCTGGCTGACAGGCTTCTCCGCAAGGATCCCTGTCTCGAGGCACGCGAAACAGCCGCGGAACAGCTCCGCTCTCATATCCGAAGGGAACACTTACTCCGCTTCGATGCAGCCGGTTTCCCCGAGCACCTTCTCAACCTCCAGGGCGGCTGCGTCGCTGTTGCCTCTCCTCGGGCTCCCGATGATCGTCAGCATTCTTTTCATGATCCTCCGATGACGGGCGGAACCGTTTCTAGGTACTTCATGAATATAAGAGAAGCGGGGGGATG
>JAFGPK010000016.1 GCA_016936235.1 Candidatus Fermentibacteraceae bacterium | reverse complement strand
TGTGCCTTTATAGCAAGCTGCTGAAGAACTTTCATCGACCCTCAGTCGATCCTGATCAGCTTGGCCGTTCTGATGACTCCCCCGGCCTCCGCCCGAACCATGTACATGCCTGCGGGCAGATCCGACGCGTCCATCGGGACCGATTCAAAACCGGCGGCGAAGCTTCTCCGGAAGGTCTGGACCACCCTTCCCGAGGCGTCGATCACCTCGATGCTCACGGCCGAAGCCGCAGGAAGCGCGAGGCTGGCGGTGAAGGAACCTCTGGTGGGGGTCCCGCAGATTCGGAGATCGAATTCCTCCGCTCCCTCCGCGCCTC
This sequence comes from Candidatus Fermentibacteraceae bacterium, assembly GCA_016936235.1. Lineage (GTDB taxonomy): Bacteria > Fermentibacterota > Fermentibacteria > Fermentibacterales > JCC-6 > Aegiribacteria. Next base: position 24,412 of record JAFGPK010000016.1, on the reverse strand, counting down.
CGGAAACACCCGTACCGTTGTAACCCTCGAAATAGTAGACCCAGCCGTTGCTGCACCCCACAAGAAGATCGGGGATGCCGTCGCCGTTGAGGTCGGTCACGTGCTCCCTGGCCCTGCCGCCGCCGCTGTACGTTGTATAAACGTTGATGGGTCCTCCATCGCAGTTCAGCTGGACGTACCCGCTGAACTGGGGGTCGTCGTTGGTCCCCACGTTCTCGGCGAACCAGACGTTCCCCATCTCGTATCCGAGTATCAGGTCCTTGTCACCGTCGCCGTCCAGGTCGAAGGTCTCCTGGGTCAGCCTCCAGAGGTTGCACAGAGGTGTCAGGTCGATGGTGGAAGCGCTCCATACGGGGGAGGTATGGTCATCGCTTGTATTGAGGTGGACTTCCAGGATGCCCGCCGAGGTGGTTTCGGTGTTGTGGCCGCCGGCCACGAAGTCTATGTACCCGTCCTCGTTCCAGTCCGTGAGCCACGGGGAGGTGTTGTAGCCCCTCTCAATGGGACTGCCACCGTCATCCCAGGGATAACCGAGGAACGTGAACGTCCCGTCACCGTTGCCGGTGTAGAAATTGAAGTGGTCGTAGCGTTCCCCGGCAACAAGGTCCAGAATGCCGTCGTCGTTGAAATCCACAACCTGTGGATTGGTTGCGCCGGTGCATCAACCGTAGGATAGAGTGATTTCGCTTCCCCCCGCCTGGAGGAAGCTGTCGAACGTGAACAGGGGGGCGGTACCGGTCCCGTTGTTCAGGAACAGACTGATCTTGCCGCTGGTGAACTGCCCTACGATAAGGTCGAGGTCGTCGTCACCGTCCCAGTCCACGGTGAACGGGTCGGCCACGTAGCCCACGTCTATGTTCACTCCATCGGCCTGAATCATCACGGGTTCATGGAACTCGGGGAGCTCCCCGAAGAAAGTCACGCAAAGCATCACTATCATACTCATGAGGACCGCCTCCCATTCTTGTCATCAAGTATCGGCTTGCCACCTGCCGCATAATATATTCCGTAGCATACAGGTCAGGAATGGTCATCAGACGGGGCGACTCAGGACCTGAAGAAGTCTATCCAGCTCGCGCACAATTCGTGGATGTCCTCAGGCAGCGAGAGGCGGAGTGTCCCGGAAAGCAGTTCGATCGGCTGCGCCTCCAGAAGGCAGTCTCTTTCAGAATAGCCTCCTCCGGTCTCGATCTTCAGACTTTCGCATATCCTGAAGGGTCTGCCTTCACCGTACAGCAGCTCGAGGACCAGGCTGTCCGCTTCCACTGGTCCCGTGAATTCCACCAGGCAGGACCCGATGCCGAAGGCGGAGTAGACCCGTACCGTCAGAATCCTGCCGTCGATGGACACGTCCATGGAGTCCACCCTGTCCGAGCTGACCGTGTGGTCCGGCAGGGCCGCGCCCCCGCATGCTGCGAGAAGCGCGCAGAGCGGGAGGATAAGCTGCATAGTAATCGAACTCACAGTGGTCCCTCCTGTGGAAAGGTACCGAATCCGGTTTCCTGCATCGCTTATTATACTCCTGGCGGAGGATCGCAGTCACGCACCCGGGGCGGCCGGATCCGGGATGTCTGGATGGAAGGATGCGATGGCGCTCTCGATGAGACCTTACAGCTGCGAGGATGACTACTGGAGGATAAGGGATTTCCTCCGCAGAGTGTTCCTTTCGAACGGCAGGACCGAGCACAGCTGGAACGTCGCCAGGCTTGACTACTGGCGATGGCACGTGGTACCCAACTGCGGTGTGTGCCCCCCGGTGGAGGAGGTCACATACGTCTGGGAGAACGGCGATGGAGACCTGGCGGCAGTCCTGAATCCAGAGGGCATGGGCGAGGCGTTCCTGCAGGTGGACCCCGATCAGAGGACACCCGATCTCGAGGAGGAGATGGTGTCCCTGGCCGAGGAGAATTTCACGGTGAAGAATGGGAGGAAGAGGAAGCTCTGCTTCATGGTCGAGGCTGACGACACTCCGAGACAGGGCATCCTCTCGGCGAGGGGCTACAGGAGAGGGAGATTCAGGGAATACGCGAGGAGACTCCGACTGACCTCGCCGATCGACCCGCCCCGGGGGCCTGAAGGCTGGACCATCCGCCATCAGAGGCCGGAGGACATACCGTCCAGGAGCTGGGCTTCATGGAAAACCTTCCATCCAGAAGACCCGGAAGAAGGTTACGAGGGTTGCGACTGGTACTACAGTCTGGAGAGGATACCCCTTTACAGGCGTGACCTGGACATGGTGGCGGTTGGACCCGACGGTGAAGTGGGCGGGTTCTGCACAGTATGGTACGATGACGTCACAAGGACAGGGTACTTCGAGCCCGTGGGAAGGAAGCCCGACGTACAGGTCCGCGGGCTGATGAGGGCCCTTCTCCTGGAGGCGTGCAGAAGGCTCCGGAACGTGGGCGGCGACCTTGCCACCGTTGGAGGCTGCAGTTTCCCGGCGAATACGCTCTATTACTCGGTATTCGGACCCCACCGCCAGCTGGTGGAGAGCTGGGTGCGCGAATGGTGAGCAGGTAAAGGTTACTGCTCCAGGAGCTCCACGATGTAGATCTTGGGGTAATCCGCGGGGTTCTCCGAGTAGGCCAGTATTCCCCCCTGGTCAACGGTGAAGTTCAGGAACAACCCCTGGTATCCTATATCGGGAAGCACGGCGGTGAAGAGGAATTCCCCGGTCTGTGAGTCGAAGATGTCGAAGGTGGGATCCTCCCTGGTCCCCCTGAGAGCCCACAGCCTCCCCTGCCCGTCCACTCCCAGCTGCCGGACCTGGTTCCTGTAGGGCTGCGGCACGTAATCCTCAACGCCCCAGTTCGCGTCCCAGCCCCTGAGCTTGGCCAGCACCCAGGCCTCTTCGTCAGCCTTCTCCTGCTCGGTCTTTGCAACCTGTTCGATCTCGCGGGTCGCGGTCATGAACCGGGTCCCGTCCTCTCTGATGCCCGTGATCTCATAGATGTCGGGTTCCATGAGGGCGAAGTAGACGTTTCCGTCGCGGTCTCCCGTGAAGGCGCCCCAGAAGAGGGTCCGCTCCAGTGTGGCGCTCAGGTCCATGAAATCGATCACGAACTCGTTCTCCATATAGACGTGCGATGGTTCGGGCTGGAGATCGTACCTGAGCATGCTGACATGAGCTGATACTGTGCCGTTCTCGTTCTCGTAGCCCACCTGACCAGCCACGAAGCCGGAGTCGTTCAGACCCGTGCACAGAGCCGGGGTGTTGCTGTTGTAGCTTACGGCGAGCTTCTGGAAGGTGTGGTCGGGGTTGTAGGTCAGGAATCCGCCCCTCCAGGGGTCTATGACACAGATCCGGCCGTCGCCCAGAAGAGCGAAGCTGATAGGGTTCTCGAGTTCTCCCGGAGCGGAACCCCTGCGACCTATCTGCTCTATGAAACCGCCTTCTCCATCGTAGACCTTTATGCAGGCTGTACTCCGGTCCAGCACCAGGATGGAGCCGTCGGCTTCGTGGGCCACACCCTCGATGGCCCCCAGGACGTAGCTCGAATCACCCATCAGGATGCCTATGGAATCCACGACGGCCAGGGTCCTGAAATCCTCCTCAGCGGCACCAGTTCGATCCTGCGGATCCTCTCCCCCGCCACCGCAGGCCAGGACCAGAAGGGACGCACCCAATTTGACCAACTTCATTGCTTTTTTTATTCCAATACTATGCTTTAAAGTATGTTACCCAGATCTCATGAATAATCTGACGAAGTAAATATGTACTGTATCACCTCAAAAAAAAGGGCACCCCTTTACGCACCGGCACGCAGTGAAACAATACTGGCTTATTTAAGGCCTTACGGAATAAGGCCTTACGCTGCAGGTCATTCCTTTCCTTTATGTGATTCTCCGTGAACTGCGGCGGATCATCGGCGATCTCGGACCATGGAGCCCTGGACCCTGCCCGGATGTGCAGCGCCGCAGAGACATGAGCCCCTGACAGCGTTCTACCTCCCCGCCATCAAGGCCGGTGCGCGGGATTTCGGTCCCGCGCACACCCGGTCTATCTGTGCCTTCTGAAAGTGTGGGCCAGTGAATCGTCACCGCTCCCTGATCCAAAGAGCCACAACATCTCAAGCGTCTTCTTCCTGTCATGGGTGCTGAAGACGGACAGGTGGCACCCCTGTTTCCCGTAGTCCTCACAGAAGAAAACGCCATCCTTCAGTGAATATGCTTCCACGAAGGACTCTCCCCTGCTGACCCTGGCCCAATCACCCATTCCCGTCCATGAGCCGGCGTGGTCCCTTCTCTGCGCAAGGTTGGGAAATCTCTGGCAGGTCAGCACGGAGTCCTCGATGCTTCCTCCGGGCTTCAGGAAACCCCTGAAGTCGAGTTCGCCCCGATGGTAGCCCCCTTCGGAGGCATCCGACCCAAGAACTGTCCTGAGTACGGGGACACCGGGAACGAGTGAGACTTCCCAGGTGAGTCCCAGGGAACCGAAATCCTTGTGGTCTATCCGCCAGGAAAGTCGCCAGCCCATTTCCACAAGACCTCCCGTGGCATGCTGGAACTCCTCCACCGATGGGTTTTCCTTCTCCAGCTGATAAGGGTGCTGACTGCTGCCGGAGATCCTTGGGCAAATACCTCCGAACCACGGTTTCTCCCAGCAAAACTCCGAAGGTTCCGGATGGGCCGAGGTAAGGTATTCCACCCCGTCCAGCTTCAGGGAGTGGACATGGCCGCAGCTCCCCGGGTCCATGACAGCCTTTATCCTGTGGTTTTCCAGGGTGAGCTCTCCGGAGGTTCCACGGTTCAGTTCCACTTTCTCCGAAGGATCCACCAGGAAAACGGGTATCAGCAGGTCCCTCTTCGCCAGGGACAGACCCACATACGCTCTTCCCTTGCCCTGGAGCTTACCGCTTATGGATCTCCCGTGCCTCACCGGTCCTGCGGCGATGTCCGTTCCGTCCTTGATGATTCTCCCTTCTCTCTCCCCATGGAGAGGGTGGGTCAGGCTGACCTGGACCCCGGATGCCATGACAGGCTCCAGGTCGTGCAGGAAGAAGGGGACCCTCTTCCCTGTATCACCCAGCTGCCAGCCCAGCCGCAGGGCCTTCGCGAACAGGTTCTCCATACCACCCTCGGCAACGAGTACTCTGAGACTCGGGGACTCCAGAAGGGCACCCGGCTTGACATCCTCCTCCTCTGTCCCGGGCAGGTCGTACTCCAGCTCTGTCCACACCGGGAAATAGTTCATCATGGATACGTCTCCTCCGGTGACTCCCAACCAGGGAGCCGCCAGGCCGGACGTCGAGCTGGAGAGATCCTCCGACCAGTCGGGCAGCTGGTTGTAAACCCTCTGCTCCGCAACGATGCCCTCCGGCATCGGGAGGATGTCCGTCTGCGGGTCGAGTTCCTCGGACCAGCTGCTTCTGGCCCTGAAATGAACCGCCCTTGTTACTTCCGATCCGTTCTCCACAGAGGCGCTGGATTCGATGAACCCGGTCCTGTCCAGTCTCACCCGGATCCGATGGACCATGCCCGGTCTCGATGGCCAGTCCGTCCATCCGGAGACCTCGCCCTCCCCCAGCTCCAGCTGGTAGGTCTGCTTGGGAAGATCGGAGTTCCAGACCAACGGCGGGCCCGCACCGATGAAGAAACTACCGAGCCTTCTCGGCCTTCCGTCTCTTCCGGGTCTCCATATTATGCTCTTTCCACCCTTTCTCGAAACGGTAATGGCGACGGATTCTCCCAGCATCACGGCCGCCCTCCGGGTATCAATCACCGCGGGGCCTGCAGTAAAGGACCCGATCACCAGCAGAACCGTCTCCTGGTAGGCAGATTCACCGAAACGAAGGGCAAGGGAATGAATTCCTTCCTCAAGGTCCGGTAGCGGAAGAGTGCAGCTCTGAAATACTGCGGGTGACAGTTCCAGGTCTCTAACGCCGGACACGCCGTCCAGAGACCAGCTGAGGCATATCGACGGCACATCGGAGAGCTTCTTGAGGTCCAGCCGGATCTCTCCGGTCCCGGGCGCCAGGTAACACAGGGGGGGAGACTCCAGAGCGACTTCCTCCACGCCGCAGATACCGAGGCCCAGTTCAGGCCCAGGTTCAGGCAGTCTCACGATCATTCTGTCCGCCGGTTCGTACGGGCCCCTGCCCAACCTGACCGGCCTCGGTTCCACAGTATGGGTCCCACTGCCATCAGATGCGCACTCCATGGACTCGCCGCATGAGACACCGATACTGCCGGAGTCGAACCCGAAGCCCGTCAGCCTTACATTGTACCGCCTGCCGACGAAGTACTCCCTGCCGGAGTCAACCTCCAGTCTGGCCCTGAAACCGGGGTACTCCATACGGGAAAGTACCCTCCCGCTCCTGTCGAACTCCGCCAGGAACTCGCGGTCATCCTTCCTGAACCAGTAGGTGAAAACCTCCCTGCCGGAATCGGTCCTCTGAATATCCTGCTCGACAAGCAGCTCCCGCCTGAAGCACTCGTACCAGTCATCGCCGTGAAGGAACTCCCTGAACTCGGACCTTCCAAGCAGGTATGGCATGTAATTCTGCATGTAGACATTGGTGTCGGGAACCCAGAAGAAACCCGCCTTCTTGTACAGGGGTACTGCCTTCATGTTGGCCGGCCATGTGTGGAGGTCGATCCGGTAAAGGCCCAGCTGTGCGGACCTTTTCACGGCATCCAGAAGGAGGGCCTTGCCTATGCCCCTTCCGTGCATGTCAGGCACTACGTTGATCAGGTTTACGTAGGAGGCTTCCGGTTCCCCACCGTAGGGGCTGGTCATGCAGTAGCCCACAACCCTGTCCCCTTCCAGGGCCAGCACCGTGAAGAGCTTTCCTGAACTCTTCTCCTCCCGCCTTACGGTATCGGCGCTCATCTCCGATCCTCCGAAGAAACCAGGCGGCCAGCCGCTCAGGCTCTCCTTCCACATGCGCACTACACCGTCTATGTCCGAATCACGAAGATCTCGAAAAACAACAGGATCCATATCCCCTCCTTTGAGCCGCCTGCCCGCGATCTGCAACCTTCGACGGGCGGTGGACGATATACCGATTCGACCAGGAAATAGAAAACCGGCAGGGGCACCCAGCCTTTGGGTACAACGCTTCTCAGGCGCTGCTCGGTTTCCCCTGCCGTCCTGCTACGATGTTTCTTGAAGATCTCGAAGCTTGAAGAGCTTCAAGAAAGGAGGCTAGGTAGCCCGACACCCCTGCCGGTTGATAGAATTGCTCATGTTACCTCCTTTCGACTGTGCCGACCTGAGAATCGGCGGTTGATGTGACTTCGATGCAACTGCAGAAGCTGCACAAGTTCAGACGTGAATATAATCCCTCCGATGCAATTGACAACCTCAAATGTCCCATTCTGGTGCCGGACCTGAAAATGGGACATTTTCGCGTTCAGAGACCCAGACGCATCTGTCCTGAGGGATCGGGGCTCTGGTCCCATGTCCTGCCGTCCAGCATTCTTCCTCCCGAGGAATGATGTCTCCCTCCCCACTGCTTGAAGTAGAAGGCTATCCCCTCCCTCACGCACCTGTCCCTGATCCCCCTGGCCCATTCAATCCTCATGGGTCTGGCCTCAGGGCCTGACTCGCCTCCCACCGCGGCCCAGTGGATACCTGTAAGGTCGACGTCGCTGACGTCCCCCAGAAGCGGCTCGAAGGATATGAAGCGGATAGCGGAATCCACCCTTCTCAGATTCTCGAGTCTGTGGTAGAAGGACCTGTTCTCCACCGTGGTGCCGGCCCATACGTTGGCAGGCCAGTCAATGGTCCTGCAGAGTCCGGCCATCCTCTCCGGCCTCTTGGAGAGCAGCTGGAACTGGTGCCTGGCGCAGCGCCTCATGACGTCGAAAACCCGGTTTATGAAATCCTCGGGCACCTCCGGGTGCATCAGGTCGCCCATGGACGTTACGAAGACGATCCTGGGATCCCTCCAGTGCAGGGGTTTCTCAATGACGTCTTCATGGACCACCACGGAGAATCCTTCGCTGTACCTGGCTACTCCCATGTCCCTCAGGCGCAGTGCTATCCCCCTGGCGTAGCAGTGATCGCAGCCTTCGCTGACCGGGCTGCAGCCGGTCACGGGATTCCATGTCTCGTGCCGAGGTTTGTTCACCGGAGCAACCCCCCGGATCCAATCTTAATAATGTTAACTTTTTAGATCCGACCCCATCGATGAGAGTGTCACCGCTAGATCCCGTAGAAAAGCCTGCAGAAGCAGTGCCCGTCCTCCTCGATCTCGCCGTTCATCTCCGGGCACGGACATACTGTATCCTGATCGACATCCAGCGGATGGCTCTGCTTGCAGGGGCAGAAGTATTCCCCGGTCGAAGTATGGTTCATGGTCATCAGGCCGACCACCTTCTCTACCCTTTTAATATCCGGGTTCAGGGTCCAGCCGTTCTTTCGGGCATGCTCCTCAGCCCTTCGCAGTGTGCGTTCATAAGCTCCTGTGCCAACTTCACTATCCCAGGGATCGGCCAATAGAATTCCCTCCGGTGTTCGGGTTGCAGCATCGAGGATACCGCGCCACCGGAGGGAATATAATCAGGTCCCGCCGTCTATCTAGGGCTGCTTCAGCTCGAAGGTCACCTGCACGCTCAGGGAAATCGACTGGGCGCCAGGGGATATGGACGGCGCGGTGATCGAGGATGAGACGTCGGCCTCAAAATACCCGCCCCTGGCCATGGGATAGTAGTCAACCCACTCGCTCACATAGGTGGCGTCGCCGACTTCCATTCCAAGTTCCGTGGCCAGCTGTTCAGCCTTGAGTTTTGCGTCCGCAACCGCCATCCTCCTCGCCTGCTCCATCAGGGTCTGGCTGTCCTCCACGCTGAAGCTTACTCCCTGTATCGTGTTGGAACCTGAACTCACGAGAGCCGACAGGACCTGTCCGACCTGTTCCAGATCCCTTACGTCCACCTGAGCGTAGTGCGTAACGTGGTACATGACCTTGCCGGTGTAGGTATAGGTTCCGTAGTCGTACTGTTCCTCGGCCCACAGGCTGTAGGACGTCGTCTTCATGTCCGACTCAGCAATGCCCATCTCCGCAGCGGCGGCAAAGGCTTCTTCCATCATCACGGCGGCGTTGTCGACAGCCACACCCGGATCATCCTCGATGAGGTCCACACCGAATACGATGGAGGCGACATCCGCATCTCCGTAGGCAGTACCCTGCCCGGTCACGCTTATGCTGCCGTAGTACTCAGCCGTCTCTTCACCGCCGCACCCGCCGATGAGGACCGCTGCCGCAAGAACCATGAGCAATCTGACTGCAAAAGAACTCATTTCACCCTCCTCATTCATGGGTATATTTCAAGTGTTACACCTGGAACAGGGCTGTTATTCCCTCACAGGGGGGGATCCGCCGTGGATCCTGCGGAAGAGCTCCAGCAGATCCTTCGGCGTCTTGCAGTAACAGTAGGAACCGGGACTCCCGGGGATGAACTCGACCTCTTCGCCATCAGGCATCACCGTTCGACCGATGCTTCCAAGAGGCTGGCCATCGGACCAGAACCAGCTGTAATCCGTCTCGCTTCCGTCCCAGTCATGGACATGTACGTACTGGTAGACTGCCTGGTCCTGACCGTACTCGATCTCCAGCCGGGGATTCTCGTACAGTACCTCGCCGTTGATTGACCAGCTCGAATGCTCTTCTGTCCAGACAGCCAGGATCGGCCAGATGAAGCCTCCCTCGCTGCCCCAGTAGAAGGTGATATGCTCCTGGTAGTGGCCCACGGCTGGGTAGACGGTGTCTCTGGTGTTTACGGAGAGCTCCGTGATGTAGATACCGTACTCGTCGTCCAGACGGCTTTCCACCTCATCGCGGTAGACCAGAATGTCGGATATCTCATCCGCCCTCAGGGCGCCTGCGAGGGCACATGACAGGAGAATCCAGCAGATTGCCCTCATTATCGGTCCCCATGTCCTACGAGACTATTGGGCCGACGCAGGAGCAGGTCATACATGTATGGAATAGAACATCTCCAGCAGTTCCTCATGATCATGACCGAACGTCGTCTCCTCCTCAGGGCCCGGAACGAATTCCACCACACCGTCCGGGGTGATAGTCCTTCCCTTCGACTCGATCACCATGCCTCCGTCGAACCACCAGCGGATCTCGGTCCCGTACTCATCGTAGTTGTCGTACGACACGAACTGAAAGACCACTTCCTCCTCGTCGCCCTCGTAGACCTGATCCACCTTGTAAAGGACCTCGCCGTACTCGTTGTGAGCCGCGTACTCCGCGGACCAGGTTACCAGGATCAGCCTGCTGTAACCGGCCTCGCTCCTCCAGTAGAAGTCTATCCGCTCCTGGTAGTTTCCCAGCGCGGGATAGGGAAGGTACTCCGAGTTGATTACCACTTCGGTCCTGTAGATCCCGTACTCGTCGTTATCCAGACTCTCCTTGATCTCGTTGTAGTAATCCCTGATCTCCCCGACATCTCCGGCCGTAAGGAGTGAACAGAACAGGATCGAGCAGCAAAGTATCTTCATGGCATCCCCGCGTTCATATTTGTTCATCTATCACCTCAGAAGGTACAGTTTGGTGGAGGCGGCCTCCCCCCCGACCGTGACCTGGAGCAGGTACATGCCAGATGCGGCCAGGGTGCCGTTGTCATCGCGGCCGTTCCAGACCATCATCCTCGTGGAGCTTCCGGCCCCGGTCTGCTCGAGCGTGGCGATCCTTCTTCCGTCGACGGAATACACCGCGGCATCAACGGGCCCGGCGCAATCTGTGCTGACGACTATGCTGCATGTGCAGTTGAACGGGTTGGGATCGGCAGACAGGATTTCAAGGGAACCTGCAGCAGGAATAGTCCGCTGTTCCACGGATACGAATTCCTCTGTTTTCAGAAGCCACATGTCCAGACCGCCGGACCCGAAGGAGCTGGTGTAACCACCCATCACCAGGCCCCCGTCATCGGTCTCGTGTACAGAATGCCCGGCATCCGTCCCAGATCCTCCGAAAGCCATGTCCCATATGACCGAACCTGTCGTATCGGTGAGGACAACCCACAGGTTTTCGTTGTTGGCCCCGGGTGAGATGGATCTTCCGCAGATAGCGTATTCACCGCTGGAAAGTACTTCCAGGGCACTGCCGTAATCGTCTTCATCGGTCCCGAGGAAAGCGTCCCATGACAGGACGCATTCATTGTCGGTCCTCACCAGCCAGGCATCGAACTTGCCTGATACGGTGGAGCTCGTCTCACCTGCTATGAGAAAACCTCCGTCTGAGAGCTGCTTCATATCCCAGCCGCGGTCATCGCCCCCGTACCCTATGACGCTTTCGTGAAGCATAGTCCCGGACTCATCCGTGGAGATGATCCTCGTATCCGTGTATCCTGAAATATATGTCCAGCCGGTGAGGGCGTACCCTCCATCGCTTCTCTCTATGACGTCTATTCCGTAATCATCACTGCTTCCGCCGAAGGTGCTGTCCCACATGAGGTCACCCTCACGGTCAATCTTCACCAGCCAGATATCGCTGAAGGTGGTCCCGTTGTTGTCCGTCTCCCCCACGAATACGTAGGAGCTGTCGGCAGCCTGGATGATGGAGTAGCACCTCTCGAACCCGTTCTCCGTTCCGAAGCAGGAATCCCATTCAAGATCGCCGAGGGAGTCGGTCTTGATCACCCATGCATCCACCACGCCCGGTCCGAAGCTGAACGACCAGCCGCCGATAATGTATCCGCCGTCGCAGGTCTGGCACACCGAGTAGCCCCTGTCGCTGCTGGTCCCGCCGAATGTCCTGTACCACAGAAGGGTTCCGTCACCATCCGTCTTCACCATCCAGACGTCGTCATCCCCTGCTCCGAACGATCTGGTGTAGCCCACCATCATGTAACCGCCATCGGCGGTCCGGATGCAGTCGTAGCACTGCTCATCCTGAGAGCCGCCGAAAGTGGCGGTCCAGAGAGTGTCCGGCGCCTGCCCGTACAGCGCCGCGGGAAGAACGAATATGACTGCGGCACCTGCAATGATTCTCAAGATACACTCACCCCTCCGTAACTGATGCGCTATCAGTTTTGCGTTCTCAATACCTGTTTATAAATAGCATTGAAGGATCGAGGGAGTCAATGTGACCTTATCGAGGATTCAGTTCAGCTTGAGAACCAGATCCAGCCTTCCCGCCTCACCGCTTCCAGGTCCAGAGGCTGATGGCACCGCTTCTCGATGAAATCGGCCCCTGCCAGTACGCACATTGCGGCGTCAAGCATGTGGTCGTCGGATTTGGCAAGCAGGTCGATGGACTCGAGTCCGAAGTCCATCTCCAGTATGGGAAGGAGGATATCGCTCTTCGTCTTGAAGTTAAGCTTGGTCCCCGTACCAATCCGTCCTATTATGGTGGCCACCGGGTAGACCTCGATGACGCCGGATTTCTCCGGCGGGCCCTGCTGCCAGAGCAGTGGCAGGTCCATGCGAAGCAGTACCCTCAGGGTCGTCAGCAGCTCCAGGGCGGCGGCCGCGGTCCTGGCGATGAGATTCGCGCCGATCTCCAGGGGTCTCTTCTGGATGGTCTCGTCAACGAACAGGTCAGTGGCCCTGTTGAACAGGTCCCTGGCCTCCACTCCCAGCAGCTCCCCGGCGTTGTGCCGCGGAAGGACCTCCCTCATCGTGTTGGGCCATCCCAGGGGAGAGTCCATACAGAAAAGGACCCTTTCATCATCACGTATCCAGTTCTGGCACTGCTTGGCCAGCGGGTACCACCTGTAATCGGGCAGCGGGCTGTACTCGTCTATGTCCCCCGCGTTGATGTTTGAGACCAGGTCTATCTTGCGGTTATGGTACCTGGCGCATACCAGGCCGGTCCTGGCGGGCTGCGTAGCGCAGTCTATCCCTATTATCGAAAAGCTCTGTTCTTCGCTCAAAAGGCCTCCAGGCCAGATGGCTCACTCTTTCATGTCCCGGTTAAGATAACATGATCAGGCACAGGTATGCCACCGGATCCGGTCCGGGTCAATGGTCTCCCGCTGCTGTACCACCCGTACCCGCCGGGTTATACTTCGCTGAGAATGGTTTTCCAGTGTCAGGAGGGGATACATGATAGGTATCTGCATCGAGGCCGGACTCACCTGCCCCGGCTGCGAGAATTTCGTTCCGGTGAATGCCATGGTTCCGACACTCAGGTGTAACGCCTGCGGTAATGAGATCAAGCTGTCGCCCGAGAACTGGTCCTCGCTTCTGGGGGAGGCTCTCAGGAGCGCCCCTTCCTACGAGGAGGACCAGGGCAGCAGGATGACCATTTTCGGCGACTACAGCTTCAGGATCACTTACGGGAGGCAGTTCCCCAGGTACGATGGCACAAAGGACACGATAGAAGAAGAGCTGCTCCATAGGAGCCTCGGAGAAGACGCCATCCGCCATCCGGTCTCAGGGGAACCAACTGGGATACGTCCACTGCCGGGAATGTATTCGGAGGAATTCAGGGGAGTGGTGGCGATAATCGGAGAGGATAATTCCCTGTTGCCGGGAGTCCGGGAAGGGACAGCCGTCACCGAATGCGCAAAGGGGCCCGTCGCCTTCCAGTGCCCGAGCTGCGGCGGCAGCCTGATGCTGGACGGAAAGAACAGGACCACCACATGCACTTTCTGCAATACACAGGTACACCTGCCAGATGATCTGTGGTTCGCGCTGCATCCTGTGAAAACCGCCAGGAGGTGGTACCTCCTATTCGACGAGATGCAGAGACCCCTGGAGTGGGAGAGGGAGATATGGGATGCCGTCCGGGACGAGGAGGGCAACTACTACATGATCGTCGAGCCCGGGATAATCGACACGACCATGGTGGCGAGCACGAAGCCGGACAGGACCCTCAGATGGAAGAGGACCGACCTGACCATAGAACCTGGCACTTCCCGCGGCGAGCCGAAGCTTGCCGTTGCCGGCGGCCACCGCCTTCTTGTGGCCACGGGCGACAGATCGAAGCTCTTCGTCATCTCCAGCACCGATGGTAGAACCCTGAAAGTGCTGGACGAGCCGGAGAATCCGTCAGAGTCCCGTGAGAGGTTCTTCAGTATGAAGGGGTGCTACGATTTCGCCGTATTCCCCGACGATACCCTCTTTCTCTACAGGGACTGCGACAGTCATGATACCTACGGGCATTACATGAACTTCCAGAGGTTCGACATGGACGGTAACCTCCTGAGGCTCTGGGACCAGACGAAGATGCGTTTCACGTTCTTCCAGAAAGTGAAGAGGCTCTTCAGCAGGAACGCCGACCCGGCTGATTTCGACAGGACTCCCAGCTACCCGACCGGCACCAGGGAGTTCGAAATCCGGCTGACCGCGGGCCCCGACGGCTCCCTGTACATGCTGAATTTCAAAACCCTTCTGAAGCTGGACCCCAATGGAAGAAAGGTCTACCTCATAGAAGAGCTGCCCTGCAATTACACCACCGGAAGACCGGCCGTTAACGACAGAGGCGAGGCCTTCGTGGTGGCCAACCAGGACAGCGACAGGGTGGAGATCCTCTCGGTATCACCGGACGGGATGGAGATAAGGACGGAAGCGAGAAGCGCGAAGGACGGGGGTACTCTTGAGAGGAACGGTGTTCTGACCATTTCCCCCGACGGCACTTTCAGCCTGATCGGCTACAGCGGCTACTGGACGGATATGAAGCGGCAGTGACAGGAAGGACCGGGGAGCGATCCCTCGCTCCCCGATCCCGGGATTCCAACTGGTCTACCTTATGACGACCAGGCTCGCCGATTCACAGAAGGACCCTGACGATACCCTCACATGATAGAGCCCGGAGGGAACGGGCATGCCCGAATCGTCAAGAAGGTTCCAGACAAGGCTGTGGGAGCCTGCGGCCAGCTCCCCGCTCGCTAGGGTTGCCACCGCCCTTCCGGACAGGTCGAACACGTCCACACGTGCATGACCCGCCTGGGCAAGACTGAACCTTACCGTGGCTATGCTCATGGCTGGGCTTGGTGATACCGGGCTCAGGCAGTAGCTGCAGATCTCTCCCGGATTCCCGGCAATCCCCGTACCGGTCACGTCAATGGTCCCGGCGTAGGTGTTGTGATTGTGCGCCCACACATGGATGTCTATGGTTCCTGTTGTTTCGGGGTTCACGTAGATTGAGGCGGAACCGGAGGCGTCGGTGTAATCGACCTCGTAGATGTCCCCCGTCTGCCAGTCCCCCTTCTGCAGACAGACCCTGGCGTTCTCCAGGGGACTCCCGCCGCTCTGGACATCCACCTCAATGATACCGGCTTCGCTTATGCTGGCAGTGTGACTCACTGAAAGATCCATGGCCTCCAGGGTCCACATGGGAAGCTCAGGATCTCCGAACAGGTTGTAGGTCTTGAGGCACCAGTCCAGCGTCTCCACCTCGCTGCCCTGAAGCTCGAAGCTGTCGGCGAATGCTGAGGGTGGAGTGAAGTAGTCCATAGCGGTAAGGTGGGCAACCCCCAGCTCGAAGCAGCCGTCCAGCAGATACTGGTAGTAGAACTGCTCGCATATGCGCTCGCTGGGTCCCATTCCGGGGTCTCCGTAGTGGCCCCAGCCCTCCCTGGCGTTCATGGCGACGAACCCTCCTCCGTTGGGACTGGCCTGCCAGGCGTCCGAGAAGCTCTCGTTCCCGTCGAGGTGGCCCGTCGAACAGCAGATGCCGTTAAGGATGGCGACACTGTTCCCCGCGGAGATGTTGGTGAGGTTCATGGCGTCGCCCGTGGTGTAGCTGCCTCCGGGAACGGAGAAGCTGGTGGGGCTTCCGTGGGCCGCAACGTACACATGATGAGGCCCGGCGTTGAACATGTCGTTGGTAATGGTGTAGCTGTTATTCCCCGTGAGCTGGTAGCATTTCTCTATTCCCCACTCCGGAGGAATACAGGCCGATATCATCTCCGCGCTGGCGGCACCGTAGTAATCAGGTGAGAAAAGGAGTTCGGTGCTGTGCCCCATGCGCATCTCCACCGGGGCTGTATCGAAGTAGTCCAGACCGGACCATCCTGTCATGTGCTCGTAGAAGAGCACCTTCCTGACCCAGAGTTCGGCCTCCGCCATGGAGTTCACGCTGGCCCTGCCCACCCACAGGTCCGGGTGGTAGTCTATGCTGTCCGCGTCTTCTCCCCAGACGTGGTTGAAGTTGATGTCCCAGCGGTCGGCGCCGGGCTGGGTGTCGTTGATGTCGGAGAAGTACAGGTCGCAGGGGGCGTCCTCAACGTATCCGAAAGTCGCCATGTGAGCATCCCGGCACTCGACCCTGTCATCGTCCCCCGCGATGAGTACGTAATCGGTGCCCTGGTCCCGGCAGTCGGTGAGGAAGGCCCTTATGTCCTGCTGGAGGTCCCAGAAGCTGTAGTTCGCCTGCACCCATCCCGTGGAGTAGACGCTGGTCGGAATACCCTTTGCCGTCTTCCACATGGCGAGATCGTTGAACACATCCTCGTATTCGGGACAGGTTACGATTACGTACTGGCCGTAGGCAAGTTCCCTTGGCTCGACCATCACAGCGCCTGAATGGGAGACACCTCCGGGGTTGACCACCATGTTCCGTACGATGTCCATGGCCCTCTGCTCGCTTGCCTCGGTCCTCCTGCTCACCAGCCTCGTGGATGGGTCTGATTCGTACTCCACCTCGACAGTGAGTTCGCTGAGGACTTCCAGCTCCCCTGTGACAGGGTTCCACCTGGCCGGGAATACTGTCATGTAGGCCACTGGAATGCCCCAGAGAACACCCGAGCTGCTCAGCTGGGCGGTCGCGGCGGGATAGAAGGCATCGCGGGTGTATATGTGCGCATCCGGCTCCGACTGTACCGCCGGCTCCGGCAGCGATACCGGGAAGCATCCGGAAGACGGCGTGATGTAGTGCGATCCATCCACGCTGGAATAAACGGCGTCCACGATCTGAAGACCCGTTGCCCTGCACCCTGTGGGCAGGGCCACCTGCACCGGCAGGATGGGAAGGCTGGGCACGCCAGGACTGTAGGTGGTGTATCCCATGGAATGCGTCACGCTTGTGCAGACCCCCCTGTCGACGATGCAGAGCCGGGAAGGGTCCAGCGGGATATTCACCGTAATGCTTTCCCCGAGCAGGACTGCGGGCATGATAGCAAGGACAAGACTCAAGAGTATGCTCTTCATGGCGACTCCTTCTCTCCCATGGAGATATGGGCATGATTGTCTAGCGGAAAAGTAGGGATTGAAGCTGCTTAATCAGTTTTCACTCAACACTATCAAGTTATGAGCATACCGCAGTGGAATCGTGCCTGTCAAGAAGATATGGAGGCCCCGACCCCTTCAGGGCCGGGGCTGCTTCAACCGGGTACGGAAGGGCAAACGGCCCGGTTCAGAGACGCACCAGACTGAGATTCTCCCGATGAAGGCCGTCCCTTACGACTACGATGTAGGCACCCGGTGAGACCTGGTCGCCTGCCTCGCTGCAGCCGGACCAGGTGAAGGTTCCATTGAAAGGTGCGCTGAGCACCATTCTTCCGGAGAGATCGAATACTTCCAGCACCGCGTCAGGGGCATAACCCTCTCCCGAAACGGTGACGATCGAGTAGAAAGGGTTCATGCTGCAGGACAGCGAGTGTCCGGCCAGGACCCCGCCCCCGGCTATCCCGGTGGGGTTGAGGTCTATCCTGTAGAGCCTGTCGGCGTGGATGTCGCTGGCCCAGAGGAATCTGGAATCCTCGAAACACAGGCCGTTGGCCGCGGGAACTACAGTGTCCATGACATAGCCGGTAAGTGCTCCTGCCGTGTTGAAGGCCTTTATGGGTGAATCGGAGTCATCGCACGCGAACCATATCTCCCCGTTGTTGTAGCCGATGTCGTAGAACACCGGCAGGCCGATGGGCTGGAACAGATAGGGCCCTGACTGGATCGACCCTGTGTAGCTGTACCTCTCAACTGTCTCGTTGAGGGTGTAGGAATCCACACCGGCTCCATATAGATAAGTACCGTTCGTCGCTAGACCAGAAACCTCCTGGTCCAGATCGCTGCCTCAACAGTCCAGCGAAAAGCTGCCAACGTAACTCCCGCTGGAAGAGTACCTGTAACCGTAGGCCGCGGTGCCGGCAGCCGTTCCGGCGCACACGTACACGTAACCGTTCAGATATGTAAGACCGGTGGGGATCTTGGTCCCGGTCTGACTCACCACCCATGAGCCGGATACTGAGCCCGTCGCCGGGTCAAGCTTGTAGATGGTCTCGGATGTCCTGTCCAGCGCCCAGAGATAGCCCTCTCCGAACCCAAGTCCGGTGATGTCGCCATCGGGCGCATCGAGAGTGCGGTCAAGAACGGGGTCTGCCGAACACACCGCCACCGCTGCCAGCAGAACAACAGGCAAGATCTTCATGAATACCCCCTGGAGTTGAGTGTCTGAGGAAATGTACGTTTCTGGAAACCTCTAGTCAAGAGTCTGGCACAAGGTTAGAAAAACGGCCCTATAAACAGGCTGCTCCGGTGCGGACGCGGTGAACGATGTCCAGTCTCAAGGACTCCCTGGCGTTCCCGAAGGACTCGGGAAACCACTTTGACGGATTACCCTCGGAATCTTATTGTCTCTGCATCATTCCAGAAAAAACCTGATCGAGCCGCATCATTCAAGATGTTTCGAGGGGAGAGATCGGCGGGGAATGGATGAGTACCTGTCCCTGACAGACACGGCCAGATGCCTTGGCATGAGCCTGAAGGAGGCCTCCAGGGAGGTGGAGAGGGCCGGACTGAAGACGGTCCTGTACCAGGGGAGGAAGTGCTACCTCCGATCGGACATAATGGACTGGCTCACCAGAGCGTTCGGCAGAATAGCGGCGGACAGGCTTGCTGCCGCGGAACACTCAAACGCCCAGACGATCGGTATCGACCCTTCGGAACTGATTGCGACTGACAAGCTGTTCGGAAACATTATCCTGCCCTGCAGAGTCGGTACCGCTTCAAGCATGCTCAGGACCATAGCCTCGGATGCCTGCAGGACGGGAGCCGTCTTCGATGAGAAAGCACTTCTTGACCAGCTCACCAGGCGGGAGGATGCAGGCTCTACGGCCCTGCGGTGCGGCGTTGCACTCACCCACCCTCTGATCGTTTCAGAACTCTACGTAGACCACAGTCTTCTCATGCTCTTCAGGCCTCCCCACCCCCTTCCCTTCGGAGAGGAGAGCGGAAGGCTCACTGCCCTGTTCTTCCTGCTGGTATTCCCCGAGGCCAACGAACACCTGCACATACTGGCCAGGCTGAACAGGATGCTGAGGTCCGACGGTTTCATCAAAGACCTCCTCAGGGCCCCGGACCAGGATACAATGCTGGCCATGATAGAGGAGCGAGAGACCGAGATAGTGAGCAGGCTCTGATCAGGGAATACATCGGCCAAACATTTTATACCTGCATAAGAGAACACCCGGTACGATCCAGGACGGAGGATTGAAATGAGATTGCTTTCGTGTATCCGTTCATTGTGCGCTTTCACTCTGGCCGCCGGAGCCGCCAACGCCTTGATCCTCGACTTAAGGTCGCTAGAGATAGATTTCACCTACATCCAACATGCAGCAGCCTCGCGCACATGATCTGAACCTGGCATCATCACAGTAACGTAAGAGGAGCTTGGCTGGGACGGCGACCCGGCATCTCTCCGAGACGGCTGGACCCTTTCCGGACCGCTCCCTCTGGGGCTCTCCCGGAGACCGCCCTACGCCATCTCCGTCAGCGTCACCATCCTCCCGGACGCGGAGGAGATAGTCCTGGACAACGGCCAGGTCACGACTCCCTGAATCGGTGGTGTCTATGTAAGGTGCTCGCCGGACATGACCCACTGGTCCACATGGCAGGTGCTGCAGCAGGGGGAGTACCAGACCGGGACCCCGGCCTCGGAACCTGGAAGGCGATTCCACGGGACGGTGCGTGTGCCTACGCCGAACGCGAAGATTATGATGCACTGCTTCGAGAATTCGCCGAGCTTGATGTGCCCTGGAAGAGCTACGAGGATGCAGCCTGCCGCTGGATAGTCGAAGGGGACCCTGGGTTCTTTGAAAACAGCCTTCCCTTCCTCGGCAACCGCAATTGTTGATCTGCTTTGCCATAGGATATTCGGGATAGCACTGGGCTACGAAGACCTGAACGATCACGATGAGCTGCGCACTGATCCCGGCTATGCGGCGATAGTCGGCAAGTCTGACCCCACCGGTTCGGACCGTTCCAGGGATCGCGACCGGGGTTATGCGCTTGCTGGCAGCAGTACACTGAACCGGTTCGAGTTGGGTTCGGAGGACGGGAGCGCTTCGAATCGCTATAGGAAGATCGTTGGGGAGTTCTCTGAGATAGAAGAACTCATAACGGAACTCTCGCTGGAACAGATGGCGCTTGAGGGCACGCCACCCATGATCTTCATAGATGCCGATGCCACCGATGATCCTCTTCATGGCAGGCAGGAGGGTCGGTTCTTCCACGGTTATTACGATTCGTACTGTTATCTGCCTCTCTACATCTTCTCCGGTGATTATCTTCTCTGCGCGAAGCTCAGACCCTCGAAGATCGATGCCTGTGATGGTGTTATCGAAGAATTGAAACGTATCATTCCCAGGATTCGGGAGAAGCTTCCCGGTGTAAAGATCGTGTTCCTTGGTGACAGCGGCTTCTGCAGGGAAGAGATATTGAGCTGGCTGCAGGACGAAGCGCATATAGATTACGTTATCGACATGGCAAAGAACAACAGGTTACTTAAGAAGATATCGGCTGAACTGGAGGAAGCTGAGAAGATCTATGATGAGGAAGGTAAACCCTGCCGTATCTTCAAGGGCTTCTATTACATGACGAGGAACAGCTGGAGCCGTTACAGAAGGGTGATCGGCAAGGCTGAACACCTTGAGAAGGGCAGCAATCCGCGCTTCGTCTTAACCAGTCTTGTGATGCCTGAATACTCTCCTGAGATGATATATGAAGAACTCTACTGCGCCCGTGGTGAGATGGAGAACCGGATAAAGGAACAGCAGCTCTGTCTCTTCGCTGACAGGACCAGTACCCACTGGCTGAGTTCGAATCAGCTTCGTGTGTGGTTATCCGGCATCGCATATATCCTGTTGAATGCCATGAGGTCCTTTGCTCTGAAGGGTACTGAGATGGCCAGGGCCAGATGTGATTCGATCCGTCTGAAGCTCTTCAAGATAGGAGCCCTGGTCAGAGTGAGCGTTCGAAGGGTCTATCTGACGATGTCCAGCAGCTATCCATACAAGACCATATTCGAAATGGCATACCTGAACCTGCAGAAGATACGCGTGTAATCTGCCCTGATCGCTGTTCTGAACAGAATGCTTATCGAAGCAGACAGGCAGGTCTGCCCTTCATATGCAAACGAGGCCTCGTGATGAAGAACAGACTCCCCCATGCTCATGTTGTAGTAAACGGGAACCTACGAAATCACCAAAACCCAGGAATCCGGCAACTTCATGCGGTGTTCAGGATAGCTGGTGAAGTGTCCGGGTTAGCTCTTGTTTGCAGGATACACTGAAGTGGAACCGACCGGGCAAACGGGTCATCAAGACCAGAATCGTTACCAGACCACGCTCCGCAGTTATACTTGTCCTCCTGGGGTTGAGAGACCCGATTCACCCAACCTCTATCTCCACACGTCGTCCTTCCAGGGGACATAAGATCGTGGAAGGGGCGATATCCAATTCCCCTTAGCTTCATCTGTCAGATGAAAAGTGTCTGACTGCTTTCGTGGGACTCAGACAGGAAGCCGGCGACGCCGCAGTAGCCGATGTGCGAGTAGTCAACTATCTCCTCGCGGGATATCCCCATCAGATCCATGGACATCTCGCATATGAATATCCTGACGCCCAGCTGTTCGGCCGTGGACAGCAGCTCCGGGAGGCTCACTGTCTTCTTCTTTTTCATCAGGGATTTCATCATGGCGGTGCCCGCCCCGGCCATGTTCATCTTCGACAGCTTCAGCTGACCGAAACCGGTGGGAAGCATGAAACCGAACATCCTGGAGATAAAATCCTTCTTCACCCTTGCCTTTTTTCGCAGGGCGGCGGTTCCCCAGAAAGTAAAGAACATGGAGACCTCCGAGCCCATTGCGGCTGCGCCGGTAGCGACTACGAAAGCTGCTATCAGCTTGTCCAGGGACACGGAGAAGACTATCATGGACAGCTTGTCCCGGGGAGCGGTCTTCTCCAGGGCTTCTATCCTGCCTTCCAGCTCACGGATCCGGTCATTCATATTGTCCATGTTCTGTAATCTCATTTCACTGTCGGGTTACTATTTCAGGGCCTTATCCGGCTCTCCCGCTTCCACGCGTGCATATTCTCCGGCAGGTAATATACTCCCGCTGTGAACAACGTACCTGCCCGCACTCAGTTCCGGCGGCGATTCACAAAGCCACCGACCCTTCTACCGGGCAGGTGCGGGTTACCGAGATGACCGAGGTCACTCCTCATCAAACCGGTGCCAGACAAGCCACTTCCCGTTATCATCGGGGCTGGCGACAAGAAGAACTGGATGAACCTCTACGGTGGTGTCACCCTGAGCGTATATCTCCCTGACAAGGTCCCTGCGCATTGCCATTGCCACTTCGGTGGTGTCACCCCCCCTACTGCGAGTCAACCGCCGTTCCGGATCTGAGATCGAAATAGATGGAGTCGGCTGCGCTTAAGCAGTCCTGGGCGTATGCCAGACCCAGATCAAGACCCCAGTACTGGACGATAATGCCGTCGCCGTCGAAGTCGTCCAGTCCTCCTCAAGGAGACGGTGCTGGAAATCATGGCGGTAGCAGTCCTCAATGAGAGCTATGTCAAGGTCGTTCCTGGAATTTTCAGTTTTACCACCAGAGACGTCCATGGTTCGGCGACCACCGTCTGAGGAGATGAGCATACTGCAGGGACCGGCCGGGGAGTTCTCCAGTCCTCACATATGCCATTCATGATACTATTCTATTCCCACCTCATCAAGCTGTACCCGTCCGGAGGGCGGCAATTGCTTACGGGACCGACCCGATCCGGCAGTCCCGGACAGTGGGCCTGCGGAAGACAGCCAGGTTTCGCCGAGAATGCAATGGTCGATCTGAACGCCCGCTTGTATTCAGGAATGAAAGCGGGAGATCCGCATCCGCAACCTGCAGACCTGGAGGATCCAATGAGTCTTGCATCATCCCTTCGAAGGACCATCATATGGAACAGCGGTTTCACCGGGCTCATGGACGCCCTCAGAGACACCTCTTTCAGGCCGGTGCTGGAAGCGTCGCTGAACAGGGAAGGAAGGACGGTTTTCCTCGAGGACGACCGGGCCTGGATGAACAGGCTCACGGCATGGGACCCGGATTCGGAAGCATATCTCGTGGAGTACAGCACATTCCTGTCCCAGTGGAGGGAACTGCTTCACGATCCATCCCGGCTGCAGATGAACCTTCTCACGGCCATACTGGACCGTGAATGGGACGTACTGCTTTTGGACGCACCAAAAGGCTTGAAGAAAAGCTCTCCGGGCAGAATGAAGAGCATCTTCATCGCCTCGGTGCTCAGAGCCCCGGACGCGGATGTTTTCGTGCATGACTGCAACAGGGATGTGGAATCCAGTTACGCCGCCAGGTATCTGGGAAACGAACACCTGAAGGGTCAGGCGGTGCGCCTGAACCACTACTCCTTCTCGGATCCGGCACCTAACGGGAAGGGCCATGTATCCGGCGCCTGAAGGCACCGAAAACGGGGGACGCTCCGTCCCCGGTCTCTCAGAGCCCGATGAAAGGGCTGTACTCCAGAGCTGACGTATTCCTGTTCCCCAGCGAGGCCGACACCTTCGAAATGTCCGTACTGGAGTCCCAGGCCTGCGGTCTTCCGGCTGTGGTTTCCTCCGTTGGCGGCCCGAGGGAGATAATAGAGGACGGCGTCACCGGTTTCGTGGCGCGGGCCGGTGATACCGCACACTGGGTGTCCAGGGTCCTGGAGATAGTCGATATGAAGAATAAGGACATCAGGGCCTTCGAGAACATGAGGAAGAAGAGCAGGGAAAGGGTTCTGGACTGCTTCGACTGGGAAAGTGTGTACAATCACCTGTTCCACTGCGCGGAAGACGAGCTGGAGACTGCGCCTTCAGATTCTGAACACACCCATTCCGCTGTGTAGCGCGCGCGATCCCGAGCAATAGAAAACTGGATTCCACACCTTCCACAATGTGCCAAGTGACTTTGCTTCATGAGCTTCAAGAACCGCATTTTTCATCCAATTTCATTGATATTAGCGCTCATAATGTGAAGGGCACACTTACTAAATCAGAAAGCTATTTTGGACACGCCTGCATGGTCGGTTCACCATCTCACATGAATGATGTAGACATCTGTATACGTATCAAGTCAGACTGGATCGAATTTCTCATGTGAACGAGTGAGACCTGTTGTGGAAGTCGGAATTCAGAAGAAACGAGAAAACCCCCGGGAGGGTTGGGGGGGACCCAGGGGTCTTCTCTTTGAAACTAAAGCCGGCAGTGTCCTACTCTCCCAGAAGGCGAACCAAC
>JAFGPK010000079.1 GCA_016936235.1 Candidatus Fermentibacteraceae bacterium | reverse complement strand
CCGGTATTATCATGTCTGGTCATTGCATCCCTTGCCGCCGCCTCCGCGGGACTGCCGGGGATCACCATGGAGCTCGAACCTGTGTACTGCACCGGAAGTTCCGTCGACCTGGTGCGTATTTCCGGCGGGACTCAGTCGCCGCCTGCCGTCCCCGCTCTCCCCGCTGCGGTCTACGAGCCGCCTTCGGAGTACCTGGCGGTGGAAACCGTCGGCTGCCGGTTCGTTGTGCCTGACAGGGAGGGCATATACCCTGTGATGGTAGACCTTGCAGCCGAGGATGTCGTGTTGAACCCGGAGATAGAACTCACAGCGCAGGCCCGGCAGGCGGTGGACCTTGCCCCCCTCTGGCTTCAGGAGCACCTGATATGGAAGCTCTCGATGCTTACCGAGTCCAACCAGGACAGGTACGGAGCTCTGCTTCTCGCGCACCAGGGGCAGCCCTGCTTCGACGAACTGGCCTTCACCGTAGCGTATTTATCCTGGAACATCCTGTCCATCTCCAGCTGGGATGAGGAAGTGCTGGTCGAGAACGCCCAGGGCATCTACACCCATGATCCGCTTCTCAGCTACGTGAATGTGGTGGACTACGCCGGGGCCGACTACTACAGCACTACCGAGTACTACACCATTCAGGGCGGCGACACGGTATGGGTCGAGATACCTAGGGAGATCTACTACCATTACGTCGTGATGCCCAAGGTGTCGGACGAGAGGCCCCTTAACGACGCATCGGTCTACGATGAGTTCTGGCGGCAATACCTGTGGGACATGGACGATACGGGATACCCTGTATTCAACGAAGTGCTCAACTCCGGCGTGCTTGTGTTCTGGGACGGGCAGACGAAGAACTACGGGTGGTCCACAACGCCTGTTTTCACCGACAGCCTTCACGCGGTGGACATAATCAGCAAGTGGACAAGGGCGATCATTCCGGATGCCGCCTCCGGCAACAGGCCGATCCAGCCCAACGTGATAGCACACGAGCATAACGGCAACTGCGGAGAGACCCAGGACCTGCTCTGCGCGGCGGCCAGGGTAGCCCTCATACCATGCGCCTGCGTGATGGACATCAACGAGGACCACGTGTGGTGCTCTATCTGGTGGGACGGCGAATGGCGGGGATGGTACGTTGACACCGTAAACAATCACAACGTCGCCTACGACAAGGACTACGGGGGAAGCAAGGACTGCAGCTGCATCTGGGCCTGGCGGAACGACGGCTACACCTGGGACGTGGCCGATTACTACTCCCAGTTCTGCACCTTCACTGTGACGGTGACCGATTCGGCAGACGTGCCCATCGACAACGCAGATGTGCAGATCGCAAGCGAGGGCTGGCAGACGTCCACCCTCTACAGGGGGACATGGGGCCAGACCGATCGCAACGGCCAGATCTCCTTCATTCTGGGCGACAACCAGAACTACTACATGAACATCTCCTGCGCTCTGGGAACCTTCGGCAGCGGCGGTTACCAGGAAGTGATCACCGGCAGCGTTCCCGGGCAGACCTACATCTTCGACTGGAGCCCCCCTGAGCTTATGCCAGGGATCCCGGCCACCGAGGTGCCGGAGGGCAGCTGGACCAAATATCTGATCCAGGTTGAATTTGACCTCCCTGCTGACCTGATGAACGGCAGGGATTACTACGCCAGTCCGCTGTCGGAGTACGCGGAACCGCTGACGGGCGGAACGGCTGACTTCTTCATCGTGGATTCCGCCAACTTCGACCTCTATCAGGCAGGGTCGCCCTTCGAGTGCTACAAGCTCCTTGAAGGCCAGAGCACAGGGGAGGTATGGTTCTACGCGCCACATACGGACAACTGGTTCATCGTGTTCGCCGGCGACAGGCACCAGGGTGTCCAGACCTTCGCCCAGGCCGAGATCACACTGTGGCGTCACGACGGAACCGGGATGACCGAAGAGAGTACGGCGGGGCAGACAGTATCCGTAACCCCCAATCCCTGCTCCGCACAGGTTTCCGTGCAGTTCGCCACAATGTCGCCCGCCGCTGCAACGGTGCGGTTGTATGACCTTCAGGGAAGGCTCGTTTCAACCACCCTGGACGATGTTCTCGAGGCCGGAAGCCACACCCTGGAGATAGATACCGCCTCCCTCGCCGGCGGGCTCTACTTCGTCCGTGTTGATGGAAGCGGAGTGAACGCCGTCAGGAGCATCGCCGTCATCAGGTAATTCTCGACGGCAGGGGAAGGGGCCGGCATGTCTCGCGTTGACTGGCGACGTCGGACCCAGGCCCCGGAAAAGACAGGAAAGGATAATCGACATGCCGGAATTCGGATCGCCGTTCTCGGGAATGGCTAAGGACAGGAAGCTCACGCACGAGGAACTCGTCAGAGCGATACGCTTCATGGTGGCTGCGGAATACGAAGCCATCCAGCTTTACATGCAGCTCGCCGAGTCCACGGACAACAGGCTGGCCGTGGAAGTGCTCAGGGACATAGCGGACGAGGAGCGTGTCCACGCCGGCGAGTTCCTGAGATTGCTCCACCATCTTGCCCCGGACGAGGAGAAATTCTACTCCGAAGGAGCTGAGGAAGTGGAGGAGGAGATCGAGAAGACGAGGATCTGACTCTCCCTCGCAGCCGGCGAAAGATCAACCGAACCGAAGCGGAGAGCGTGACCGGTCAATGAAAGCGGTATGGCAATGCACGGATCATACTACTCCGAAACGCTGTCCGCAGGCCGACTTGAGCTTTGTTACGAAGTCGCGCCGCCCCGGGTGCAGGAGTATCTCGAAGCTGAGATAAGGCACGTTCATGAAGCGCTTCGCCCCGGCATGAAGGTGCTGGAACTGGGCTGCGGGTACGGAAGGGTGCTTCGCAGCCTGGCCGGATCGGATGCAGTCTTCCCTGTCGGCATAGACATTTCACTTCAGAGCCTTCTTCTCGCCGCCGGGCTCCAGGCCTGCGATAGCAGGATTTCCCTCGCCGCGATGGATGCTCTCGATCTTGGATTCAAGGACGATGCCTTCGACCTGGTCGCCTGCGTCCAGAACGGTATCTCGGTCTTCGGCATCGATAAACGCCTGCTCATCAGCGAAGCGGTGCGGGTGACGAAGCCTGGAGGAGCGGTGCTTATCTCGACCTACGCCGAGGAATTCTGGGAAGACCGGCTGGAGTGGTTCCGTATCCAGGCATCATACGGTCTTATCGGCGAGATCGACGAGATCAGAACAGGCAACGGCGTCATCGCGTGCAAGGACGGTTTCAGTGCCGGCACGCTTCCAAAGGACGAATTCGCCCGTCTCGCAGAGAGCCTTGGCTTGAGCGCGCGCCTTCGCACTGTGGATAACTCCAGCCTGTTCTGCGAGATAAGGGTATAGGCACTCATCGACGGGACTCGATCCCCCGAACCCGGGGAGAAGGTCACTCGCGCTGTGAGCGTTCCTCCTGAAGTATCGCGTATTCAACTGCCATGAGTCTTATGGCGGCGTCGGCCTCCGGGCTGGCCAGTATCTCGCGCCAGATTCCGGAAGCCTGGTAGTAGTGTCCGGTGACGGTATAGATCAGAGCCGCTGCAGCAAGGGCCTCGAAGGGCGGATTGTCGTCCATCAGGCATATCTCCAGCTGGCGAAGGGCGTCGTCGGTGTCGCCACGGTTCCAGGCTATCTCCGACTGCAGCAGGGCGGCATCGTACTTGTGCGCGATGGGCTGAAGGAGGTCTATCACTGCCTGCGGCCCTTCCTGCCTCAGCATTAAAAGAGACAGGTCGTAGGCCGGGACTGACCAGGAGGGATCCTTTTCCATGGCACGGAGGAGGATGCCCCTCACAGCAAGTGTATCGCCCGTCTGCAGGACTTCTGTGGCCTGTCTCACCAGCCTTGCTGATTCCAGACGGTTCTCAAGCGCCTCCGAGAGGTCCTGGTGAAGGGGAAGGGTCACTGTATCCCCGGGCTCAGGTCTCTCCTGAGGAAGGAAGCCCGACTGAAGCGCAAGTACCTCGGCGCCGTCGTCGATGTCCATGGCCCATGCCAGGAAGGCCCAGCCGTCGCCTTCCTTCCATGTATAACGGTATCTCTCCGTCTCGGTGTAGACCGGTCCATCGGTCAGGACCAGGGTGGTCTCCTGTCCGCAGGAGAGAGTTATCAGGGCGAAGATAACTGTACAGGCGGTGCATCTTCCCGGTCTCATGAATCATCCAGCCCTTCATTTTCAAGCATTTCCTTCAGGTCCCCGAGAATATCCTCAAGATCTTCCATGCAATCCACCCCCGTGGCCCTGCAGCGCAGCAGGGAGGCTCCCCTGAACCCCCTTATGTACTGCAGCAGGTGTCCCCTGATCAAATGGCAGACGTGCTCATCGGGTATGTAACCGCTCATCATGCGGAACTGCTCCCTGATGACCTCCACCACCTCTTCCGGGGAGGGAGGGCGGCTGAGGCCTTCAGCGAGGCTCCTGAATATCCATGGATTGCCCATGGCGCCTCTTCCCACCATGAGGCCGGAGGCTCCGGTGCGATCCATCAGCCTCCGGGCATCCTCTACGGTCCTCACATCGCCGTTTGCTATGACGGGCACCGGCGAGTTCTCCACCATCCTCAGTATCTCCTCCATCCTGACCTCACCGCTGAACATGTCCGTCCTGTACCTGCCGTGGACCGCAATGGCGCGGGCGCCTTCACCTGCAAGGACGGATGGCAGGCTGTCGGGTACCTTCTCGTCGGGGGACCAGCCGACCCTTATCTTCACCGACACCGGCAGTTCCGTCTCCGAGCAGACCGCCCTGACGATTGCGGCCAGTGTGGGTATCTCGCGGAGCAGGGCGGAGCCGGAGCCGCTCCTCACCACCTTCTTTACCGGGCATCCGGCGTTGATGTCGATGAAATCGAAACCGAGTTCGGAAACCACTCCGGCGGCCCTTCTGAAGTCCTGTGGCCTCCTTCCGAAGAGCTGTACGCCGATGGGCTTCTCCTCGGGATGAAAGCCCAGAAGCTTGTGACTCCTGACGGAGCGTCTCGAGATGCCCATGGCGGCAACCATCTCCGTTATTACAGCTGTGGCGCCCATCCGGCGGCATATCCTGCGGAAGGCCGAATCGGTGGTGCCGGCCATGGGGGCGAGGACCGTACCGCTGGTGTATTCCATGAAGCTGACTTCGTCCATGTGGGCAAACATATTCTCTGTGAGTGTAGAATCCAATCATGGTGAATTTTACAGAGTGGGTTCGATATATGGCGTGCGACATCTGCCTGTTCATGGACAGCGAGACCGAGAGCGTCATCAGTAAGGTCTGGAGCGTGCTCAGGACGCGGGGATTCTCCTCGCCCCTCCTCAGATCAGGCGGCAAACCCCATCTTACGCTGGCAATCTGGGAGGAGCTGGATCCCGAAAGGGTGCTGGACGATCTGAAGGATTTCGCGAAGACCCACAGGGCGTTCCCCGTGACATTCTCCTCGGTGGCCACCTTCGGCGTTGACAGCGGCACCGTTTTCCTGGGCCCTGTCTTCACGCCTCCCCTGATAATAGTCCATGACCAGCTCTACAGGATATTCGGAGAGATGAAGGAATTCTCGGAGGGGCTTTACAGGCCCGGTTCCTGGGTCCCCCACTGCTCCCTGACCATAGGATTGCCCCCTGAG
Source organism: Candidatus Fermentibacteraceae bacterium (assembly GCA_016936235.1). Taxonomy (GTDB): domain Bacteria; phylum Fermentibacterota; class Fermentibacteria; order Fermentibacterales; family JCC-6; genus Aegiribacteria. The sequence continues at coordinate 1,392 of JAFGPK010000079.1, read as the reverse complement.
TCCATGCCCGATGCGATACTCACCTGTATCGAGATCATAGACCTTCCCATCAGGGGATGGATCAGGGAGATAGGGCTGCTGACCTTCGACAGGGAATCCGTCCACTCCATAAGGAGTTACAGGATGGAGGGACCTGAAGGCGCATTCTGAGCGGTGAAGTCCGTCTCAGCGTGGAACGAGCTTCGGACCAGGGGACCGGAAGCAACGGTATGGAATCCCATGGAGAGAGCCCTTTCCTTCCATTCTGAGAACTCCGGAGGCGTCAGGTACCTGGACACAGGCCAGTGCCTCCTCGAGGGCTGGAGGTACTGACCCAGGGTCAGCATGCTCGCTCCGCTTTCCCTGAGTTCTTTCAGGGCATCCGTCACTTCATCCTCGGTCTCGCCGAGGCCCAGCATCAGACCGCTCTTCAGCGGTGTTCCGGGGGAGAGTTTTCCGTAGGCTTCCAGGACGGCCAGGGACATCGCGTAATCCGCTTCCGGTCGGACCGCCGGAAAGAGCCTCCGCACTGTCTCCAGGTTGTGATTGAAGACGTCGGGACCGGAACCGGCAATGGTTTCCAGGGCACCGGCGCTGCCGCGGAAATCAGGTGTGAGTACCTCGATCAGGATTCCCTCGATACGGTGGCGAAGCGCCCTGACAGTGGCGGCGAAGTGACCCGCTCCCCCGTCCTCCAGGTCGTCCCTTGTGACCGAGGTCACCACCACGTAGGAGAGACCCATCTCAGCCGACGCCATGGCGAGCCTCACCGGTTCATCCGGATCAGGTGGGGGGAGCGCGCCTTCCGCATGTTCTATGGCGCAGTACCTGCAATTCCTCGTGCAGACGCCGCCCAGGATCAGGAAGGTTGCGGTGCCCCTCTGGAAGCAGTGGCCGAGATTGGGGCACATGGCCTGTCTGCAGACCGTATCGAGGCTGTAGCGCCTGAGCACCGACCTTATCCTGGCAGCCTCCTCAGAGCCTCTCTCCGGCATTCTGAGCCAATCGGGCTTCTTTCTATAGGTCATTCATGCAATCCTTCACCAGTTCCCTCAGGCGGCTTCCATGGAGCCCTTCGTGGGGAAAACGCTCAAGGTCGGCACCAAGGGCGGAGGAGAAGGAGCAGTGCAGCGCTTCCTCCATCTCCTCCGGAGTCAGTCCCGGTCTGAATTCCCGCAGACTGGCTATTCCGTTGGAGAGATTATCGCGAAGGACTTCCATCAATTTCGGGGAAATCCCCTCGGGGAGGTAGTCGAGTATCTTCAACTGGTCGTTCTCAAGGAGTATCGAGCCATGCTCCAGGAATATCCCCCTGCTCCTGGCCTGGGCGCTTCCCACAAGTTTCCTTCCGTCCTTTGTGCCTATCTCCCATTTGCCGTGGGAAGTGAAACAGGGATTCGTCTCCATCCTGGG
>JAFGPK010000078.1 GCA_016936235.1 Candidatus Fermentibacteraceae bacterium | reverse complement strand
AGGAAATAGTCCTCGGGTGCGTTGAAGACCGAATCCACGAACTGGAACCTGCCGACCCCCCTGCCTTCCAGCTGACCGATGTCCTCGAGGACATGCTCAACGGGCCTGGTCCTGAACTCATGTCCTCCGAGGTATCCGTAGGTGCAGTAGGTGCAGGCGTAGGCACAGCCCCTGCGGCTCTGGACGCCGATGGAGTCCGGCACCGGGTACCTGGACAGGTCGATCACACCGTAATCGGGAGGTGCGATCCTTTCTAGGTCGGTCCTCCTCCATGGAAGCAGACGGCCTCCGTCCCAGCCTTCGATGGGGACGCCTCTCTCCAGGTGGTCGATCAGCCCGGGGAGCATCTCCTCCCCCTCTCCTGGAATACCGTAGTCTATCCTGGGAAAATCGTTCATGATTATCCCGGGGTAGATCGAGAAACCGGTTCCCCCCACCACCACAGTGCCATTCCAGCCTTCGAGGAGGCTCATTATCCCGGCGAAGGGTTCCACGTACGAATGAGTGACCGGATAGGAACTGTCGTCGATGTTCCTGAGTGAAACGGCGGTCACATCGGGGCGGAATTCCCTGATCTCCCTCTCCAGTATCTCTTCGTTCCCGACGCTCAGGCTCAGGTCGAGGCCCCTAACCTGATGTCCTTGAAGCTGGCCGGCCAGGAAGGCCAGACCAAGGGGGTATATGGGGACCTCCGCCCTTCCAGTGGGTGACTGGACAAGGAGTATCTTCAATCAGCGCCTCTTTTCTTTCCGCCTGCAGGAATTATTTTCAAGTATAATGAAATCCATGGGAATCTGTCTCAGCCTCTTCATCATCGTGCTTTCAGCGCTTCCCGCACCCCCGGCGGCAGGGCAGGTCCCGCCGGTCAGGGCGGCATCGCTGGACAGCCTTGCCCGGGACATTTCCACTCTGGGATACATTCCATCAGGCGGCGAGTTCGCCGTACTGGCAGCATCCAGCGGCTGGTTCGGGCTTATATCGGGAGTCAGGCTCCTTCCCGGGAACAGTGCCGAACTGGCGGAGCTGCTTGAGGACACTACGGGAGAGCAGGCTTACTACGGTATCTCCACCTGGTCGCCGGGAGGGGACATCGTACTGGTCAATGCCCCCGCCGTCACCTGCTGGCCTGTCGGTGTCAGACCCAGCGTGGCTGAGAATGAAACGGTCAGCTTCAGCCTGGAGGGTTACTGGCAGCTTAGGAAGCCCGAGGTCGCGGTGGGAACGCCGGAAATGGAAATCATTGATCTGTACCCTGACTCCTCGGGTCGTTTCGGATTCAGGGTGGATTCCGAGGGCGTATACTGGGTGGAGGTCATGCAGCAGACCGAAGGCGGACCGTCCATCGAGCTGCTCTTCCCGATCATCTCCGGTGGGGAAGCCGCGGATGTCTTCAGCGGCAGGCTCGGCCCAACCGGTTCAAGCGCCGGATCGCCTGAGGAGATACTGGACGAGTTGAACACGCTGAGAGCGCAAAAGGGGATTCCGGAGCTTTCCAGGAGCGCCATGCTTGACTGGGTGGCGGCATGCCGCGCCGGGAACCTTGCGATATCAGGCTCGGTTAACCATATAGACCGGGTCGCTGGCAGCCTTGATCAGCTGATGCCTCCGGGTATCCGCGTATACGGCGAGAACATCGGAAAGGGCAGGGGTTACCAGGAAGCCTGGTCCATGATACTGATAAGCCCGTTTCATCTGAGAACCTGTCTGTCGGGGGAATACACCAGAGTAGGCCTGGCCGGAGCGGTGGAGTGCAGCAGCTACCAGTGGCAGCTGGTAATGGTCCAGGTTTTCTCGGAAGGGACGGTGACTGAATGATATCCGGTCTGTCGGACCTTCTTGTGGCCACGGGTTTTGATTCATGGTTCCCCGGCGGGCCCGATTCCCTGTTCTTCCTGATTCTCCTCGCCGTTGGAAGCGCGGTCACCGGAGGCCTTCCCATGTTCATGACGCCCGGTTTCGAATTCTCCCTGAACAGGGTCTTCGTCTTCACGATGTTCTTCCTGTTCCCGATACGGTCCGCAGCATTCTTCGCGCTGGCATCCGTCGCCGCAGGAGCAGCACTTCGTATGGCGTTCTCCATCAGGAGGTTCTGGAGGTTTTCCCTGAGCGGTCTGTTGATGACGGCTGTGCTGTTCCTCGGCCCAGGGGTGGTGGCCGCATACCGACCGGATATATCGGTTCAGATAGCGCTGCTGTACGCTCTCCCTGTTCTCCTGGCCCTTGAACTCATTCTGAACATCGCATGCAGCAGGGAGACCTACGAACTCAGCACGTTCACCGGAAGGATGCTGATCTCCTATCTCGCCACACTGCCGCTCACTCTCATGGTGGTGATAATGGTGATCCATTCCGGCAGGCTTGGAATGGGGCTGGCACTTACGGGACTCATCGGCTTTTCCTTCATCGGGCGGTCCATCAACAGGAAGCATGAATGGAACACCATGAGGATCAGTGAGATAAGCCAGCAGGACAGGCTGGCCACGAAACTCATGGAATCATCTTCCTACGGCGAGTTCCTCGGTATTCTCAGAAAGAACCTGCTGAGCGACCCGGAGAGCGATGTAACGGCCCTGACCAGGTCGGGCGGGGACCATGGCTGGATACTGTGGGGCAGGAGCGACCATACCGGTCTGCAGGAGACCGACTTAAAAGGTGAGATTCCAGGCAAAGGTTCCTTCAACCGCGGTTTTACCGCCGGAAAGACCTCGGGAACAGCACTGGGACTTTCGGATAACCGCGAGCTCGTACTCCTTATCACCGGTCCTGAGAAGGATTCACTGGTCGGCATGCCTTCAAGCCTTCTGGAGAACCTTGTCCTTCTGCTGGAACACACCTGGGAGGCGGTCGGTCATTCGGTGAGGAGCGAAAGGTCGTTCCTGGCCGCTGCAGTGATGCTGGCACGGCTCGCGGACGCCAAGGACGACTACACGCATGGCCACTCCCTGAGAGTGGCCGATCTCTCCTGCGCCCTCGGCCGACATCTGGGTCTCTCGTCCTCCAAGGTGCAGACCCTCAGGGTAGCGGCCATACTGCACGATATCGGAAAACTCGCGATTCCCGCTTCCATCCTGACCAAGAGAGGCCTTCTGACAAGGAAGGAAAGGGAGATAGTTGAAGCCCATTCCCTCGAGGGCGCCAGAATAGTGTCGGGCCTGTCGGGATACGAGGAGGTCGCCAGGATAATCATGAGCCATCATGAAAGACTAGACGGAATGGGATACCCCGAGGGAATCTCAGGTGAGGACATACCTTTCATGGCGCGGATCGTGGCGGTGGCCGACACTTTCGACGCTATCACCAGCGACAGGTCATACCATTCCATTTCCGGCTGGGAAAAGGCGCTGGAGTCAATCAAGGCGGAACGGGGAGACAAGTTCGACGCACGGATAGTATCCGCCCTGGAGAAGGTAATAACGGAAGAATACGGGGAAATGGCATGAGAGAGGCCGCCGGCGGTTCCCGTCTCACACTGTTCACGGGTGCCGTGGTTGTGCTCCTGATACTCTGGGTTCCGGTTGCCTACCAGCCCCTCCCCGGAGTCAACGAGTACTTCATGCTGCTCAGTCTCTGGGTGGGTCTCATGTATACGATATCCATGCAGAGTTTCAGGACCATCGGCTATCCGGTGACCCTTTTCCCGATCTTCCAGGGCTACATGGCCATAACCGGATACACTATCCTCCTTGAAACGGGCTTCATGATCGCCGCATTCCTGGGCATGGTGGTCTACACCATCAGGATAGGGGAGGAATCAAGGGAGATAATCCCTGCCAGCACCAGGTTCATGCTGGTCACGCTCCTGTCCCTCAGGGCGACCACCTTCATCCTGCAGTCCTCCAGATCCTGGATCCTCTCCAGCCAGTATCTGACCGCGGCGGCTCTGGTGGGTGCAGTGTTCATTTCCGTCTTCCTGAACCAGGTACTGCACTTCCTGATAGAATACAGGGGCATGCACCTTTTCGGACAGGTACTGAAGAAATACTCTCGATCAGCCGTCTACCCTGGCTTCTTCGTACTCTTCCTCCTTCCGGCGGCAATGCAGACCAAAGTACCTTCATCCAACGTATGGGAGTGGAACCTGGTGACCGGAGTGGCGACGATAATCATCATTCAGACAGGGCTTTCACTTATGCTGGACAGGGCCAGGTTCTCCCACTCCAGGACCCGGTTCCTGGAAAACGAGCTGGGCAAGCACTCGGAGATCCTTACGGACCTTGACACCTCCATCGAGGCTCTGAGGATCCTGGCAAGGTTCTGGTTCCAGGCTTCCGAACCGGAAGCGGTCAGGGTAACCTGGAAGAACATCTCCTTCATTTGCCCCACCGGTTACGATCCGCATGGCAGGGCGCCTCTCAGGCGGGAAGGGGAAGAGGGGCTTGCCCTGGAGGTCTGGCCCACATCGAGGACCACGCTGGACAGAGACAGGGTGGAGATATTCATATTGCAGACGGAAACGGTGCTGAAGAACCTGGAACTCCGCGATACGGTCTTCAAGAGCGGCTGGAAATGCCTCGAGGCGATGGTCTACTCACTGGACAAGTCCGACAGCAGGCAGACGGGCTACAGCAGGATAGTGGCGGACATCGCCAAGGAAATAGGAATCAGGCTGGGCATGTCCACCGGTGAGCTGGAGGACCTGGAGATGGCTGCAATGCTCCACCTGACAGCGGCCATTCTGGAAAAGGCCAAGGAGGACTGGCAGGAGGTTTTCTCCGCTGACCCCTCGAGGACCCAGTTCCAGCTGCCTCCTGAAGTGGTCAGGGGGATCAGGCATCTTACCGAGAACTACGATGGAACGGGGAAACCGGAAGGACTCTCGGGGGCCGCGATCCCGCTTATCTCCCGAATACTGGCCGTGGCCAGCAACTTCGTGGCCAATTCTTCGAATCAGTCACTGGAGAGCGCCATCCTGGAACTCAAACGGAGGTCCGGTCTCATCTTCGATCCCGACATTGTCAGTGCGATGGAGGAGCTGTCCTCGGGAACCGAAAGCAACATCGTATCCTAGACGCACGACGTCCGCCTGAATGAGGAAACCCCGCCGGGCCTTTCAGACCAGGGCGGGGTCCCTGTCGATCACCGTACCTGATTACTGACTGTACCTCTGCACCCTGTCTATCTTCTCCTCGCAGAGTGAGATCGCGTTGTTGGCGGCGTTTATCATGGTCTGCGCACTGCCGGCCCTGCTGCCCGTCACCTGGGAGAGGTAAGAGATCGCCGTGTTCAGTTCACTGACGGCGCTCTGCCAGGTAGGTACGTTTTCCGCTATGAGTTCCTGTACCCTCGCCTTGTCGGAACCGCTCTGGTAGTAGAAGGCCCCCATCATGTAGTTCGCAAGGGGATCATTGGGATAAGCGCTCGATAGGCGAGAGAATATGTTCTGCATCGCTCCCCTCTGCCCGCTGTCGCGGTAGATGGAGGCAAGCAGAATGTATGCTTCCCTGCTGCCGGTGCTTGATATGAGCGACTCAAGCCTGTTGACGGCGCTGGTCGTCCTTCCCGCCCACGACTCCACCTGGGCCGTATAGAGTATCCTCTGGGAATTGTCGGGATCAGCCTCAAGGTAGATCACCGCATGGTCGGCGGCCTTTCCGTAATCGCCTGTCCTTACGTATGACTGTATCAGCCGCTGGCGGAGGCCGTGCATGTTGCTGCTGACCGCCAGGATCTCCTCCATGTAGGGGATCGCCCTTGCGTAATCCTCGGTCTGGAAGTAGAGGAGCGACAGGGGGAACTTGATGGACAGGTTGTTCGGGTTGCTCACGAGGGCGCTCTCGAAGCTGGCGATGGCCTGGCCAAGCTCTCCGAGGGCCTGATAGGCCTGGGCGAGCCCGAGGTAGGCATCGGCGTTCTCGGAGTCTATTCCCACCGCATTCTCGAAGTAGGTCTTGGCAGTGGCGGCATCTCCCTGGGCGAGGTACACCTGTCCCATTCCGGTTAGGGCATCGGCGTTGCCGGGTTCCTGGGCGATTATCTCCTCGTAGATCTCCAGGGCCTTGTCCACCGAGTCGACTTCCGCCTCCAGGTAGACGTGCGCCAGCAGGAATCTTGCCTCCAGAAGCGTGGGATCGACGGCAAGGGCCTGCTTCAGGAACATGATGGCCATGGACCAGTTCTGCATCTGAACGCTGAAGGCCGCCTGGTCAAGAGCCTGCTGGGTCCTCCCGCCCACAAGCTCCTCTATCTGATCCACTATCTCACGGGAGAGGTCCTTCACCGGCTCCGAGTTCTTGGGCACCATCGAAGGGTCGGCGTTTATGGTGTTGCCCGAGGCGGGTATGGCGATGTTCCAGGCCACCTGGAACATCTCCCCCACCTGGGATACGTTGCCATAGAGGATCATGTCCGCGTCCAGGGCGACTCCGGCGCTGACGACGAAATCGGGGGGGACGCCGTACTCGAACTGGGAGCAGTTGAATCCCTGGTCCTCGAAGGCATCCTCCAGATCACCCTCGGAGATGAACACATACTCTGTACTCTCCTCGAGAATATCCTGAAGATTGTCGTAGAGTTTCTCGCTGACCCATCTGGAATCGGAATTGCAGTAGCCGAAGGGAACTATCCCGATCCTGGAAGCGTCCTGGTCGCCCTGGGCCACAGCGGTTCCGCAGGCCAGCAGCATGAGGCATGCCGAAGCAATGAAAAATCTCATCATTCTATCCTCCGTTTATCGGATGATGCTGTAGATACGCCTGATTTCCGTTAACTGTAGATGGCAAATATTGCACCGCGGGACCGGCCGGGCAAGAACCTTTCATCAGTCCATCCGAAGCCACTGCAGGTTCCTCTCCGCTGTGCCGTCCCGCCTGTGGGAGTGGAAAAGATCGCCCCTGCACATGGTGCATTCCGGAACGGTGTAGACCGGGACATCATCGGGAAGACCCGCCGCCGCCATCTGCGCGAGGACGGCCTTCTTGAGATCTATTCCATGAGGGGGATGTACACTGTGACCTCCGGGGGAGTGCCCGGCGGTGAAGGACGCCATCATCACTTTCCTCCTTACATCCTCCCCGACACTGTAGCAGTCTCCGCAGATGCAGTTTCCGAGAAGGACGAACTCCGGCCTTTCGGGGTATTCCATGACCATTCTCCCCGCGATACCGGCCACTATGCCCCTCCAGCCGGCATGGAAGGCACCGGAGAAACCTGATGATCCGAAGAATACGGGAAGACAGTCGGCGGTCCTGATCCCGGGACACTTACGCCTTCCCTCGAGGATCATTCCGTCACCCTCCTCCCATCCGGCGGGGTCCCGAAGCACCTCTCCGCCATGCACCTGCGATAGGAAGACCACATCCTCCATCTCATCCCGCATCGGACCCGCGATCCCGACCAGATGAAGGACTGCTCCCGGGAGTTCCACCAGCGCCCTTCCCCCGGAGGCGTACTCAGGTCTGAGCCGGATCATCATCTTGCTTACCACCCTTCAAAGGTGATACACCGGAAACCAGGCAGTGTTCCATGACGAAATCCAGGACCTGACTCTGGGGAACCATCCTGAAAGGCGGGATGGAATTGAGGAATATCCGGCCGTAACCCTTCGTGACTATTCTCCGGTCCATGATCATCACCACTCCGATGTCATCCATGGACCTTATGAGCCTTCCCACTCCCTGACGGAGCCGGACCGCCGCGAGGGGGAGCGAGTACATGGCGAAGGAGCTGCCTCCGCGTTTCTCTATGAGCTCCATCCTCGCCCTGATGAGGGGATGCCCGGGAGAGGCGAAGGGAAGCCTGTCTATCACCACGGCCTGAAGCATGCTGCCTGGAAGGTCCACACCCTCCCAGAATGACGCTGTTCCCAGGATCACGGCCCTGCCTGACTCCCTGAAGTCCCTGAGTATGCCGCTCCGGGACATTTCCCCCTGGGTGAAGAGCTCGATCCCCGGAGGGAGTTCCCTCTGGGCCATCTGCCTCACGAGCTTGAGGTTCCTGTAGCTGGTGAAGAGAATCAGTGTCCTTCCCCCCAGCGTCTCCGCCAGAGCCCTTCCCCATTTCCACACCACGGAGGCCAGGTCTTCATGGGAATCGTGCGGCGGGAGCTCGTCCGGAACGGACAGGATAGCCTGGTTCCCGTAGTCGAAGGGGCTCCCGAACCTTCTGGCTGCAGCGTCCCACGCTCCAAGCCTCCCCATGAAGAAATCGAACTCCCCCGCCACCGTCAGCGTGGCCGAAGTGAGAATGGTGGTGTCGAACCTTGAATAGACCACGTTCCTGAGATCGGGTCCAACATCGAGCGGTACTCCCTTCAGAAGCGGGTGCCGCCCTTCCATCTCCACGAAACAGCAGTACTCCTCCATGCTCAGGTCGAGGAATCCCCTGGCTGTGGCTGCGACCGCCGTCGAGGCCTGCGCCACCGACTGCAGGTCGTCGGAGCCGTCCACCTCCGAGTTAAGGTCGGAGGCGGCCCCGGCCACCTCCTCAAGGGCTTCCATATGCTCCACTGGATCCCAGGGTGAAGCCTCCTTCACTCCGAGGGTTAGGTCCGCGATCAGCGCAGAGAGCCTTCTGGTCTTCTCAAGGAGAGACGCCTTCCTCTCCGTCTCGATCTCGCTGAAGGCGATCCCGTCGAAGATGGGCAGCAGTATGCCCTCGCCGAGAGCAAGGCCGAGGCACTCACTGGCCGCATCCTCCAGCCTGTGCCCCTCATCTATGACCAGTACGTCGGCTCCGGGCAGCACTTCGTCCGCGAGGAGGCCCGAGATAAGGAGATGGTGGTTCAGTATGAGGACATCCGCCTTCCTGGCCGTGCTCCTCGCCCTGTAGAAATGGCAGCTGCCCCTGAAAGGGCATGATGTCCCGACACAGTCAAGGTGGTCGGACCTGAAATGCCGCCAGACCGAGGAGTGAAGTTCGTGGGAAAAGGAGGATATGTCTCCATCCGCAGTCGTCTCCGCCCAGCGGGTGAAGTCCGGGTCCGCCTCTATCTTCGAGCTTCCCCTGCTCCATTTCCTCAGGCAGAGGTAGTTGCTGCGACCTTTGAGCACGCTGACCCTGGAGCCTGATCCCAGAGCGGTCAGGACGGCGGGTACGTCCTTGTTGGCAAGCTGGTCCTGCAGCGTGATCGTTGCGGTGGATACGAAGATCCTTCTGCCGGAGAGCAGCGCCGGGATGATATATGCTATGCTCTTGCCGATGCCGGTCCCGGCTTCGAAGAGATGTATCCCGCCCGTGTTCATGGCAGCGGCCACAGCGCGGGCGAAGTCTACCTGAAGTGGACGTGGAGAGTAATCGGGGACAGACTGCGCAAGGCAGTCCCCGCCGAATACCCTGTCGATCTCATCAGGGATCGCCCCGCTCACGGCTCGATGCTCCTGTGTTTTCTAATGTCCTTCAGGACGAGCTGCACGCTACCGTCGTTCCTCCATGTGTCAAGGGAAAGAGTGAAGGCCAGGTCCACTCTGCCGCTGAACATGGACTGGCGATCCGCCATGTTGAAGCCGATGGCCCTCACGGTTCCCGAGCCCAGCCTGAAGCTGCAGCTGAGGTGCTTCCCATCCCGCCCCACGGGCTTCCATGTCACGGGGTAGGCTCCCCTGGCTATCCAGACCGGCATCCTGTTGCCCTGACCGAAGGGCTCCATCAGATCCAGGGCCCTGGCCATGCCCGCACTGTAATCCTCTTCCTCAAGTCTGCCGTCGATGTATACCACGGATCCCAGATACCTGTCCCACCTGTCCTCCGTCATGACCTTGCAGAGCTCTTCCCTGAGCCAGGGCACATTGTCCGGGATCACTCTGAAACCCGCTGCCATGGGATGGCCGCCCAGACTTTCCATAATACCCAGTCTGAACTGGATATCACTGAGTATGGAGTGAATGGGGATCCCGGGAACGCTCCTCGCGGACCCGAAGCCCATCCCGTCCTCCAGAGCGATGAGAAGTGCGGGGACACCGAACCTGGCCACCAGCCTTGAGGCCACTATGCCGATCACCCCCCTGTGCCAGTCCCCGTCAGCCATCACGATACACCTCCGGCCCTCCGGGTCACCGGTCCTACGCAGTACCTGCTCCTCCAACTCCCCGTCCAGCTTCCTGCGCAACCTGTTGTTAGCGTCAACCTTCGCAGCCAGTCCGTTCACATCGTCCTCCTCCGACGCCAGGAGGAGTCTCACGGCTTCGTGGGCATGTCCTATCCTTCCGCACGCGTTGAGCCTCGGTCCAATGTAGTAGGCAAGGTCCGTGGAAGTTGCCCTCCTTATGTCTATGGATGCGGACCGGGAGACAGCCTCGATGCCCGGGAAGGGTTCACGGCGGAGAACAGCCATGCCTTCGGAGACCAGTATCCTGTTGTCACCGGTAAGCTCGACCACGTCAGCCACTGTCCCCACCGCCACCAGCTGAAGAAGGGTGTGCAGGTACTCCGGGTCGCCTCCCAGCAGGTCGAAAACGCCTTTCATCGCCATCCATGCAACGCCGACACCGGCCAGGTCGGCGTAATGCGCTCCATCATCCATCGCCGGGTCCACGACTGCGACGGCCGGAGGCACCTCTTCCCCGGGCTGATGATGGTCCGTGATCACAGTGTCTACACCCATCCCCGCCAGGACTCGAACATGCTCCGAATCGGATATTCCACAGTCAACGGTTACCATGAGCTCCGCACCGGCATCAAGGCAGGCCTGAATGCTGGACTCGCCGAGGCCGTAGCCGTCGTCGAACCTGTCGGGTATGAAGTAATCCACTCTCGCCCCAAGGGACTTCAGCGCAAGATATACGACGGCGGTGGCCGTTATGCCGTCGGCGTCGTAATCACCGTGGACGAGTATCATTTCGGATCCGCGGACCGCCGAGGCTATCCTTCCGGCGACCTCCTCCATGCCCCCGATTCTCCGCCAGTCTGAAAGGCAGGCCATATCGGGATCGAGGTAACGTTCAAGGCTCTCTCCTTCATAGCCTCTTCGAGCCAGCAGAAGGGCGAGGGAGGAGGGGAGACCATGCAGATCTGGAACCTGTTTAAGCTCCATCATGGGTGCGGGACGGGGGAGCCATCGCTTTTTCAAGGATCCTCCAGAAAAACAGAAGGGTCAGGCTGTAAGCCGGGTTCTGTCCAGCTATCAGGAACCAGGCCGCGTTAGCGACCTTGCTCCGAATAGCCTGTGGCCATCCGTCTGGGATGCCAGTCGCCTGGCAACTCTAGCGGCCAACCCGGAGGCACTGAAGCGGGCAGCTCCCTGCTGCTCGAGGCTTCGCCTCGATCAGCCGTCCTCCCTATTTGGCCTTGCACCGGACAAGGTTTGCCGTGCGAATACCGTTACCGGTATCCCGGTGGGCTCTTACCCCGCCATTTCACCCTTACCCCCGGTGATGGTGTTCTGCGACAATGCGATAAGACATCAGCAGTACCGGGGGCGGTATCGTTTCTGTGGCACGCTCTTTCCGTTGCCGGAACCGGGATCTCCCCGGTGTCCCGCCCTGTGGAGCCCGGACTTTCCTCCCCCCTCGGGGGGCGGCCACTCGCCTGACCCTGATTCAGAATATAACTACTTCGCCCCGGCCAGGGAGCTGTCATCGGTCCATACGACGAAGCGCCCGCAGTTGGGACAAACGAAACTGACTCCCTGATTTATCTCCACCGCAGTCTGAGGAGGTATTCCGGTGAGGCAGCCCCCGCAGTTTCCGTTGATCAGTCCCACTACCACGAGACCCCTGCCGGTGGACCTTAACTGCTCGTACTTGCCGAGGAGACGCTTCTCCATGCCTGCGGCTATCTCCCGCCTTTCCTCCTGTAGTCCCTCCATGTTCTCACTGAGGACCTCCAGCTGACCTTCAAGTATCTCCTGCCTCTTCTGGAAGCGCTTCATGTTGCGTTCCCAGACTTTGCGGGCGTCTTCAAGGTCGGCCTCCGCATCCTCCTCCTCGTACATGATCTCTATCATCCGGCTGTCCAGGTCGCTCATCTTCTTCTCGGCGAACCTGATCTGTTCAAGCATCGCCCTGTAGGCGTCATTGGTTTTCATCTCGAGAAGCCTGTTCTTGAATTCAGCAAGCCTCTCCTCGGTGGTCTTCTTGATCCCCTCGGTCTTCCTGCTCTCTTCCCTTATCTCATCCAGCTTGTTCTTCTCCCGCTCGAACTGCCGCTTCTGCTCCTCCAGTTCCCTCTCGTGGATCATCCTCTCCCTGGGTATCTCGTCCATCTCCGCCTGGGCCCGGTCGATTCGGGAATCCACATCCTGCATCAGCAACAGTTTCCTGAGGTCTTCCTTCATGGGTCCCCGTTCCCGCATGCTCCGTAAATGAAAAGGGGTACCCGATCGGGTACCCCGTTATTGCCGGTATCGAGTGTGATGGCCCCATCACACCGCAACATGTATACACCACATTTCATGCTCGGTGAGATGGTGGGCGGGACAGGATTTGAACCTGCGACCCCAAACGTGTGAAGCTTGTGCTCTAGCCAACTGAGCTACCCGCCCTTCGACATGGATGGTCTGGTGGGCCCACCTGGACTCGAACCAGGGACCGACCGGTTATGAGCCGGTAGCTCTAGCCAACTGAGCTATGGGCCCGGCAAGTGCTCAAATTTATGCCCGAGGGGCCTTTTTGTCAATACGAAAGGACTTTCAGCGCATGCCCCCGCCCTTGCATGCGGGACCAGCAGCAGTACATATTCCGCTGGTTCGTATTGCGGTGCCGGAGTGGCGGAATGGCAGACGCGGCGGACTCAAAATCCGTTGTCCCTTGTGGACTTGAGGGTTCAAGTCCCTCCTCCGGTACCATGGCCCAGGCACTGCAGATGCCTGGGCTTGTCAATTTGCCCATGCTCTACCCATCGCATGCAGACTGATGGCCCCAGTACTTACGGAGGCTGCACCTCCGTCCTATGTCTTCAGCCCCCGGCCTCCTGCATGCAGGAGCGGTCCCTGCCTGAGTCCTTCGCCCTGTACATGGCCGAGTCGGCCCTCTTGAGGAGCGAAGCCGCATCGTCTTCGGGACCCGCCTGTGCAATGCCCATGGAGACGGTCACAGGGGGAAGAAGACCACCGTCGTTCGAAATGACGTCGGCATCACTGATGGTAACCCTCAGCCTCTCCGCCACCTTCCAGGCCACTTCCAGCGGCAGCCCCGCAAGGATAACCACGAACTCCTCGCCGCCGTACCTGGCGGAAAGGTCAGTGGGGCGAAGACATTCAAGCGTGGTCCTGGCCACGGAGGCAAGCACACAGTCACCGGCATCGTGGCCATAGGTGTCGTTGTACTTCTTGAAGAGGTCCACATCGAACATGATGATACTGAGGGGTAGACCGTTCCTCCGGTGCCTGTCCATTATCCGCGGAAGTCTCTCGTCTATCCATCTGCGGTTCTTGAGCCCCGTCAGGGCGTCCAGCAGCGCGTCCCTCTCGAACCTCCTCCGCAGGCGTATGTTCCTGGTTATGGCGTCGTCGCTGGACCGCAGGCGTTCGGCGAGAAGCTGCAGCATGTTGCATGCAAAGTCATGGGAGGACGAGACCAGCTCCCAGAATGCGGACTCATCCACCTCCAGTATCCGCGAGTGTGAATTCGCCACAACGAACGCCGTTGCCGGGCTGTCATCTATGACCGACAGCTCCCCCACCGACTCGCCGGCCTCAAGTCGCGCCACCGAATCCCTTTCAGGGCTGTCAAGATGCACCGACAGAGAGCCTGAGAGGATGATGTAGAGCTTCTGGTTGCTCTGGCCCGCCCTTAGGAGCATCTGACCGCTTTTCAGCTCCAGGACCGGACAGCCGGACAGTACTTCGAGAGCCAGTTCCTCAGGGACCCTCCTGAGCAGGAAGAGTTCCCTGAGATCTTCAGAAGTCACACTGGATTTCATTGTCCCCCCCCCGAGATCGATAGCAGGAAATGTGTACTCGGCTGATAATATTCACCGCATCCGGGATCGAATCCAGGACAGGCGCCCGATCCGGTCTTCGGAGGGTACCGTCCGATTCTCCAGGATGCATCCCCTTTCAGCAGATGTCATTTTCTGTTCTTCCGGGCCAGGGATATCACCGCCCGCGCCGCCGCGGTCCTCACCTCCCTGGAATCGTGCCGGAGGAGTTCATCCAGGTAGGTCCTCGACACCGGGTACCTGCCCATTGAGGCCCACCTCAGCATGGAGACCACGGCCCTCCTTCCCAGCTTCAGCTTCTCCCCGGAGAGCCTGTCCACCACCCTTGCAAGATCGTAGCTCCTCGGCGGGATCTTTCGCGCCTGGAGGGTCTCCAGCAGAGTCTCGAACTCCGCCGCGTCGTCGGTGCTCGCGGTCATGTCCAGCAACCAGTCCGCAGTGCCGCCCTCCGGTTCGTACCTGATCCGTGCGAGCAGACGGAGGACCTGTATCCTGTCCCCGCGTCTCCTCAGTTCCAGGGATGCGAGGAGTGATTCCAGTTCACCGGACTCGTCCTGCGACAGGCCGCCGGGATCGAAGCTGCTGAGGTTCTCGATGCATTCGTGATGGTCGCCGCTGCGGAACGCCCTGTTCATCTCCTCAAGGCAGCGCGCTCCGCCAAGGGTGAGCAGCGTCTTCCATACGGCCGACTTCTTCACACCCGGGTTGTTCCTCAGCACATGCAGCACCGCCCCGGAAAGCCGCGGGTCGCCAAGGAAGGAGGCTCCTTCAAGGGCCGCGGCCAGCTCCTGCCTGTGGTTCAGCCAGTAGCGGCCGTCATTGGGTCTCTTCAGTTCCCGGGCCAGTATCTCAGCCGCCCCGGGCCATCCGCTTATACCGAGTCCTCTCAGCGCCGCCCTTCGGACCCATGTGCTGGGATCGTTCACGGCGTCCTTCAGGAGAGGTCCGGCTTCCTTGCCCATGACGAAGGGCAGTGCCAGGGTGGAGGCTGTCCTGACATGGACGTTGCCGTCCTTCATCGCGCCATGAAGGGTATCCGCGGAATCCCGGCCCGCGATGCTGCCCAGGGCCCTGGCCGCGCTCTTGCGTATCCTGTAGTCCCTGTCCCGTTCCAGTATCTCCGTCAGGCAGCCCGTCATTCCGGTGTCTCCCAGTATTCCAGCAGTCTCCAGGAGGGCTTTTATCTGGACGGTATCCGGATGATCGGCCTCGATCCAGCGCCTGAAGTCATCGTAACCCGGCGGTCCGGCGCCGCCTCCGAGGAAACCGGCCACCGTGTCGGGCACTATCTCCCCCTTCAACCTCTTCTTCTCCAGGCCTGCCCTGCAGGCGAGGTCGTCCACGCTTCCGCACCCCTCCCCGTCAACCACGGACACGGTAAGGTCCATGACCGGGAAGAACCTGAATTCACCGGTCCGGTCAAGGGCTTCTATCCCCCCGGCTGCATGGTCGCGGCCGCTATAGAACCCTCCGGCCCTCCCGTTGAATATCCTCACCACCCGCCTGACCGAGTCGAGGAAGTCATCCCCCCTGCCCACCGCCACGAAATCGTCTCCACCGATGTGACCCACGAAATGCCCGGAAAGGTTCTCGGTGAGGATCGAGGCCAGCGAACGGAGTACCGCGTCGCCGCGGCTGAAACCGTAGTAATCGTTGAAGGGCTTGAAGCCCGATATGTCGAAGTAGGCGGCAAGAAAACCGCCCTCCAGGACGTGGGACCTGAGCCTGGAGGCTATCGGCGCGTTCCCGGGGAGCCCGGATAGCGGATTCCTGGTGGTTGCGCTCTCGGAAAGCCTTGATATGCCTTCGAGGGTGGCCATGGCGGCCGCATGGGGAGTACCCTCAGTCACGATGGCGGATGCGCCGGCGTCCACCCATGGGTCAGGCTCCCCCTCGGGTTGGTATACGGCCCATGGAACTCCGCTGCCGCAAGATACCATGACAGCGGCGGACACCGAATCAGGGTCCAGGCCGCCGGAGACCAGGGCCGCCGCGATGTCCCCGGGGCTGCAATCCTCAGTGCACAGGAGACCCTTGAGGGGAGGCTCTCCGTCACCTATCCAGGCGAACGCTCCTGATGACCGCTTCATCATCGCTCCACTCGATCCGTCTGTCAGATGAGACCCTGGCTGAAGAAGCTGTCCCGGTTTTACCAAGCAAAGAATCTATAATATCGTCGAGAATGGCAATACCCACCGGCTGCCCGGTTCTTCCGAGGACTATGCCCACCGGGGAGGATGATCGGCGCAGACTGGCGGTGACGCTGATGAGGTCATCATCCTCGTCGAAGTAGGGTATGCCTTCAATGCCCGCACCGTCGAGCATCTTGCCTGATCCGGCTATCGAGTTGCCGTCGGCGTAGCCCCTGATCGACCTGCCGTCCCTCTCGGTGACCAGAACGAAGGGATCGCCCGTCTGGATCAGCTTTTCCATCACCGCCCTGGTGGTGTTCCCTATGCTTATCACGGGCAGCTCGCCGATGCTTCGCATGATGTTGCCGATCTTCACATCGTTCATCCTGAGTATCCGCTCCGCAATGGTGCCGGCATCCGAGGAGGAGTCCGTCAGAAGGCCCAGTATCTCGCTCTTGCTCTCGAAGACCCTTGAGTTCACCTTCCTGCCCACGATCAGCGAGGAGACGGTATCCGCGATGAAGATCACGGGATAGATGAGGATCCGCAGGACCAGAAGCGGAAGCGAGAGCCTCGATACAACGGACTCCCTTGAGACGAGCATCAGCTGTTTGGGGATCATCTCAGCGAATATCAGCACGAAGAGGGACAGGGATACTACCAGTACGGGCTCCAGCCAGACCACTCCGGTTCCATCGGCGAACCTGGACGTGATGGCGGACGCCAGGACCATGCCGACATTCGTGCCGACGAGGGTAGTGGTAAGGTACCTTCTGGGATTCTCGATGAAAGCCAGGGTCAGGCGGGCCCATTTCCTGCCCTCGCGAAGCCTGCTGTAGGCTCTGATACGGCTGGCGGCGGAGAACGCTGTCTCGGCCCCGCTGGAGAAGGCGGCAAGCGTGATGGAGATGATTAGCAGAACTACCATCATGATCTTCTTCCCCCTTCATCCGCCCGTCTGACCTCTATCCTTTCAAGCCTGGGACCTTCCCTGGCCGCTATCCTGAAGAGGAATCCGGAAACCTCGATTTCCTCCCCCTCTTCCGGTATCCTGCCGGTCACTTCCTGGACCAGTCCACCGCAGGTCTCGGCGAACCTGGCCCTGAACTCCACCCGCGCCAGATCGGAGAGGGCCGACAACTTCATGGCCGCCGGTATTTCCAGCCATCCGTCCCTGACGCTGACACCCGACGGAAGGCTGCCGGGTTTCGCGGCGGAACTGAAGAGGAAGAAATCAAGGATATCGTGGACGGTTATGATCCCGGTCCAGTCGCCGTACTCGTCGAATACCGCGCCTATCTCCTCGTCCATGTCCCGCAGGCCGTTCAGCACCGTTTCCAGGGGAGCGTTCTCGGGGAACGATGGTATCCGGTGCAGCGGCAGGGGAGCATCTTTCCCCTGAACGTAGAACTCTCTGGAATCGATATATCCAGCCACCTTCTCCATGGGGCCGTGAAGGAGCGGGAACCTGGTGTGGCCGCTGGTCTTCATCACCTGGCGGAAACGCTCTCGTTCCCAGCCGGTCCTGAGTACCGCCACCTCGGACCTGGGTTTCATGACGTCGGTGCACTGCGACTCGTTCAGCGTCAGCAGGTTCAGGGTTGCTCCCCCCTCGGAACCGAGAAGACCTTCGGAACGGCCGAGCTCAACCAGGGCTATTATCTCCTCCCTGGAGAGGCTGATTCCCGGTCTGTGGACTCTTATCCTCGAAGCCAGCGAACTGGAGAATCCGGACAGGGTCGAGGCTACGGGGGAAACGATCTTCATGAAGACGCTGAGCACTGCGGAGCTCCTGGATGCCCACTTCTCGGCTCTGGAAACGGCCAGGGTCTTAGGCGATATCTCTCCGAACACAAGCAGAAGAAAGGTCATGACTCCCACCGCCACCGCCAGGCTGGTCCCGCCGCTTCCGGGGAAGTAGCCGGCGGTTATGGTCGAGGCGATGGCCGAGGCCGTGATGTTGACCACGGTGTTGCCAAGGAGTATAGCCGAAAGCAGCTTCTCGGGCGTGGCCAGGAGGGCCAGCACCCTGCGGCCGGATTCGGTCCTTCTGAGCCTCCTTCTCTGAAGACGGTCCAGGCTGAAGCATGCGGTCTCGGATCCGCTGAAGAAGGCCGAAAGGGCCAGAAGAACCACCAGGAAAACGTACTTAAGCAGCCTTACCCCCTATCCCCTGGTGTAGATATCGGTCTCGTCCAGGGTGAACTCCTCCGTGACGGTCCTGCTGAAGTATCCCTTGCTTGAATAGACGGGCTGAATGACCATCTCCATGGTGTAGTCCCCCCCCTGCACAGGGATGCCGCGGTCGGTGCATCCGTCCCACTGAAGCTCCAGCGGCCCGGCATAGTACCTTCCCTCGGCCAGCCTGTGGACTATATCCCCGCCGGGTCCGTAGATGAGGCCCTGTATCAGTGCATCCTCGGTGAGGGTGCCGCTGAGTTCCAGCCCTCTGGGCAGGCCCCTGACGGACAGGTCCACCAGGTCGACCCCTATCCAGAAGTACCTGGCCCCCTCCCGTTCAGCCACGAACACCTGCCCGTACCTCTTCCATATGGTTATGCCCGTCGGGTACCAGAATTCCCGGTCGCCGTGACCCGGCGCTCCGAAGCTGGTGAGATACTCGAGGTCGTCGGTAAGCTTGTGGATGCAGCAGGCGATACTGTCCGTGACCCAGATGTTCCCCCAGAAATCTATGGCGGGGTAGTTGAGCATCCGGCCGCCCATGTCCGAGACGGATATCCTTCCCGTCACCCGGCCATCTTCCAGCCTGAGAAGACTGGATGCGTCCTCCGCCACCACGACCATGAAATCCTCGTCTTCCTCGTGGAACCACCTCTCCCCTCCCACTGCATCTATCCCGGAGGGAGAGTCCACCTCGACAGTCACGGGAAGGGAATCCGAAATGGAATCGAACATGTAGACAAGTCCGCCGGCACGGTCGGTTACGAAAATGTGTCCTGATCCGTCCAGAGCCACGTCCCAGGGCTCTACGAACTCCGTCTGCAGAGTTCCACGGGAGAGGAGTCTGGATCCGCTGCGCTTCAGTATCACCACCCTGCCATTGCCAGTGTCCGCCACCAGAACAAGGCCGAAGGGATCGGCCGCGATGCCGTGGGGGGACGAGAGCTGGTCCTCGCCGGAGCCGGAACCGCCGTAGAGACCCAGGGTGTACATGTCGGCATTGTATATGATATGGCCGCTGCCGGAGTTCACACCGTACACGGCCAGCTCATCGTCATCGGAGGTTCCGGGATCGTCCCACGCGTCAAGCTTGACGCATGCCAGGCTCTGAGGGTCATCGAATCTCACGAGACCCCCCAGGAGCATCGCCAGCTGCTCGGTACCGGCCCTGTAGATGCCCATGCAGTGCCCGAAGGGCGGGTAGACCAGGGTGGTGGGGTACTGGGGCTCAGCGAACCATCCGAAGAGGACAAGGGTCATCAGTAAGCTCATGATTCATCGCCTTTCATATATCCAGGCCGATCTCAGCACTTTCTTAACATAAACACGGGTTTCCCTGTACGTTATCTGTTCAATATACATCTCCGGGTCGGCTGGGTTCCATCCGTGCATCCCCACCCATCTTTCGGCGTTGCCCGGTCCTGCGTTGTAGGCCGCGAGGAACAGGGGCTGCTGACCCTGGAAGCTACGGTACTGCCTGTCTATGTAGATGGCTCCGTACGGCACCGAGGCGGCTGGGTCGAAGAACTCGTCATCGGTGAGGAAGGGCAGACCGTACCACCTGGCCACGTCGGAGGCGGTGGAGGGCATAAGCTGGACGACACCCCTGGCGCCGGCGCTTGAGACCACGCGGCGGTCGAAATAGCTCTCCTCCCTCATTATCCCCTGCAGCATGCTGCTATCCAGCATGAGGGTATCCGTAGCCGCATCGGCAAGGCTCCGGTAAGGTGAGGGGAAGTAGAGACAGAGAAGTGAATCGGGAAGCATCCTCCCCTCCTCCCTGAGTCTCGTATCGAGTATCCTCAGCATGGTCAGGGCGCTTCCGTGCCTGCCCATCATGGAAAGGGCCGCAGCCCTGTTCTCCAGGGAGCCGCTGGATCCGCTCCGAAGCATTTCAGCGGCGGCGGAACCGTATCCTCCGGATGCCATGGCGACCGCCAGTGAGCAGGCCGGATCTTCCATGAGACGGATCTCGAATACTGGCAGGCCCATGGTGTCGGCCACACCGAGCCTTCGTGAAGCCAGCATCCCGTAGAACTCCCAGGGCTGCTGGATCCGTACCAGATCCAGCAGCGAATCCCGCTCCGCCGTCATTCCTCTCTCTCCGGCCAGCCTGGCACGGAAGAAGAGCATCTCGTCCCTCCAGTAGCCCGTGGGCCATGTCTCACAGCCCAGTGTCCAGAGCGAATCCGCCTCCGCCTGCCTTCCCGACATATAGAGACAGAAACCTCCCCTCCAGTGCGCCCTTTCATCACCCTCGAAGGAGCCGGAGCAAGCCAGGGAGACCAGGTATGCCTCTGCGGCCGCATTCCATTCCTGTTCGCAGTCATGGTACTTGCCGGCATTGTAGGCCGTCTCCCTGGCTGATGGATGCCACGGATAGTCCCGCGCGAAATCCAGGTAGGCGCCGTAGCAGACGCTGGCGCTGTTCCCGGCACCCCTGAGGGCGTGGGCCCTGAACAGGGCGGCCCTGGCCCTGAGGGAATCGGGATCCGGGGCTCCTACCGCCTGACAGACCTGGAGCAGGTGTTCGTACCTCTTCTCCTGAAGCAGCACCGCCATCTCGCTGCCCGAGCGATGCCATCGATCGCCTGCCGCCGAGTACTCCACGGCAAGCTCGGTCTCGCCCTGCGTGACCAGGATGTCCACGGCATCCCAGCAGGGGGTGTACATTCCGGAGAATCTCTGCAGCAGTTCCTCTGCCGCCACCCTGCAAAGGGGAGCCGGACCCTTCAGCCGGTCCAGCCAGTACTGCAGTGAACCCGAATCGGCCGCGGCCCTGAGCTCCGCCAGCAGAAGGTCCCTCCCCTCACCGGGAGCCATGCTCTCAAGCAGCCCCGGCTTCCAGGTACCCGCGGTATCTTCCGTCAGTCGAAGCTCTCTCAGGAGGACGGGTCCAAGTGAAGGGAACAGGGAAACGTACTCAGACAGCCTCTCCATCTCGTTCCTTGACAGACTTCCGGGAGGAGATGCCAGGGCCATGCAGAAGACCTGTCCGGGAGAAGCGTCTTCCGGGAGTTCCACCTTGGTGCATATGGAGTCAGCCTCCCACATCAGCCATGCGGAGAGACAGGGATCCCGCCCTGAAAGGAAAAGAAGAGCTTCATCAGGCCTGCCTGCAAGGTCCAGGGCCGAGACCTTCCATCCGGTGAGCGGACCGCTCCCCGCAAGCTCGAGGCTGTCCAGGAGGATGATGAACTCATTCTCGGTGGCCTGTCCGTGGTGAAGTCCCATGAGGCGGAAGACAACCTCGTCCCGCAGTTCCGGGCGGGATCCCAGCAGCTCCAGCAGGGCTTCACTTGCGGGTGCGGCCATACCCGAAAGCGAAAGGGAGTCCGCCAGGTGGAATAACGGCTCCGAGAGGACGGACACCGGTTCCGGAAGGGGAGGCTCGTCCCTCTGCACACTGCCGCAGGATGCGATCAATAGCGCCGGAAGTACTGACCACCTGAGGTATCTCACCGGAAGAGCTCCCGGTATATCCAGGCGTTACCCATCACGTGCTTCACGTACTCCCTTGTCTCGGTTAGCGGTATCTGCTCGATGAACAGTTCCGGATCGCTGTCGTCCAGGGGGAACTCCTCCATCCATCGGGCAGCATTGCCCGGTCCCGCGTTGTAGGCGGACAGGGTCAGTACAAGGGAACCGCTGAAGGCGGAATACTGCCTTGCAAGGTAGATGGATCCGTATAGGATGGAACTTTCCGGGTTGAAGAAGTCCGAGCCGGACAACGGCGGAAGATCGTACCACCTGGCTATGTCGCCGGCTGTGCCCGGCATGAGCTGTATGAGACCGCTGGCGCCCACCCAGGATCTTGCCCACCTGTTGAAATTGCTCTCCTGACGCATGAGTCCCGTCACCACTTCCACGGGGACCGAGAGGCCCGATACGGTTGATTCGGTCAGTTCCCTGTATGGCGCGGGAAAATAGAATCGAAGCAGGCTGTCCGGCAGAGTTCCAAGGTTATCGTTCCGAAGACGGTAGTCGAGTCGTCTTAAAACCTCCAGGGACCTCTGGTACTCCCCCATGAGGGCAAGGACCATCCCCCTCAGACCCTCATCGCAGGAACCGGTGGTGTAGAGCATCTGCGATGCCATTGCCCCGTAGCCCCGGGACATCATGTCCACCGCCTCGGCGCTCACTGGATCGGACACCAGGCTGGCGCTGCACATCCGGAAGGGTTCCGCTTCGGCACCTGTCCTTTGTGCGGCCAGGATGCCGTAGAACTCCCAGGGGTGTCTTCGGGCCGCTTCCCTGAGGAGGGACTGCTCTCTGCCCGGGTCGCCCTGCCTGCCGGCGTACCTGGCTCTCCAGAACAGCATCTCGTCGCACCAGGCCGAGCAGGGGTACTTCTCTATCCCCGCCGCCCAGATGGAGTCGCCCACGGCACCGCGACCGCACATGTAATGGCAGAAACCACCTCTCCAGTGGGCCCTGGCCTCACCGAAATCACCCGATCTGAGGGCTGCCATGTATGCATCGGCCGCCCTGGGCCAGTCCCTCTCCGAATCGTAGAACCTCCCGGTCAGGTAGGCCGCCTCGGATGCGGTAGCGTGCCACGGGTACCTCAGGGCGAAATCCAGGTAGCTCCCGTAGTATTCCCCTGCGGGCCGCTGGAGGGCTCTCTGGGCCCTGGCCCTGAAGAGCGCCCCTCTGGCCAGAAGCGAGTCCGGCATTCCCGACGGGAGGGAATCGCAGAGGGCTAGGAGCTGTGCGTTCATACCGCTTTCCCTGAGGACGGCCATGGACACGCCTCTCGCGAAGACCTGGTCGCCGGACGCCCGTGCAAGACTGTCCGCCATTGCCGGAAGCCCCTCATCGGCAAGTACGTCCGATACCCGCCAGGACCTCCCCCACTTCGAGGGATCCGCCTCCAGAAGCGCAATGGCGGCCATCAGCGACACCTGGCCGCCGGCATCAAGGCGCATCTCCCATGTTTCCTGCGAACCTGAGAAAAGGTGCAGATCACGGCTGGCCAGCAGGATATCCAGACGTTCGCCGGAGTGTACGGAGGCCAGGTCCGAAGCCACACGGTCCCACCATGGACCTTCGCTCTTCATGGTTATCTCCAGTTCGGTGATAACCTCGTCCGCCAGGAACGGCAGCATGGCTGCGTCCCTTACGGTCTGCTCCACCTGGCCCTTGCTCATCCTCCCGTCCTGGCAGACCATGGCCCTCACCGCCCTCTCCGCAAGACAGTCCGGGGCCGGCAGGATACCCGGGAGCTGCACTTCGTCGGCATCCCTCTGGAGCCAGATGGACAGGAGCGGATCATCCGCGGGGACCATTCCCAGAGCTTCCCCGCTTCTCCTCGAAAGGTCCAGAAGGGATATCTTCCATCCAAGGAGATCGCAGCCGTTGGTTGTTTCAAGACTGTCCAGCAGCAGGATACAGGCATCCTCCCTTCCGGAGCCGTGGTAAAGCCCGGCGAGCCTGAAGAGTATTGCTTCGCTGGAATATGAGCCTTCCCGCAGAAGGGAGAGCAGCTCCACTTCCGCCAGGTGTCCCCTTCCGGCCAGGGCAAGGGAATCGGCCCTCCTGAGGGTAGCCCCCTGAAGGCTTCCGGAGGAGAGCAGGACGACAAGCGCAGTCCTTACGGCGTTGAACGCCAGTGCCGAAAGTGCCGGTCTCATGATAGTGTTCCTAATGCCTGAAGTGGCGGGTCCCGGTGAACACCATGGCCATTCCGTGCTGATCGGCGGCCTCTATCACTTCTTCGTCCCTGATGGAGCCGCCCGGCTGCACGATGGCCGAGATGCCCTCTTCCGCCGCTCTGTCAGGCCCGTCCCTGAATGGAAAGTAACCGTCCGATGCCAGGACGGCGCCCTTGAGGGAATTGCCTTCGCGCAGGGCCCTCCTGATTGCAAGATCCAGGCTCTCTATCCTGCTCATCTGGCCGGCGCCCACTCCCAGGGTTCCCATGGCGTCTCCCACGACGATGGCATTGCTCTTCACCGACCGGCAGATCCTCCACAATATGTCCATCGCCCTGAGTTCCTCCTCAGTGGGTTTCCTGCTGGAGACCACGTCCACCTGCTCCAGGCCCGTAACGGTATCCGGTTCCTGATAGAGCACTCCACCCCAGATGCTCCTTGTACGCGTTTCGGTGCGGGTGCCCCCGGGCATTCGCAGAATCCTGAGGTTCTTCCTCTTCTGAAGTTTCTCCAGCGCGTCCTCCCGGAACGAGGGGGCCATGATAACCTCGATGAAGAGACCCTTGAGACCGGCCGCCAGTTCCATGTCCACAGCGCAGTTGAGAGCCAGGATACCTCCGTAGGGAGAGATCCTGTCCGCCCGGAAGGCGTTCTCGAAAGCCATCAACGGAGTATCGCCGGTCCCTGCGCCGCAGGGATTGCCGTGTTTCATCAGCACCGCGCACGGTGAGCCGCAAGGCATGGAGCAGGCCAGCTCCCATGCGGCGTCGGCGTCAAGGTAGTTGTTGTAGCTGACAGCCTTGCCGCCGAGTATCTCGGTTTCCCCGAATCCATGCCTCGGCCGGTGGAAATGTATCCCGGCTTTCTGGTGCGGGTTCTCACCGTAGCGGAGTGCGGGTACGAGACCCTCCTCCATCCTCATCGCCACTTCCATGTCGTAGCGGGAAGTATGGTCGAAGGTCCTGCATGCCATCTCCCTCCTGAACTCATCATCGTCGCCTGCGCGGGAAAGCACCTGCAGCACTTCGTGAAAAACTTCCGAACCGGTGGCGGATATCACGTGACGCCAGTTCTTGGCGGCCGCCCTGGCCATGGTGGGACCGCCTATATCTATGAGCTCCACCATCTCCGGGTCGTCCGGGGAAAGCCCTTCGGTGTTCCGGAAGGGATAGAGGTCCACTGCCACAAGGTCGAAAACCGTTCTGCCCTCTTCCTCCCTCTGCAGGCGGTCCACCCCTGCCGCCAGGATGGCGGCGTGGAGTTCGGGGTGGAGAGTCTTGACCCTGCCCCCCAGCAGGGATGTTATTCCCGTCAGCTCTTCAGTGGGCACCACAGGCGTGCCGCTTTCCCCGATGACCTTCGCCGTCCCCCCCGAGGCATAGATCGTCCATCCCAGCGAGTACAGGCCGCCGGCGAAATCCTCCAGCCCCTCCTTGTTCCAGGCACTTATGAGAGCCGTCCTCTTCCTGCGCCCCGCAGTTTTGAACTCAGCCATTTTCCTCCATCCATTCCCTGGCATCGAAATAAGGGATGGGCCTCCGCTTGTGCTGTGTGGCCCGAACCATGTCCTCAATCCTCGAAGCCGTCATTTCCGGCAGTTCCCCGCCGGTGAAGTAATCGTAGATCTGCCTGTACGTGACACCCATTTCCTTCTCGTCGCTCTGTCCGGGCCAGAGACCGGCCGAAGGGACCCTCTCGATGACCCACCGGGGCAATCCAAGGGCCTTCGCCAGTTCCCTCACCTCCTCCTTGTACAATCTCCCGATGGGCAGGAGGTCCGAAGCCCCGTCGCCCCATTTGGTCCAGTATCCCACGCTTATCTCCGAGTAGTTGCTGGTCCCTAGCACCAGCCGGCCGCCGGAGTGGGCGTAGAGCATCGCCATCCTGAGCCTGGCCTTGATATTGGCCCTGTTGAGCTCCGTGCTGTCCTTCATACCCCCG
The DNA here is from genome assembly GCA_016936235.1 of Candidatus Fermentibacteraceae bacterium. Taxonomy (GTDB): domain Bacteria; phylum Fermentibacterota; class Fermentibacteria; order Fermentibacterales; family JCC-6; genus Aegiribacteria. The sequence goes on along the minus strand of JAFGPK010000078.1, from coordinate 18,659 downwards.
GCCTCCAGGAACTCCTCAAGCACCGGCGATAGTTCAATGATCCTGCTGAGGATGTCCAGGTGTTCGCATACCCGCGCGCCGTCCTCAGTATCTTCCCTGCTGCTTCCGCAGGGCATCAGAAGACCCATGACGTTCCGGTTCCCGACGGCCCCGGCACCCAGTGCGGCGGCCACGGCGGAATCGAGCCCTCCGCTTATACCCACCACCAGTCCGCTCACGGAAGCCTCGGCCACCCTGTCCCTGATCCACCGCCGGATGTCCCCGGCCAGCCGCCCGTAGTCTGTCCTCGAATCCATGTATCAGTCCTTCACTGTGATCAGAGCCAGTTTGCGCTCCATGACGTCAACGGACAGGATAGCCACCTTTACTGCCGAACCCTCGTGGAAGATCCCGCCTGGACCATTGAACGGTATCCCGGACAGGCGTATCTCGTTCCTGTGTGCCAGGCCCTCCACAGGGACACCCTCCAGTCTCACGAATATCCCGAACATCTTCACTCCCGTCACTACGCCCTGGTAAACGCTGCCTGTCCTCCTCGAGAGGAATAGCAGGGCCATGAGTTCCACCGCGTCCCGCTCGGCGCTCTCCGCGTTGTCCTCGCTTGCGCTGGAGGATTCGGCGATAGCTCCCGCCTGGCCCTCCAGTGACGGTATCTCACCCTTTTCCTGCATCGAGAGGACCTGATGGACCAGAAGGTCCGGATACCTCCTGATGGGACTTGTGAAATGCATGTAGCTGCGAAGGGCCAGTCCGAAATGACCCTGGTTCGCGGGCATGTACACGGCTTTCTGCAGTGACCTCAGCACGTGCTCCGAGACCAGGTCCCTCATGGCCCTGCTTTCGATGCCTTCCAGCAGTCTTCTCAGGTTGGAGGAACTGTGGAGCCTGCCCCCCGGAAGTGTAATTCCGAACTCACCCAGCCTGTCCCTGAGTTTTTCCACCGAATTCTCCGTCGGTTTGTCATGGACCCTGTAGACCACGGGCAGACCGGCCCAGCTGCAGTGGTCGGCTACCGCCCTGTTCGCCTCGACCATGAAATTCTCTATCATCCTGTGGGATATGTCCGAGGGGACAGGGATGAAGTCCACCGGCCAGCCGTCATCGCCGAACACCACCCTGTATTCCGAAGTCTCCAGGTCCAGGGCCCCCCTCTCCTCCCTCTGGCGGTCAAGGTCGCCTGACAGACGTCCGAACTCCCTGAACAGTTCCCTTAGGTCGCTGTCCGATCCGTTCCCTTCAAGGTATTCCAGGGCCTCCTCGTAGGTCATCCTCCTGTCGGAGCGGATGATCGAGGGAACGATGGAGAAATCCAGCCTTCTGCCGGAATCGTCGAACTTCATGATCACCGTCCTCGTCGCCTTGTCCTCGCCGGGTCCGAGGCTGCAGGCACCGTTGGAGAGAACCTCGGGAAGCATCGGGATCACCCTGTCCGGAAGGTACACGCTTGTCCCACGCCTCCCGGCCTCGCCGTCAAGCAGGCTGCCGTGGCGCACATACCTGGCCACGTCGGCTATATGAACGTAGAGGACCCTGAGCCCGTCGACGGAACCTATTGAGACGGCGTCATCGAAATCCCTCGCGTCGACTGGGTCGACGGTTATCGTGAACAGGTGACGGAGGTCTTTCCTGTCCTCCTCGCTCCAGGGTATCAGCGCCTCCTCCCGCGCCGTCATGGTCACGTCCTCCCCGAACCCGTCCGGCAGCCCGTGGTCCAGGATCACGGCGTCGATCAGGGCCTCAGGCGAGCCGGGGCTTCCTATGTTCCTCTTCAGCACTGCGGACAGCCTCCGGTCACCGTAATCGAGTTCGGCGTACACCAGCCTGCCCTGAGACACACCCGACCGCGATCCGGTCGTGAGGGGAATCTCCCTGGGAAGCACCGGATCGACCGGATCTATCACCCACCTGCCAGACCTTTTGCGGACCACTCCGCTGAGTCCCTGTCTGCTCCGTGAGACAACGGCTTCGACCTTTCCGCTGAACGTACCGCCATCACCCTGCTTCTGCAGTTTCCTCACCATCACTGTATCGCCGTCCAGGGATCCCGCGGTGTTCCGCCGGTCCAGCTCGATCCTCTCACCCGCTGACCTTACGAAACCGCTTCCGTCGGAACGCATCACGATCCTGCCCTTTACTATGCCCAGTTCCTCCGGCAGGGCGAACCGTCTTCCCCCGGCAGGCCAGAGCAGGCCTGTCCGGACCAGCTGGTCCATAGCTCCGGAGAGGTCGGGGTGACCGCCCCCCAGCCTTGTGGCCAGCTGCTGGAATGTAAGCCTCGAGGAAGGCTCCGCCTGGAAAATCGCCAGGACGGCGTCGACCGTTGTCTCCGGGGATGCGGGTCTCCCGGTGTTCCCGTCATTCATGCTTCTGCTTCCTTTCTGCCGGCAGGTGCCGGGACGGGTCTCCGGCGATGACCGACACTTCGCCCTCCATGCCGCTGCATTGTCCGATGACAAGGGTGAAGCCGAAACGCGCGCAGCAGGCAGCCGCCGTAGCCATGAGCTCCACCGCGGAGGTTTCACTGTCGGTCAGGAGACCGGACCGGCCGGGCCTGGCTCCCCAGTTGACCGAGAACATGGCGCACCCGCCATGTCCTTCCGCTTTAATATGGATACTGCCGCACCCGTTCACCATTACCGCGGCGCAGGCGGCCGCCAGTCCCACGGTGAGGTCCAGATGACAGGCGGGACAAGGGATCTCGACCGGGAATCCATTGCTTCTCTCGAAGGAAAAATCCACCGACCTGCCGCTGAACATTCGCCCGGTCCGTTCAATGCCCTTCAGCCTGTCCGGCCTCCAGGCGGAACCGTCGTTCTCCGTTGCGGACAGCTCGGCAAGCCTCTGAATGTACTCCCTCAAATCCTCCACCCCGGCGAGGGCCCCGGCAAGCTTGTCCCTGACGGTTTCCGACTTCTCGGCGTACATCTGCGCAAGTTCCGTGTTTCCCATGATCCGGGCCAGGATGTTGTTCATGTTGTGAACGAAGAATGGCAGGAGCGCGCCGGTGTTCTGCCACAGCGGCATGAGAAGACCGGAAGACTCCCTCCGGAGCGTGAGGTGGTAACCGGGGATCGCCTCCAGCACCTTGAGGGCGAATTCCCCGACCCTCATGAAGACCGGTATATCGAACATCGGGGAAGCGTCGAAAGGAGACAGCGCCACAGTGAGCATATCTTCCCCCTCGGCAGCGTTACGAGCAAGACCTGCAAGCCCGGTCAGCTCGTCAGGGTCTGAAGGGCACAGGACAAGATAGTGACATCCATGTACCGCCAGGGAAAAATCACCGTCTGCGGGGATCACGGCGGAGATCGGACCCTCCTTCAGCATGCCCGAGACCGCGGGTGCCGCGGTACCCGCCAGGCACGGAATCTCCCTTGGGAAGCTGAAGCAGGCAAGGTCTTCCTTCACTCTGTATCCCCCCGCGGCCTTCCGTTTGGATCATCGCCGGAGCCGCCGCGTCTTCTGACCAGGGGGACGAACCTCACCGGGAGCGATCTCCTGACTGTCAGCTCGTCACCCACTCTCTCGACGAGAAAGAGGCTCTGGGACCATTCACCCGCCGGTATCACAAGTCTGCCGCCCACGGGGCTAAGCTGAGACTCAAGCTCCCCGGGAATCGAGACCGGAGCGGCGGACACTATTATGCCGCGGTACGGGGCAGCGGGCCTCCAGCCCTGGTAACCGTCGGCCACGATGAAGCTGACGTCCGCATGGGGCAGGATCCCCAGAACCGCACCCCTGGCCCGCGCAGCAAGCCGGGTTATGACCTCCACCGTTACCACTTTCAGCCCCATGGCTGCAAGTATCGCCGTCTGATAGCCCGACCCGGTACCCACTTCCAGAACATTGTCACCCGGGACACATCCCAGCATCTGGATCATGTAGGCCACGATGAACGGCTGTGAGACAGTCTGGCCGCAGCCTATGGGACACGGGTGGTCGCCGTAGGCTTCCCGCAGGCCGGTCCCCTCGGGTACAAAAGCCTCCCTCGGCACCCTCATGAACGCATCCAGAACCCCACGGTCCTTTATCCCCTGACCTTCCAGGTCGTTCCTGACCATCCTGGTCCTGTACTCTTCTGCCCGTGACACCTCAGCGCTTCTCCGCTTCCCCGGCCCTGGTCCTGTTACGGATCTCCTTCCACTGCGACAGCTTCTTCGAGATGTCAGCCTCCCTGCCTGCATCCGACGGGATGTAGAACTCCTCCTCACGCATTTCGACGGGGAAGTTGACATGGGTCACCGTTCCCCCAGGCATGCCGTGAGCGTACTGGTAATCCTTACCGTAATCCAGCTCTTTCATGAGCCTGGTGGGAGCGTTGCGCAGATGAAGCGGAACAGGGAGGGAACCTCCCCGTTCCGAAGCCGAGACGGCCCTCTGCCATGCAGTGTAGACTGAATTGGACTTCGGCGCGAGGGCAAGGTAGCATGCTGCCTCGGCCAGGGCCAGGTCTCCTTCGGGAGATCCCAGGAATCTCCAGGAGTCTGCCGCCCTCATGGCCACCGTGAGTGCCGAGGGGTCCGCCAGACCTACATCCTCCGTGGCGAAGCGTATCATTCTCCGCGCGATGTAGAGCGGATTCTCGCCTGACAGGATCATCCGGGCAAGCCAGTAGAGCGAGGCGTCAACGTCGCTGGAACGCAGGGATTTATGCAGGGCGCTGATCAGATTGTAGTGCTCCTCCCCGGACTTGTCGTAGGAGAGCGGAGAAGAGGCGGCGGCGTCCCTGAAGAGCTCTGTCGTTATCTTCTCCCCGGATGCCATCCCCGCCAGCAGTTCCAGCATGTTCAGCGCCCTTCTGCCGTCTCCGTCGGCGCAGGAGGCGATATCCTCCAGCACACCGTCCTCGATGCCCCCGGGGTTCATGCTTCGGAATTCAGGATGAGCTGCCGCCCGTCTCAGTATGGAGAGTATCTGTTCATTCTCGAGCCTTCTGAGAACATAGACGGTGCACCTGCTCAGGAGAGGGGCGATGATCTCGAATGAAGGGTTCTCCGTCGTGGCTCCCGCAAGACATATGGTACCGTCCTCCACATGCGGGAGAAAGGCATCCTGCTGCGCCTTGTTGAAACGATGGATCTCGTCTACGAAAAGAAGAGTCTTCAATCCCTGTCTTCTCAGCCTGGCGGCGTCCTCGACTATGGAGCGAACCTGCTTCACACCGCCGGTCACAGCGCTGAATCGGACGAAATTATGACCCGCATGCCGTGAGACCAGCAGTATGAGCGTGGTCTTTCCTGAACCGGGCGGTCCCCAGAGTATGAAGGATCCCAGCACACCCTCCTCCAGCGCCCGTCGAAAGGGCGAGTTCCTGGAGAGGAGGTGCTCCTGCCCGGAGACCTCATCCAGGCTGCATGGCCTCAGGAGGTCCGCAAGGGGCGCGTTCGGGACTGAATTGTTCTGTTCTTCCAGCAGATCCATTTGCCACGATAATAAGCCATCGCGGCCTTCAAAGAAAGGGAAAAAGAAGGGACGGTCTCCAGGACCGTCCCTCATATCCGGATTGTTCGGACTATGTCTACTGCTTGTTCAATACCCAGCCGTAGTAGAAGTCGCTCGGCCTTACCGTGTCGCCGAAATCGTTGACGGCTATTGTGCATGCAGTGGCGGTGGAATTGAGGGAGTATATCCCCAGTGCCGTAAGGCCCACGGCGCTGGTATCGCTGCTCGAGGAGCAGTAGAAATCGATCTCCCTGGGGGAGGTTCCGGTATTCAGTTCGAAGGTGCCTGCCCAGTTGTACGACTGATCGGTCACTAGTACGTCGGTACGGGTCCAGTTGCTGTCAGTGAAGGCCCATGTGAGAGTGAAGGTGTAGTTGGTGTCAGACTCTGTATACACCCATGTTCCCTCGAGTTCCGTGGTGTAACCCGAAGGTCCCGTACCGCCCGAGCCTCCGCCAAGGCAACCGGCCAGTGCGATAAGGCCTGTAACTACCGCAGCAACAGCGAGATATCTGTTTGCCATAAAGCCCTCCTTCTTCTTTCCGGGAAGCCGTCCGTTTCATTCACTGTGATCGTTGTTCTGTATAAATGTGACAATAATCCAGCCCGTGATACGGTGTCAATGAAGAGAATGCCCGGCGCGGGGCCGGGCATTCCCTTACTGATCGCGGGGGCGTTCTAGTTGATGCCCCGTCCCTGCTGGGCGCCCATGGCGCCCATCTGCTGCTCCATTCCCTGAAGGAACATCATGGCCTGGATAGTCTGGGCCGGAGCTCCTGGAAGAAGGTCCTGGGCACCGCTGAAACCGTATCCCCTGACCTCTACGTAATGGTTCTCGCCGTCCCCGGAGATCTCGGCGTAGGCGAGAGGCAGTATGGGAAGCTCCGAGGTCAGGACAACGCTGACGCTGCCCTCGGGATGTGCTATGCCGAACTCGAGACCCCTCATGTTGTCACCGGCCACGTCGACTTCTGTCTCCTCAAAGGTGAAGTCGATGTTGTCCAGTTCCGAGATGATGGTGTCAAGCCCTTCCTGGCCGCCCTCGGCGTTGAAGCCCTGGGCGAAGCCCTGCTGGAACTGGTCCTGGAATGCAGGGTCCTGCATCATGTCCTCGAGCCAGTCCGCCACTCCTGCCAGGTCCACCGCCATTACCATCCCCTGCTGCTCGAACTTGACCATCCGTAAAGCCCTTACGAATTCGATGGCCATGCTCATGCTCTCCTCGTTGCCGAACATGTTGGCCATTCCGGTTGCGTCCGACATGTTCTCCCGGATGTAAGCGGCGGGATCGGCCGCGAACTCGCCGAACTGGTCTTCATAATCGGCCATTGCGGTCTCAAGACCCTCGGCGTCAACCAGGACCTGACCCACGAAATCAGCGGTGCTGATCTGGATCCAGTAGCATTCGGTACCCTGGTTCATCTCGGTGCCCACCACCGATATCTTGACGGTCTGGGGCAGGTTGTCGGCGCCGAACTCTATCCACTGACCGACTTCCAGATCAGCGGTCTCGAAATCGAATCCCTGTACGGCAACTCTCTCGCCGCCGTCGCCGCCGGTCCCTCCGGCATGCTCGCCGCCGTCTTCGGTCACATCACCGGTAGACCCTCCGTCGGCCCCGTCACCGTTCCCGACCTCCTCAGCCTGTTCACCGCATCCGAAGAAGGCAAGGCCGATGATCATCATCGCTATTAGTAACAACCTCGACATATCTTTCCTTTCCATGTTCGACTCGAGTGCTTTCCTGCCGTGATTGGCAGAGATTATGCGAAATTATGGCCCTTCAGTCAATTATTGCTCGGAAGAAACTTCTATGAGACCCACGTAGTCCACTCCGCTGTTCCTGAGTTTCCCGCCTCCGCCCAGGAAGCAAAGGTCGATGACGAACGCGGCTCCCGCAACGGTGCATCCGTCCCTCCTCAGAAGATCGGCGGCTGCCAGGGCGGATCCCCCCGTTGCTATCAGGTCGTCTACGATCAGCACCCTGCTCCCCTTTGGAAGGGCGTTCCTGTGCATCTCCACAGTGTTCGTCCCGTACTCCAGGGAGTATTCGCGGCTTATGGTCTCCGCCGGCAGCTTGCCGGGCTTGCGGATCAGGACAAGAGGAAGGTCGCGGTCCGCCGCAATGATCGCTCCGAAGATGAACCCCCTGGACTCGATGGCGGCCACGGCATCGTACTCGAAGACGCTGCAGGCTTCCTCCATATGGTGAGCCGCGTCCCTCAGCGAACCGGGATGCGTGAGCAGGGTGGTGATGTCCTTGAAGACCACTCCCTCCATGGGAAAATCGGGAACGTTCCTTATCTGCTTACTCAGTTCTTCAATACTGTGCATCCGGATCCCCCGTTCTCTCCAGAATGAACTCCAGCGCCTCCTCAGGGCTGTCTACCGGTGTTACGCCGTCGATGGAGGCCCATTGTCCCATTGCGCATACCGGATGACCGGCTTCCAGGGCGTAGGCTATCTCCGAGAGGGTGCCGAACCTTCCACCCACGGCCACCAGAACGCTTCCGGTGATGGCCACTAACCTGTTCCTTAAGGTTCCCATCCCCGTGGGGATTGGAATGGTGACCCAGGGATTGGCCCCGGCCGGATCCGCGCCCGGAAGGATGCCTATCGCAGCGCCCCCGGCTTCAACCGCGCCCCTGCATACGGCTTCCATAACACCGGAACCGCCCCCGCAGACGACGGTGAACCCGTTTCGGGCCAGCAGACCTCCCAGCCTCAGGGCAAGGGAGCATTCCTCCGGGGAGGCTGCCGATCCGCCCGCAACCGAGACGAGTTTAGTGACTATATACCCTCCGTACGACGAAGATGGTCGGGGCGAGAGGATTTGAACCTCCGACCTCCTAGTCCCGAACCAGGCGCGCTAACCGGGCTGCGCTACGCCCCGACTATCATTTCAGCCAAGCAAATTTACTACCGGCAGCGTCATTGTGCAACGTTCAGGCCTATTCAGGTCCCACCAGGAAGCCGATACCCGCCAGTGTGCCCGTCATTATCAGCGTTACGAGAATGCCGGCCACCGCTACACCGAGGGCTATCGCCGGGATAGCCAGCCTCTTCGGTATGCCGAAGAGGAACGCCGCCAGTGAGCCTGTCCAGGCGCCGGTCACCGGAAGCGGAATGGCCACGAAGATGGTCAGTCCCAGAGCCTCGTACCTTTCTATCTTCTTCCCGGCCCTCCTGCGCGTCCTGTCGAAAAGCCGCTCAAAGAACCTGTCGAAGGGCCGCCATCTTCTCAGGAACCTGCTGACCGGTTCAAGGAACCAGAGGATGAACGGCACCGGCAGGAGGTTCCCGGCCACCGCCAGCAGATAGATCTTCCACCATGGCCATGCCCAGGCTCCGCTCATGGCCGTCCAGGCAAGGGGTATGCTTCCCCTGAGCTCCGTCAGCGGGAACGCGGAGAGGAGCATCATCTGTATCTCGCCGGGTATTCCGGACAACCAGTCCAGAAGGGCTTCGCCCATACTCACCTTTCGAGTTTCGGCCGCAGCCGTTCTTCAGGCTGATCGATCCAGTAAGAGAAAGATGGTCGGGGCGACTGGATTCGAACCAGCGACCACTTGAACCCCATTCAAGTGCGCTACCGGACTGCGCCACGCCCCGACCGGGAGGAAGCAAAGTTACGTCTAATCTTCCTGTTTGTCAACCGCCATCGGGTCCCTGTCAAGCAGGTCGATGAGCTCGGAAATCTCCCTCTTGATCATGTCCATGGTCTCGAAGGATACGGTGGCGGTGGAAAGCTCCAGCTCCATCTGCTCCTCGAGATCGTCCATCTCCTCTATCTTCTGCCTTGCACCGTCGATTGTGTACCTTTCGCGGTACAGAAGCCTGCTTATGAGCTTGATAAGCCCGATGTCCCCTTCCTTGTAGACCCTGTTCCCGGACTGGTTCTTGGAGGGCTTGAGCATCGGGAAGGCGGTTTCCCAGTACCTCAGGACGTGGGGCTTGAGACCCGTCATGCTGCAGACCTCGCTTATGGAGTAGTAGAGCTTCCCGCCGGATTCCAATTCAACTCCCCTAGCGTTTCATGACGTTTGAGATCCTGCTGAAGATCCTCTGTAAAGGGGGTTTTTCAGCATCCTTCAGGTCCCGTATCCTCTTCTTCATCCTGAGCGCGCCCTCGTGCTCGGCGTTCCATCCCAGGGCTTCGTACAGTGCCTTCTCCGCCAGGACCAGCTGCCCCGCTTCGATGTAGATCTCCGCAAGCTGGATGAAATTTTCGGGATCATGGTACTCGACCTTGCAGGCCGCCCTCATGTGGTTCACTGCTTCATGGTAGCTCTTGCGACCCAGGGCGGCGGAAGCAAGGGCCTTTCTCAGCTGGGCGTTGTCCGGGTGGGTCTTGAGGTATTTCTCCAGGAGCCTTGTTGCCTCCCAGAAATTTCCCTTGTCGCACATACCGGAGGCGTCGCGAATGGCTCGCCTGAGCCTGGCGTCCAGCAACCGCATGTCCTGGGCCTGGATGTCGGGAGGCTTCACCGCTTTCGGCTGGGGCCTGGCCTCCTGGCCTTCCCCGTCTTCCCGGCCCTCCTTTACGCCTTCGATACCAAGGGCCCTGTCGTAATCCTCCCGCTCAACGCTCCTGGAAAGCACCTGGTAGGCCTCGTTCACCGACATATACCTTGCGGTGAGTTCAGGGTCCTCGCCGGTCACATCCGGATGGAGCCTGCGGGCAAGCTCGTGGTAGGCGTCCTCTATCTCCTCCTTTGTGGCGCCGTACTTCACGCCGAGGAGCTGATAGTAATCCGGCGCCTGTCCTTCCTGTCCCAATGAAGCTCCGCTCTTACCTTAGGACGGTGAATCTTCCGGAATCGATGCTGCCGGCTCCGTCGGACACGGTGACAGTGTAGACCCCGGCGGGGATATTGTCGGGAACGATCCAGGTAAGGTCAAGCTGACCGCCCTCGGGACTGCCTGCCTCGAATGTCTGCACCGCTCTTCCGCTGGTGTCGTATATGACGACATCAAGCACGGACGACGAGGGAGCTGAGATTCTGAACACGGCGCTGGTAACAACAGGGTTCGGCTGCACTGAGCCCAGGTCCAGCAGGGGTTCTACCCCTATGCCGCCGCCCTCCTCGCCTATGCCCACGAAGTTCAGGGCGAACATGCAGAACATGATGTTCATTGGCCTGCACTCGTCGCAGATTCGGACTATCTCGGAAGTGTCGTTCTGGCTGCCCCAGAACCCGTTGTCGCCGACCTCGGGCGTCATGCAGTAGACCTTAGGCACATCCACGCCGCAGTAGCTCCAGTCCAGCTGGTCGCCGTTGCTGTTGTACATCACCTGCCAGGGTGTCCCGTAGGTGTAGTTGTTCACCGCCGTCATCTGGTCCGCCCATCCGACGAAGAGATCATTGTCCGGTGTGAAGATGTCTTCGTAACCCCAGGGGTACAGAAGGTCGCCGCCGTAGGTGTGATAGCTCATGGCCGCGATCGGGGCCTTGTCGATGATGAAGTTGCTCTGGACCTGGGTCTCGGGCTCGGAGAAGGGAGCCGTTCCCCGGTAGGTTTCGGATGTGGGGCTGGGGCTTGAGCCCACGTTGTCGTAGCCCCACATGTAGCCCCAGTTACGGTTGAGGTCCACACCGTTCCCAAGTGTGAAGTTCATGTTCTTACGGTGCATCCCGCCGTTGGGCATGTTGTACTCGTACCCGTCGGGATTTCCTATGGGGATGAAATAGAGGGTCGAGTGGTCCAGTATGTATGCGGCCCTGGTATCTCCGCCGTCATAGTTGTCCACAAGCCAGTTGGCGAAGTCGATGAGGACCACGTTCCCCCCGGGCTCACGTGCGTGTATGAGGGACGAGAAGATGATGACGGGCTTGTAGCCTCCCAGAATGCCTGTCATCTCGATGGCGTAAATATCGCGGCCCTGATAGGACTGACCTATCGCGACCGGAGTGTCGACGAGATCAGTGTTCTCCGCGGCCAGCGTGCACCAGAACTGCCAGTTCTCATCGGGGTCGTAGTAATATCCCGCTCCCCTGGAATTCTCGGGCAGCAGCTCGCCCCATTCCCTGGGCAGCAATTCGTAATCGGCAGTCAGTAGAGCGGCCCCGTCAACTTCATCCTCCGGAAGATAGATGTCAATGATACCCGCCCTCTGATCGACGTTGGCAACGTCATAACCCTGCTCCATCAGTTCAAGGGCTAATGCGGCGTTAACGTCGTGGAGCCTCACCAGACGGTCCGCTGAAACCGCTGTGAACAGTGCGGCGAGGGTAAGAAAAGCAATTGCGTATTTCATTGTGTTCTCCCTTGCGAAGTTGACTTCCATCAATTCAGGGCTTAGAATTCCACCCTCTGACAGAATCATGCCTGTTATGAATAGTATCATCTAATTTGTGAAAGGAGTCTCCTCTTGGCAAGGAGCAGACAATCGCTCAAGCGTCGCAGGACGGACATAGTCAAGGCGAAGAGGAACCGCAGCAGCATGCGGACCCTCAGAACGGCCATAAAGAACGCTCAGCAGGCTGAGGACCCCGAAGAGAGGACGAACATCGTCAAGAGGGCCCAGAGCCTCATTGACAGGGCCGCTCGGAACAGGCTGATCCATCCCAACAAGGCTGACAGGCTCAAGGCATCTCTGATGAAGCAGCCCTAGGCTGCCATTTCCCAATCCAGCGGAACCGGGAACTTCTGATCCACCTTCCATCGTATTGACAGCTTCGCTATTATTGTTAGATTCATCTAACAGAAATAGAGGAGTCTGTATGTCAGATCCGAAAAACGGCGTTACAGGTTCTCTGGAGGATTACCTCGAGGCTATCCTGCGTATCCTGGGGACCAGTTCCGTCGCCAGGGTGCGGGATATCGCCGACAATCTCCAGGTAAGTCCCGCCTCCGTCACGCCTGCCATGAAGCGCCTGGCCGAACTTGACCTCATCAGGTATTCCAAGCGCAGTTACATAGAGCTGACGGAAAAGGGTGCCGGGATCGCAAGGAGAACCGCCGCAAGGCACCGTCTTCTCTCCCGCTTCCTGACGGAGATACTGGGTACCGAAAGCACACAGGCCGAGGAGGACGCCTGCGCGATGGAGCATCACCTGTCCGACAGCTCCATGGAGCGGCTTGCCGCCTTCTTCGAGTTCATCGCCGCCTGCCCTGAGCTGGGCAGGCTTCTCGAAAGCGGTTTCGGCAGCTGTCTGGAGGGTCTCGATCAGCTTGGTTCGAGATGTTCCAAGGCGGTATGTCCCATCATTGATACCGGATGCGGAGAAGAGCAGGGAGACCTTTCGAGCCTCGCGGAGCTCCCACCCGGCTGCAGCGGGACGATCGCACGGATAAAAGGTGGAAGGGCGGACAGAAGGTCCCTGATCGACATGGGCTTCATACAGGGAGTTGAGGTGACGATGGACCGTCCGGGAAGTGATGAACTCCCCTGCATCGTGCGACTGGACGGATACCGGCTGGACATCCCCCTGTCAGCCGCCCTCATCGTACTCCTGCGCAGAGTCGACGTAACGGGGGGCGGTTCTGCATGAGGAACAGAGAGGGCAGGAGGAGGGGCAGAGGCGGAGGGTGGTCCGGGCAGGGTCACCCGAAACCCGGCTACCCCCTCACCATGGCCGCCACCGACGAATGGGTGAGGGTGATCAACATCACGTCCGAACACGCGGCCGAGAGCAGACTGGTCAGCATGGGAATCAACCCGGGAGCCCTCCTGCATGTGATATCCTCGTCGGGAAAGGGTCCTATCGTGGTTGCAAGGGACGAAACAAGGTTCGGCATCGACAGGAAAACGGCATGGCATGTCAGGGTTGTCCCCGCGTCTCCTGATACCGTCCTGGCGTCCTATCCGTCTTTCTGCGACGACAACTGCCGGGGATGCTCCTACCGGACCGAGATGCTGAAGGCTGAATACGGCGAAAGCGTAACCCTGGGTTCACTGAGGCCCGGAGGGTCCGGAAGGGTGATATCGGTCAGGGGCAGGGGAATGACGGTCACGCGCCTCATGAAGCTGGGATTCGTCAAGGGAGCTGATGTAAGGATGGTGGAGAAGCTCGAGGGACCTGACCGCGTAAGGGTCGAAGTTGGAGGCAACCTTGTGGAGCTGGCAGGCTGGGATGCCCTTCACGTGATACTGGCGGTCATCCATTGAGTCACGAACCCGTGATCGCCCTTGCCGGAAATCCGAATTCAGGCAAGACATCCATCTTCAATGCACTCACCGGGGCTAGGCAGCATGTAGCGAACTACCCGGGAATAACCGTGGAGATCAAGGAGGGCGGCAGCAGAGCCGGCGGCGTCGGGGTGAAGGTGGTTGACCTTCCCGGGGCATACAGCCTCACACCATACTCACCGGACGAAGTCGCTGCCAGGGATTACCTTCTCGAACAGCGTCCGGACGTGGTCATCCATGTAGTGGACGCATCCAGCCTGGAGAGGAACCTCTACCTGACGACCCAGCTCATGGAACTGGGGGTTCCCGTCATCATAGCTCTGAACATGATCGATATCGCCGAGATGAGGGGCATCAGGATAGACTCGGCGGAACTCTCTTCCATTCTGGGTGTACCGGTGATCAGAACGGTGGGCAACAGGGGGACAGGAACCGACGCTCTTCTTGAGAAAGCCGTGGCCGTCGCAGGTTCCGAGACCAGCTGGGTCCCGATTGACCTTTCCTACGGGACATCCTCCGACAGGGCTCTTGCGATCCTCGAGAGAATGATAGTGAACTGCGGCCTGCTGGCGGACGTGGCTCCTCCCAGGTGGCTGGCGCTGCGCCTGCTGGAACAGGATTCGCACACCATCGACAGGGTCGAGAGGCTGGACACCGACGGGTCGAGGGAGATACTGGACACGGCGGGCAAACTGGCGGAGCAGGTATTCAGGGAGATGAACGACGAGACCGAGGGCGTCATAGCCGACCACAGGTACGGCTTCGTGGCAGGTGTGGTGAAGAGGGTCAGGACCTGCCCGGTGGAGAACAGACTGTACTTCTCCGACAGGATAGACAGGTTCCTGACCAACCCGGTACTGGGCCCGGTGGTCATGGCCGCGGTCCTCTTCGGTCTCTTCCAGTTCACTTTCATGATCAGCCGCGCCCCCATCTCCTGGGTGGAGAGTCTGTTCGGCTGGCTTCACGTCGTGGCCTGGGACCTCCTGCCCCGGGGCTTCATAAGGTCCATGGTCGTCAGCGGCGCCATAGACGGCGTAGGCGGCGTCGTGGGTTTCGTGCCCCTCATAATGTTCATGTTCTTCTTCATATCCATTCTCGAGGACACCGGGTACATGGCCAGGATAGCCTTCCTGATGGACAGGATATTCAGGAAGTTCGGACTGCACGGCAGCTCCATTGTACCCTTCATCGTGTCCGGAGGGATTACGGGGGGCTGCGCGGTCCCCGGGATAATGGCCGCCAGGACCCTCAGGGACACCAGGGAAAGGTTCGCCACGATCCTATCCGTCCCTTTCATGAACTGCGGAGCCAAGCTGCCGGTCTACGCCCTGCTCATCGGCGCCTTCTTCTCCTCGAACGAGGGTACCGTCCTCTTCGGTCTGACCATACTTTCCTGGACCTTCGCCATGCTTTCCGCAAAACTGCTGCGGTCTACTGTCCTCAGAGGGGAATCGACCTCCTTCGTCCTGGAACTCCCTCCGTACAGACTTCCATCCATCAGGAGCCTGCTCATCCACATGTGGGAGAGGACCTGGCTGTACCTGAGGAAGGCGGGGACCGTCATCCTGCTTGCCTCGGTCATAATGTGGGGTCTCATGACCTTCCCGGCCCTGCCGGAGGAACTCGCGGAGGGACTTTCGGGCAACCAGCTGGCACAGGCCAGCCTTTCCCACTCAATCGCCGGGCGTGCGGGAAGGATAATGGAGAACGCGACCAGACCTCTCATGGGTTTTGACTGGAAGGTGGACGTGGCGCTGATCGGGGGGTTCGCGGCCAAGGAGATAGTCGTCTCAACACTGGGAACCGCCTACTCGATGAGCGAGGTCGAAGGAGGTGGATCTGTCTCCCTTTCGGAGAAGCTGGCCACGGAGGAAGGCTGGAACCCTGTCATGGCGCTGGCCCTCATCGTTTTCACGATGCTCTACATACCCTGCATAGCCACCATCGCGGTGATAAAGAGAGAAACGGGGTCGTGGGGGTGGGCGGGATTCGCCATACTCTACACCACGGGTGTGGCTGCGGTGATGGCCACCTTGGTCTATCAGGCGGGAACTCTGATCACCTGACGCCTCAGATGACGAATCCGTCCTCCAGAACAGCGTTCTTGGGGATCACTATTATTCCGTCGCGAATGCAGTAGAGGTCGGACGTGTACTCCTCGACCCCGGCGGCGTTCTCCAGTCTGCAGCCGTCACCTATCCTGGCGTTCTTGTCGATTATGGCGTTCCTTATGAGGCAGTCCCTCCCCACACCCAGAGGAAGCATGTCCGGATGATGGTTCCTGGGGTCGAGGTAGTGCCCTTCCCAGTAGTCGGAGCCCATGAAGACGCAGTTCTCCATCACGGTACCGGACCGCACCTTGCCTCGAAGACCCAGTATGCATCTGCTGAACCGGGAACCCTCCACATCTGAGGCGTCGCAGACGATGCTCTCGCTGAAGCTGCAGTCGTTCACCCTTGCCCCGGGAAGCGCCCTTGCACTGGTATAAAGAGGCGAAAAGCTCCTGTACATGTCGAATTCAGGCTCCGGAGCGGCCATGTCGAGATTGGCCCTGAAGAAGTTGCCGATGGTCCCGATGTCAGACCAGTAACCGTCAAAGGGATAGGACAGCACTCTGTAGGACCCGATGGAATGGGGTATTATCTCCTTGCCGAAATCTATGACATCAGGCTCCCTTTCCAGCACCTCTCTCAGTATTCCGGGAGAGAACATGTAGATACCCATGTTCCCCAGGAAAGGCTTCGCACAGGTGGTTCCGGTCTGCTCGCTCCTCAGTCCGTCCAGCTCCTCCTCTTGAGGCTTCTCCCTGAACTCGGTTATGACCCCGTCGTCGCCGACCTTCATTATGCCCAGGGATGTCGCGTCCGCAGCCGTGACCGGCTTGGTGGCAATTGAAATATCAGCGTTCCTGCCGACATGATAGTCCGCCAGCCGGTTGAAATCCAGCCTGTAGAGCTGATCGCCCGACAGTATGAGCACAAGGTCCGGATGCTGGCCGTTGATGTACTTGAGGCTCTGCCTGACGGCGTCGGCGGTTCCCTGGAACCAGCCAGTGTTATCGTCGGTCTGCTCCGCCGCAAGTATGGACACGAAACCGTGAGTGAACCTGTCGAACCTGTAGGTCCTTGCGACATGTCTGTTGAGGCTCTCGCTGTTGTACTGGGTCAGGACCAGGATATGCCTTATCTGGTCGTTGATGCAGTTGGACAGAGGAATGTCGATGAGACGGTACTTCCCTCCAATGGGTACCGCGGGCTTGCTCCTGTCACGGGTGAGGGGGTACAGCCTGGTCCCCCTTCCCCCACCGAGTACTACTGCTATTATCCTGGACACATCTCATCCCCCCTTCCTGTGAAAGCAATAGAACCATTGACGGAACTCCAGTCAAGGAGTAAAAGCAGCATTCAACGTTAGGTACATATTTTTCATCCTGACCTTGACAAAATTCAAATGTTTGCTATGATAACTTTAGAAATATGGAGGTTTGATATGGATATTGGAAACGCCAGATGTCCAGACTGCGAAAGAATCATGACCCCAGTTGCCTGCCGGTGCGAGGAATGCGGCATAAGAATGGAGGGCAACTTCTCCGTCTCCATTCTCTCGCAGCTTTCCCCTGATGACCAGGCGCTGATGATAGCCTTCGTCCGAAGCTTCGGCTCCATAAAGAAGATACAGGAGCTGCTGGACGTAAGCTATCCCACTGCCAGGGCCAGGATAGCCGATCTGATAGACAGACTCGACTCGACGATGGAGGCGCCGGACAACCGCGAGAACATAGTGCTGGAGAAGCTTCGCAAGGGGGACATCACCTTCAGGCAGGCCATGGAGGAACTGTGATGCCGGCGTTCATACTGCTGCTGAAGGTGAAGAGGGTGCTCATCCCGCTGCCCTGGTTCATTATCTGGCTTCTGGCCATCCCCTTCGCTCTCCTCGGATGGCTGGTGGGCAACATGGCCCTGATCTTCCGCCCCGGGAGTTACGCCATGCTGGCGGCGAGCCAGGCGTGGAGAGTCGTCCTGCTTATGATGAGGATGCACGGTATCCGTGTTCATGTTGATACAGAGGATGAGGAAGTGCTAGTTCAGTTCATCTGACCCGGAAAGAGGTGTGACATGAGAAGTGAATCGCAGAAGAAGATCCTGGAGATGCTCTCCGAGGACAAGATCACGGTGGATGAGGCCACAGCGCTCCTGTCCAAGCTCGGGAAACCTGAAGAACAGGAGGAGGAGCCTGCCGAGATCGAGGCGGGTGCAGTCCGCAGGAAGACGCCGAGGTTCCTGAGGGTCATCGTGGACTCCGCCAGCGGTGACAAGGTCAATGTACGAGTCCCGCTGAGCCTTATCAAGACAGGCATCAAGCTGTCGGCCCTGATCCCCGGCAACGCGGCTGACCGCATGAGCAGCCACGGACTGGACCTCTCCCAGCTTTCCAAACTCGACGGAGAGGAGCTTATCCAGGCCCTGAACGAAATGCAGGTGGACGTGGAGAGCGCGGATGGCGACAATGTGAGGGTGTTCACGGAGTAGCCTTCCCGGTGAAGGAATCGCTTCCCTCCGGGGATTGATGCCCCCCCGGAGGGATTCCTTTATATTCCGCTTCCGATAATGATGGAAGGTAACCGGAAATGAAGATAGCTCTTGCTGGAAAACCCGGATGCGGAAGGTCCACTCTCTTCAGGGCCCTGGCGGGCGGCGCCGATGCCGACACCGGCAAGCCCCTGACCGTTGATGTGCCCGACGAGCGGCTCGATTTCCTGTCGGACGTCCACCGGCCCGAGAAGAAGACCCATGCCAGGGTGGTCTTCACCGATGTACCCTCCCCGGTCCTCGCCCCGAGGAACCTGGGGCTTCTAAGGACGGCGGCGGTACTGGCCCTTGTCCTGGACAACTACGCTCTGGGCGATGTCACCGGCGACCTGCAGGAGATCGAGTCGGAGATGATCCTCGCGGACATGGCCCTGTGCGAGAAGAGACTCGCGCGTCTCACCAAGGAGGGTGCCGGAGGTTCCAGGGAAGCCTCCCTCCTGTCCAGAGTCATCGAGCACATGGAGCAGGGTCGTCCTCTTCGGGTACTGGAGCTT
>JAFGPK010000077.1 GCA_016936235.1 Candidatus Fermentibacteraceae bacterium | reverse complement strand
TACGCTCTCGTACTCGGAAGAGCTGCCGCCATAGAGGAACTGGAGGCCGAAGCTGAAGCTGGTGTTGGCGGGAGCCTCGATGACATAGTAGCCACCTGCGCCGAATACGTAGGCGCTGCCGTCAAGGTTGACGGTCTCTGTTCCCTCATCCCACTCCCAGCTCTGCTTTGCGTAACCCAGGTAACCCTCGATACGGAACTCGGGGGAAGCCATGGCGCCGATGCGGAGCATGTTCATGTCCCATGTTTCCATTCCACCATCGTCAACATATGTGGGAAGCTCAACCTGCTTGAAACCGATGGAGAACCCGGCGAAAGCCGTACCGGCGAAGGCAAGAAGGCATACCAGTGTAAAGACCCTTTTCATTACTCTCCTCCTCGTATTAGGAATGGCCTATTCCATCCCTGCTACAGATAACTTAACGCAATCTTAATACAATACAAAGAAAGTGGCAAGACCTTGAGGTCACAGCTCCTTCGCCGCATTCCACAGCAGCATCATTGCAAGGTCGCCCTTCTCCTCGCAGCACAGGTCGTCGGAAAGAAGCACCAGCCCCAGATCCCTGCCCGAAGCCGACCGGGCTATGAGGGCGAAGGTCTTGTGGTCCTCACCGCTATCCACCCAGCCGTAGAGGGTCCATCCTTCCCCCACGCCAGCGGCCTGTCCGTCTCCCATATCAGGGTCGCCGAGTATGTACCTCACCGATGAAATCTCAATACCGGAGTAAATTATCCTGAGGTCCGCCAGTAAATCCGCCAGGGAACTCATCGAGGGTTCCGTGACAGGGGCGCCTTCCCACAGGAGCTGGATATCGTGAAGTTCTGTATCGCTCATTCCCTTTTCCGCCACCCATGAGTTCAGAGTTTCCAGCCCGACTATCCACATGGCCCTTCCGGCTGCTTCCCTGTTGCCCATCAGGCCCAGCCTGAACCTGTCCGCGATGCTCTCGTCCCTGCCGACGATCCGCTCCAGGTCCATCACCCCGTCGTTCATCATCTCGACCACGTAGGCCAGCATGAAGATGTCGGGATCGTCAAGGGGGAACACTCCGGAGCCCGTGGAGGCAAGCACTTCCCCGGTATGCATGTCCATCACGGCTGCGGCGAAATCCCCCCCGGGAAGTTCGTCTATTGCGGGTATCGCCATAACGAGTCCTGCAAGAAGTATTTGTAACATTTCATTACCTTTCAGCGCTGTTGATAAGACCGGGTGATCTCAGTATCGCTACTTGCTTTACCATGCAACACCGTTATGGTTCCCTCGCTGTAGTCCGATTCCGACCGGCTTCCCTCGAAAATCATGGCTCTCACGTAGTAGGAGTTCTCTGGGAACAGCGAACAGTCCCAGAGGTACCCGGACGACTCCACCGAAAGCGTATCGCTTATCTGTATCAACCCGCTGTTGGGGTTGAGGTCGGTGTCCACGAAGAGGAGTATCCCGGTATCGGAGTATTCCGGGGCGTCCAGGGTCCACTGGATTATATAGCTCTCGTCCGCGGTGGCGCCCCCTGCGGCAGGGTGGGTAACTGTTATTGAAAGGTCACTGCCGAAGGGACTGCTGCAGGACGAAGCGAACAGCAGTGAGAAGAAAAGCGCAGTCCATGCTCTTCTGCCCATCACTCTCCTTCCAGGGAAAGGTCTTACTGCCCTCAAATGAAAATGGCGGGGCTTTGCCGCCCCGCCATTCGTCTGTTCCTCAGCCAGTTCTAGCTGGACTCGGTTGTGAAGAGGTAGAGCCCCTGGATCGGCTGATAGTCGAAGTAGAAGGTCACACCGTAGGAAAGAGGCTGGGCCGGGCACTGGGGGATGGCCTGTACGTAAATCTTGACGTAGTAGCCGTTGTACAGCTCGGCGAAGATCACGTCTCCCGCCAGCACGTAGTTGCTGTCCCACCAGCCGGAGCTGGGAGGATAGGAGTAGATGCTGCCCTCAGCTAGTTTCATGAAGGTCTCGTGGCCTCCTCCAAAAGGCGCCTTGTCACCGGAGTAGAACCCGCAGGGGCTCTGGGTCCAGTTGCCGTCGTAGCAGTAGATGTCGTGGTTGGTCGAGGAGGCGGCGAGGACCCTCTGGCCGGCCGTGGCACCGAAGACGAACCCGCTGGTGGAATCCGTGGGTGCATGGTTGTCCCAGATGGTGTAGGTGGCCATTATCTGATTGGGCATGGTGTTTACTATGTTGGAGTTGTTCGTCGAGTAGTTGGTGCCCTCGTAGGCCTTCACGGTGTAGTAGCCGGAATTGTCGGCGGTATGTGTGTAGGTTGTCCCTGTGACCTGCTGAATTTCGGTCCAGTCGGCCGTTTCGGTGGCCCTGAAGAACACTGCGTATCCATCGACCGTTACGCTGACGGCGTTCCAGGTGAGCACTACATCCCTTCCGGCCGAAGCTGAGCCTATGGCCAGCCCCGTCACGTCCTCGAGGGTACCCGAAGGTCCGGCCGGGTCGTCACCGGCGCAGCCGGCCATCAGGACGATACCGACTACCAGAACAAGAAGTCCGAGTTTCTTCATGGAATTTCCTTTCAGTTAAAGTTCATCATGTTCACTGTCACCCTCCACACATCTACAAAATATACCCGAAGCGCCAGCGTGTCAATCAAACCTGCAGTCCAATCACTCATCTGAGTTCTCCCCCTCTGCGGGTTCCTCAGCGGGAGACTCTTCCGAGGCTTCCTCGAAGGCTTCTTCAAGAAGCCTCAGGGCATGCTCCGCCGCCGACCTCACATCAAGGGACGGGTCCAGGGAGAGGGTCCGGAGTACTTCCAGCGCATCCCGGTCGCATATGGTCCCCAGCGACACGGCGCACTCCCTCCTGATCCTCCCGGAGGGATGGGATGAGAGGGAGACGATCACGGGGAGGGATTCAGCGTTGCCTATCTCCCCCAGGGCCTTCACCACTCCCACGGTGAGACCAGTGGAAAGGGTGTCTCCATTGCTTGCGAGAAGCCTTTCCAGCGGAATCCTGGCTCTCCCGTCCTCCAGCTGCCCAAGGAAGTACACGATATTCCCTCCGTTCCTGACCGGCAGGCTGTCTATTCTATCCAGGCAGGCCAGCAGCAGTTCCAGCGAGACCTCGACGTTGTCCCCGAAAGCTATCTCCATGGCCCTGCTCTCGAGTCCGTCCAGGGTTCCCATGTGGTTCTCGACAAGGTATTCCACGGCCTCCCTTCCCCTGGCGGCCAGTTCTTCCCTGTGGGCCAGGACCCTGTCCCTGTTGGGGCCCACCTCCCACTCGGAAGCCACCGAGAACAGCGAGTCCAGGTCCAGAGAGCCGGGGTCCCCCACCGGGTCCTGGGGGTTCAGGCCGCCCGGGGTTACATCCGGCAGATCAATGCCCACGCCGTACTCCCCGCCCAGCCACAGTGACGAGTCGGAACCGTCCCCCGTGTAGAAATCACCGTCGGCGAGGTCGATGAAGACGGCGGCGCCTGAGGAGCCCCTGGCCCACCTGGCGTCACCCTGTCCGCCTCCCCTTCCGCAGTAGGTGTCGCTGCCCTCCACATCGATGAAGATGGATGCCGAGTTCGTCAGGGAAAGGGACTGGCCGCCGTCGGAACAGTACCAGTCGTTCCCGCCGCCGTCCAGGAGGAAGCCGGTGGAGAGGTCGTGGGCGCTGCCCTGGGCCGGACCGTTCCTGGAGAAGTAGCTGTCGTCACCGTCGCCGTCCCAGAGACAGCCGGCCGCAAGGTGTATGCCGGAGCCCTGGCTGTACTGGGCTGCCTGGTAGGAATCCTGCCCTTCCTGGTCGTAGAGCATTCCCAGGCTGTAGAAGTAGGAGCAGCCCTGTCCGAACACCTCGGCCCTGTAGGTGTCGTTGCCGGCCCCGAAGTCGGCCATGAGGCCGACGCCCCCGGCGATCAGGGGCCGCAGGCCCATGCCGAAGCCCTGGGACATGGCCTGGTTGTCGTCCGGCAGGAGCGGGGCATGGCTGTAGCGGAATCCTGCCAGATTGCAGTCGCTGCCATTCATGTCAACCAGGGTGCCCGTACCGCAGGGACCCCCGAATCCCTGGCCGAAGAGGTCGACCCTTCTCAGATCGTCACCGCCTCCGTCGAAGAGCATGCCTTCCCCGAGGCATCCCGCCCCCTGGCTGAAGGTGCCCCCGGTCTGCAGGTCGTTCCCCGCAAGGTCGATGAGGAAGCCCTGACCCATGATGCCGGCTCCCTGCGAGAAGTCGCCTGCGGTGTAGCTGTCGTCCCCGGCAAGGTCGATGACTCCCCCGATGCCGAGCAGACCGCAGCCCTGGCTCACAGGGGCGCCGCTCCTGTAGGTGTCGTCGCCCTCGAGGTCCATCACGATGGAAATCCGTCTTCCCGCCGGTCCTGCGGCGCCGCCGACACCTTCTCCGTAGAAATCGTCCCCGCCGATGTCTATTATCAGCTCGAAGGGACAGTCCCCGGTGTAGGTGTTCCTGCCGCGGCCCCCCACAACGTACCTCACGGGACCGTCGAAGCAGAAGGTGACGGTGGTGCCGCTTACTCCCGGCAGGGTCACAGAGAGCTCGCCGGGCCACTGCGCTTCCCTCAGGGACATCGCGGCCCTTGCCAGCTCTTCAGGGCTTATCTTCACCGGAGCCGGGCAGCTCTCCAGAAGTACGGCAAGGGTGTCCATCTCCATCTGCTCCCCCTCAACGGGAGACAGTCCCCATCCCTCAAGGACCGAATCCCAGTCCACAGGATCGTTCTCGCTGAGCCAGAGGGAGGGGACAACGGTCATGAGAGAATCAGCCATCGAGGGGGACATGCCGTCAAGCCGTTCACAGAGGAGCGAATCCGCATCCTCCAGGACCATGACCGCGCTGTGCAGGGCGGACATCCCCTGGTCTTCCGGCTCGAGAGACCTGTAGTCGACGAGGGTTTCCAGTCTGTTCTCCAGTATCACCGGAAGGGACTCTATGCTCTGAATGGCCAGGATGACAGTGGAGTCCGCAAGATGCACGGAGGTGGCCCAGTGCCTGTCGAAGTCCAGCTGCCCCCTTGCTATGGAAATGGAATCCAGGGCTGAAGAGAATGCAGGGTCAAGCGCGGCGGGCCAGGGGTCGCCGGGCTGGAGCCCCCCCAGCAGCGCCGCGATGAGAATGCCTGTATACGTCATGAGAACTGCCTTTCGGGATTTTCCGGGTTTCCTGAGCCTGATTGAAATAACCACAACATTCCCCGGGGACAAGTAACGGATTTGACGAGAAGCCCCGTTGTAAATAACTTAGCCCTGAGGATTGGGGGTGGTCCGGAAAGTCCGGGCCTGAGAAACCGACCCCTTGAACTTGATCCGAGTAATATCGGCGTAAGAAAATCCGGAGGTTACCGCATGAAACCTGCAGATATCATCTGCCGGGGTCTTGATGCCCTGCGCGCCCGAAAGCCCATGGTTCACCACATCACGAACTCCGTTGTGATGAACTTCACGGCCAATGTCACCCTGTGCCTGGGGGCCGCCCCCGTAATGGCCCCCTGCATCGACGAATCTCTCGAGATGGTCAGGTACGCGGGAGCCCTGCTGCTGAACATAGGCACACTTGACCCGGTGCTTGTGGAGAGCATGCTGGCTGCGGGCAGGGCGGCCAACGAGAACGGCATTCCCGTCGTATTCGACCCCGTTGGGGCGGGGGCGACGGCACTGAGGACCGGTTCCGCCTTGAGGATAGCGGATGAGCTGCACATATCCATACTGCGCGGCAACGCAGGGGAGGTGCTTGCCCTGGCCGGCCATGACGGGAAAGTCAGGGGAGTGGACTCCATGGACTCCGTCGGAGAACGGGAGGAACTCATCTCGCGGTTCGCCGGTGACCGCGGACTGGTGGTGGCGGTCACGGGTGCCACGGACATAGTCACCGACGGCAGGAGTACGGCCGTCATAGAGAACGGGCATCCCCTGATGGGGCGGGTGACGGGTACAGGCTGCGCGGCCACCACTTCGGCGGCCTGCTTCGCCGCGGTCATGGATGACATGTTCGAAGCAGCGTTCACCGGCATTGCCGCAATGGGCATAGCGGGAGAGATCGCCGCGGAGAAGGCGGGCGGACCCGGCACCTTCGTCCCCCTTTTCCTGGACGGCCTGGCCGGTCTTGACGAAGGAACGATCAGGGAACGGATAAGAGCCTCCGTCAATGGTTGACCCGAAGAAGCTCCGGCTCTACCTGGTCACCGACCCGGTACTCTGCGGTCCCCGCGGAGTGGTCGAGACATGCAGACTCGCCCTTCTGGCAGGAGTGGGGACGGTGCAGCTTCGGGACAAGGCGGCTTCAACCAGGGAGCTGCTGGATACCGCGGGACTTCTTTCGGGACTCTGCATGGAAGCCGGAGCCCTGTTCATAGTCAACGACAGGGTCGATGTGGCCATGGCCGCAGGTGCGGACGGTGTACACCTGGGGCAGGACGACATGCCGGTGCGCAACGCCAGGAAGCTGCTGGGGAAGGATGCCGTGATCGGCGTATCGGTCAGGACCGCCGGGGAAGCCCGCAGCGCCTTTCTGGAAGGGGCCGACTACCTGGCGGCGAACCTTGTGTTCGCAACCGACACCAAGACGGACCTCGGAGAACCCCTGGGACTCGAAGGCGTGAGGGAGATCAAATCGGCTGCTCCACTTCCCCTTGTGGCCATAGGGGGCATCAAGCCCTCCAATTCCGGCGATGTCCTGCGGTGGGGCGCCGACGGGATAGCCGTGGTCTCAGCCGTAATGGCGGCGGAAGACGTGGGGGGAGCGGTCGCGGAACTACTCGACAGAATGGCCGAGATACCCGGGGGCTAGATACTGAAGTCCACCCCGGGAAGGTACGTGTCGGGCGAAGTGACCGGGTCCTGCACCCATCCGTTCTCGAAGCCGAGCTCCTCCATGACCGAGACGGCCTTCCGGTATTCGCCGGGACTCAGTCTCCGGTCCAGGGGAGGGAACCCGCCGGCCCTGTGAGCCGGGTAGTACTGCGACATGAGACTTATATGGACCCCTGTGCCTATCTCCCGGGCAAGAAAATTCAGGGTATCCTCCGTCCCCGAGATCCCCCCGGGCAGGACCAGCAGGCGCACCAGCAGGCCCCTGAAGGCTACGCCTCGATCATCGGTCCGAAGCTCCCCCACCTGCCTGTGCATCTCGAGGACCGCGTCTCTTGCAGCTGCGGGGTAATCCGGCGCATCCGAGTATTTTAAGGCCATGGCCGGGTCGCTGTACTTGATGTCCGGCAGGTATATGTCCACCATGCCGTCCAGCAGCCGGAGAAGCTCAGGAGAGTCGTACCCTCCGGTGTTGTATATCACCGGGAGCCTGAAACCCCTTTCCGCCGCGGCGGCGACCGCTTCGAACACCTGCGGCGCGTAATGGGTGGGAGACACTAAACCCGCGGTGGGACATCCGATCTCCTGAAAACGAATGAGCCTGTCCGCTGTTATGGATGGTGTAGTCTCCCAGCCCGGCATTTTTCCGGGACCCGGCTGGCTGATGGAGTGGTTCTGGCAGTATACGCAGCCCATGCTGCACCTGCCGAGGAATATGTTGCCCACGCCTGTGTCCCCGGTGAGCACCGGCTCCTCGCCTGTGTGGACGCAGGAAGATGACACCTCGAGGGTCTCCCCGGCACCGCAGTACCCCCGCATGCCGCCGAGCCTGTCCGCTCCGCAGTTCCTCATGCACAGCCCGCACTCCCCCAGCATTTCCCGAAGGAGCGATACCCTCCGGTGCAGCTCACCCCGCTGGAGTAGCCTGATGCAGCCCGGAGTGTAGCTCATTCCATCTCCGCCGCCAGGATCAGCCTGTACAGCCTGTTGCCGCGCAGGAGGTTCCGATGTGTATCGAAATCCACCAGCTTCCCGTCATGAACGAATATCACCCTGTCGCTTCTCCTGACGGTTGCCTCGCGATGCGAGACCACCAGGACCAGTGCGTCCCTTCGCGCTTCCTCCAGCTCCTTCCAGAAAGCCTCCTCCTTCTCGGCGTCCAGGGCTGCGGTGCAGTCATCGAAGAGGAACATGGAGGGCTTCCCGGCGAGAGCCCTGGCTATGGCCACCCTCTGCCTCTGCCCGCCGCTGACCCCGCTGCCTCCCTGTCCCAGCTCCGTAAGCGCTCCGGCCGCAAGCTCAGTTTCGTCGAGACCCGCGACCCTCAGCGACTCGATCACACGGGATTCGTCCATTTCCCTTCCCAGCCGGACATTGTCACCCACGGACTGGCTGAACAGCACCGATTCCTGGGGTACGTAGCCTGTCTCAGAGACAAGGTAGTCCTCCGACAGGTCATCAAGGTCCACACCGTTGATGGCAATTCTTCCCTCGGTGCAGGGAAGCTGCCCCGTTATCATCTTGAGGACGGTGGACTTGCCGCTTCCCACCTCGCCTACCAGGGCGTAGATCCCGGGGCTCTCCAGCTCCAGGTCCAGGCATGTTATGCCCGCGTCGGACCCCGGGTAGGTAAACCCCGCTCCTTCCATCCGCAGGCTTCGCACAGGTCCCGCAGTCAGTTTCCCCCGCTTCTCGGGCGCATCGGGGAAGTTAAGTATCTCCCTCTCCCTGTCGATGGACGTGAAGGCCTGTCTCGAGGTCACGAACAGGTTCGGTATGTCCATCATGGGAGCCAGCAGCATGTCCAGATAGACGTAGAAGGCGTAGAACTCACCGATCCCGATCCTGTTCCAGATGACGAACAGGCCTCCCACGAACATCACGGTGACCTTGCCCACCTGGCCTATGACGCTGTACACCCCGTGCAGCATCATCACCAGGCGTGTGATCGAGAGGTCGATGCCCAGCCTCCGGTCAAGGAGCCGGCGCAGCCTCTCCGCCTGTCCCTCCTCGGCGGTATATGCCTTGATTATCGATATTCCGGCGAAGGTGCTGTCAAGCAGGTCGCCGGTGTGGCTGGTGGCCTTCCGGCTTTCCTCGACCCTCTTTCCCAGCCGGGCCTCCACCCTGGTGAATATCAGGAACATGACCGGCAGCGGCACCAGGGCTATGAGGGTGAGCTCCCAGCTCATGAAGACCATCACGGCCAGGCAGAAGATGAGCCTGGACGAGGACTCCAGGGCCCTGAAGACCGCGGAGCAGCTGAACCAGGCTATCCTGGGGTAGTCCACTATGTCGTCGGAGAGCCTTGTAGTGAGGTCGCCGGGCCTGAAAGTGTTCCAGAACCTGTAATCCTTCTTCATCAGGTTACCGAAGACCCTGTCCCTTATATCCCTGCCTATCTTGCTGTTCAGCCAGGCCCTTGCCCCTGGGTAGAGGCCGGCGACGAACCTTGCAAGGGCCAGGGCTGCCAGTACCAGAATGACAGTACTGAACTCGCCGCCCTCCTCGGTCTGACCAAGCACCTGCTGCACATTGTCCAGAAGGTAGCGGAAGACCAGGGGGAAGCTGAGGGCCACGGCGCTGGACACCAGTGTGAAGAGGACCAGCACCGCAAGATGCTTCCTGTGCGGTTTCCAGAAGTCCATGATCCACTTCAGGTATCCCCTGTACTCAGGCATTCTCGCCTCCCTGCAGCTGAAGGCGGCAGAGCCCCGCATATATACCGTCCCGGCCCAGCAGCTCCAGGTGGGTGCCGCTTTCGGCGATAACACCATGCTGCACAACCAGTATCCTGGTGGCGTGGGTGACCGTGGTCAGCCTGTGGGCCACCACCAGGGCCGTCCTGTTCCTGACGATGAGGTCCGTGGATCTCTGGATCCTCTTCTCGGTCCCCGGGTCCACAGATGAGGTCGCCTCGTCCAGCACAAGGACGTCAGGGTCCTTCAGTACGGCCCGCGCGTAGCTGATAAGCTGCCGCTGGCCCATGGAGAGGTTGAGCCCTCCTTCGCTGACGATGCCCGAAAGGCCTCCCTGCATAACCCTGAGGATGTCCTCGGCCTCTATGACCCGCAGGGCCTTTCTCTGGCTCTCCTCCGGGATACCCTTCCTGAACACGGTGAGGTTCTCGGAAAGCGTACCGGAGAAGAGGTTCACGCTCTGGAGGACCAGTCCGATCCTGTTCCTCCAGACCCTGAGCCGGAACTGCCGGATATCGATTCCGTCCACCGTGATGGAGCCTTCGGTGGGTTCGTAGAACCTCAGGAGCAGACTGACGATGGTGCTCTTCCCGCCTCCGCTCTGACCCACCAGCGCCACCATCTCCCCCCTGGCCAGCGTGAAGCTGACATCCCTTAGCGCCCATGGTCCTTCGGGATACCTGAACCAGACTTTCCGGAAGCTTATCTCGCTCCAGTCATCCGGGAAATCCGCCTCCTCCAGGTGACCGTCGGGGGTGAGGGTCCTTGTCGAGAGTATGTCGAAGAGCCTCTCGGCGGAGGCCGCCGCCCTCTGAACCATGTTCAGCGTCTCGGAGAACATCACCACGGGTCCGAACAGTCTCCTTGTGTACTCCACGAACATCACAACGGTACCTATGCTCACCGCGCCGGACACCACGCCGGCCCTTCCAGAGATCAGGATCACCATCACCGCCAGAATCTCGCAGCTGCCCAGGAAGCTCCAGAAACCGTACTCCCAGAAGTACGCCTTCACTTCCCGGCTGAGGAAGCGCTCCCCTTCCTCGTGTATCCTCCCGGTGGCCATCCCGGTGGCTCCGAACACCTGGAGCACGGGCACCGAACGCACGTATTCCGCCAGGAAGCCGGAAATCCTGGCGTAGGCCGACCGGACCCTCCTGTAGAGCTTCCTCATCTTCCTGAGGACAGGGACGGTGAGAAGGGCCACCGGAAGCAGAAGGGCTACTATCCAGAGGGTTATCGTGGCATCAGCCACCATCATTATCCCCAGCGTACCGAAGACCATGGCCACGTTCCTGAGAAGGGCCATGGATACGTCGCTGAAGAGCATCCTCACCCTCTCGGAGTCGTTCTCGACCCTTGCCATGAGCTTCCCTGTAGGATTCCTGTCGAAATAGGACAGTGACAGCGAGAGCATGTGCCTGAACACTTTCTCCTTGAGGTCGCGCACCACCGACAGCCCTATCCTGGTGGTGATCATCACCTGCAGATAAGACATGACCATGGCGAAGGAGAAGGTCCCTGCGAAGAGCAGAGAGTAGATCACTATGTCCGGGACCGATCTCCCGGGAATGGCGGTGTCTATCACCATTCTCAGTATAAGAGGCCCCACCAGCTCTCCCGCCACGGAAAGGAACAGCAGCAGGGCCGCAAGGGTGAAGGACCATCCGTGGGACCTCAGGAAGGGGCGCATCTTCCTGAGAACCTCCAGGGTGGAAGTCCCTTTTACCGCGTCGTCGTCAACTGTATCATCGTATTGAAAGTGCATCGCATTATTCCATGTTTATCCGGTAGACCCGGGATCAATATCTGTTGAATTCCATCTGAAGAACACCCGCCGGGGTGGTTGGCAGGGTTACTGGAACAGCCTCTTGATCGCAGTCATAATGGTGCCTTTCGATTCATGAAGAATGAAGTGATTTCATACTTATAAAATCCTTTTTGTCAAGGAAAGCATTTCTTCATGAAAAAGTCACCCGCTTTACTTCAAGTACTTACTGGTAATTGCTTTGAAATCGCAATCTCAATCCCGGACCCCGGCGTATTTCCTCACCAGAACCTCCAGTTCCGGCAGCATCGAGGGATCGCCAATGAGAACCCCCGTGGGGCCGGGGACATCCTCCAGGGAAAAGGTGGGCTCGCCCCTTGCGAGGGATTCCAGGGCGGTGTTGTCCTCCTCGCACCTTCCCACCAGACACACTGTGTCGCTGGAAAGACGGAAGAACCTGCCGTACCTTGCAAGACGGGCTCTCCCGGGAGTCAACAGCCCGGGTATCTCCATGAGCACCTTCAGTCTGCTGCAGTAGTTGGGTTCCGTGAGAAGGCATCCCCCCCCGGGGTTCCTGTAGGTGAACCCGAAGACCTCCGCCAGCTGCACCTGTCTCTTCCTTCCCCTGCCGGATATGTCCAGGAGCCTGCTCCTGTCCACCAGACCCTTCTCTTCCGCCTCCGTCTCCGGCAGGAGCCTGGCCGACAGCGGCCTTAGGAGGAGACGGCCGCAGCCGGAGAGTCTGGCGACACGATTGAGGGAATTCCGGTTCTGCGACATGGGTCTCTGACCCAGCACCTCGCCGGAGAAGATAAGGTCGAAACCCTCCTCCTCTGCTATCCGGCCGAGGATCCCGAACATCCCGGCGTGGCAGTCGATGCACGGGTTGAGGTTCTTTCCGAATCCGCTTGGAGGATTCCCCAGCAGTTCCATGATCTCACTGGTGAAGTCAAGTTCCCTCCAGGGAAGCCCCAGCCTCGAAGCGGCCTCCTTCCCCTCCCTGGAAGAGAAGAAGGGGCTCTCGAAAGTAGCCAGTTCAACGTCAATCCCCTGGGATCTCAGCACCGAGGCAGCCACCATGCCGTCGAGGCCCCCGGAGAAGGAACCCAGCGCCCTGACCCTCATCGGGACTGACCTTCAGGAGACCTCACGCCCATCTGGCATGCCTTCCCTCCACCACTGTCCAGCCCCTTTCCCGCGCCATCAGTCCCAGTCTCCTGTCGGGACATACGGCAACGGGGCATCCGCAGTCCTGCAGGATGAACCTGTCCGCCCAGGAATCACCGGCGGCGGCACATCTGCCCAGACTGGTCCCCCGTTCACTGCATATCTCCTCAGCCAGCCTCCTCTTCTCCCGACCCCATGGCCTCGGGCCCGTCAGTCTTCCCGTGAAGCGCCCGGAAGATATCTCAGGTCTGCTGGCGCAAACATCTTCCACACCTAGATCCGAAGCTATCCTCTCCGTTATGTAGCAGAGAGAAGCGGACATTATCACCGGAACGCAACCGGCTGAACCGAGTTCCTCAATCGATGTCCTTGTCCAGGTCCGCAGGCTTCCCTCCAGAAGGATTTCCGCACATGCGACAGCCTCTTCCCTGACGGACCGGGGAGCGATGTTCTCAAGGTATCCGCGGTTCCACCCCTTGCCCTCCCTGACGGTTGTCACCGGATGAAGGAGATAGCCGCCCAAGAACTTGATCAGGTGGCCCGGTCCCAGTATGCGCCTGCGGAAAAGGCGGACCAGGAAGAACTTCTCGGATGACCGCGACAGAAGGGTCCCGTCAAGGTCTACGAAATACAGGTCCGGTACAGTCCCGTCCCGCAGCCTCAGTCTAGACAAGAGGAGGAGCTATCCTCACTCCCCTCCCGGTCCCGGGGGAGTTGTCGAAGACCGAGGTTATGTGGACCAGGATCCCCGGGTACAGCCTCGGGAAGTCGCCGTGGAAGAAAGAGTGCGCCATGTTCGTGTACCTGACAATGTCCCTGGCGTACTCCCCGGCGCGGGGATCCTCAGGGGCCACCAGCTGACCTATGCCTCTGACCTCGTATGACTTGGAGTCAAGGAACACCAGGGAGGTGGTGGGGCGCTCCATGAGGTTGATGAAGGTGTGCGTCTCGAACTCGGGTGTGCTGTAGAGTTCCAGGGAAATCATCTTGGTCAGGTCGAAATTGTCAGAGGTGGAGTACAGGTCCCTGAGGAACCGCAGCCTGTCTCCCATGCCGCCTGCCGAAAGCTCTTCCATCTCTGTCATTCTGTCCTTTATCAGGTCGCGGCGCGGACACAGACCCATGCCCTTGAAGGCATTGTTGATCGTCAGCAGGCTGTCGGCCCGCCTGCCGCCCCAGGTGGCCATCGCCGCATTGTGGGGACCGGCAAGCGAGGGGGGAGAGCCTCCCTCGCCGCTGAACATCATGGCAATGCTGTCAAGCACGTCAAGCCGGGCGGCAAGGTTCCAGTCCATGAACTCCCCGGGCAGGGTGACGGTCTGGAATTCCTCCCACCTGCCGTCCAGAAAGGCCTTGATGATACCCTGCGCTTCCATGGACGCGTCAACGGTATCCTGCGTGAAGCTCCCCTCGGTCCAGTATTCTTCCATTCCCTGTTCCCATTCCCCGGCAAGGGCTTTCCCGGCCAGGGAAGAGAGGAACACCGCCCCGCCCAGCTTGCCGGCTTTCTCGAGAAACTGCCTCCTGCTCAACTTCTCCGCGGGGTCTTTCCTGTTGCCCCTGTTTTCCCTGTCAGTCACGGAATACCTCCCTGCGCCATTACATGAGAATGCCGTTAGCCTTATATTAATTCCCTGCAGACAGGAGGAAAGATTGTCCAAACTGCTCGATGCCGCAAGTGCGGGTGATCACGATTACCTTTCCGATACATGGCTTGAGCTTCTGGACGGGGATCCTCCCTTCGACGAGATGGGGGAAGTCTTCGCCATGCTTGCAGCCTCCGGCGGGGAGGAGCTGGCGGCGCAGCTCCTGGAACTCACGATAGATGAGAAGGAGCTGGATGGGGGAGCGGCCTTCCACTCTCTGCTCCTTCGTTGCGCGGAGCTCTTCCATGAGTGTGAGCCGCTGAGAAAGGCCCTCATCGAGCTGCTCCGTGATGAACACCTCATGTTCCAGCCGCTGGAGCACTTTCTCAAGATCAGCGGGCTCAGGGACACTGGAGCCGATGTCTCTTCTTGCTGGAAGGGTTTCCGTTCCCTTATGAAGTACCGGGACGGTGGATACCTGTACCACGGGACTTTCGGTACCGGACGGATTCTCAGGGTGAGCAGGACCCATGTCACGGTGGATTTCCCCACGGCCCAGAACCATGACATGAAACTGGATGTGGCTCTCGAAACGACTTTTCCGCTGGATCACTCTTCCCTTGCCGTTCTCTCCCTCGAGGACAGACAGAAATTCCTCGACCTTCTTTCCGGTCAGCCGGGCGAATTTCTCCGGAGGCTGATGGAGGAACCCTTCGTCGGAGGAGGCGGAGTTGCCAGAGAGGATCTGAACCCCCTTGCCGCAGGATTCGACGGCGACGGGGATGAGCTGTGGAAGATGCTGAAGAGAGCGGCGTCAGCGGCGGGGGGATTCGCCGACCTTGGAGACCGCGTGGTGGCGCTGGACGAGAGTGTTGAGCTGATAGAGCAGCTGAGAGACATAATCGGCAGGAGGAAGACGTCCGTTTCTGACAAGGTCCATCAGGTACAGTCCCTGCTGAAATCCTGTTCGGGACAGGTAACCGGCGATCTTGCCTCTCTCCTGCCGGAGGTAGCCGGTCTGAAGAGCCCGGAAACAGGGTCCCTGTTCGAGCTGTGCTGGATACTCACGGAAGGAGAAGGATCGGAGGAACCCGGCAGTATCCCGTCGAAGTTCATCGAGACCAACGCAGCCAGGGCTGAGAGGGCGCTGTCGGAGATTCGTTCGCAGTCTTGCCGGAAGGCTTACGTAGAGCGCTTCTTCTCGAGCAGGACCGACCGTGACGAAAAGCTGTCCCTCCTTTCTTCCCTGCGCCGCTCCCTGTGGGAGCATGCCGTGGCCTTCCTGGAGGAGCACAACCCCGAGTTCCTCTCGAGGAGCATCACCGGGTTCCTTTCACGCCCTTCCATGACCGACCTCTTCCTCTGGAGCCTTGCATACCTGGCTACCAGGGGTGACGTGCTTCGCGAGGCATCGTCGGAACATGAGACGGAAGAGGGACCGGAGAACGGTCTTGAGCTCTTCCTCGATAATCTGATATTCGCCTCCGCCGATACCCAGAAGAAGGTGATAAGCCTGCTGATGGGTCCTCTGAGGGAAGATCTCAACGAGTATCTCGATTCCATCGACACCCGCAGACTGGGACGGT
Source organism: Candidatus Fermentibacteraceae bacterium (assembly GCA_016936235.1). Lineage (GTDB taxonomy): Bacteria > Fermentibacterota > Fermentibacteria > Fermentibacterales > JCC-6 > Aegiribacteria. The sequence goes on along the minus strand of JAFGPK010000077.1, from coordinate 43,051 downwards.
ACCTGGAGAGTTTCGACACAAGCGCCACGGCCCATAATGAGGGCCTCTTCCTGGCCGTTGGCAGGGAGATGTCCAGGCGCAGGAGTTCCGGAGTCAGGAGGACCGGCGGCAGGCACTTCTGGGAATCGGACTCAATCTTCTCCAGCAGGGAATCCATTCGGAGGAGGGAGCAGGAGGTACAGAAGCTGAAGCAGGTTGATATCCCCGCCGCCGCCGAGGCCATCGGTGAGGCCGCTTCCCATGGGGACCTCTCGGAGAATGCCGAATACGCGGCCGCCATGGAGAAGAGGGACCTCCTCCTCGACCGCCTCAACAGGTGGACCGAGGAGCTCCAGGCCTACAGGCCCTACCCATCGGCCGAAATCAGCGCGGAAACGGTCTCTCCAGGGATCAGGGTCACGCTTCAGGACACAGGGGAAGCGGAAACGGTCCAGGTTCTGGATGTGGTGGGCCCGTTGGATTCAGACCCGGACAGCGGCAGGATCAATTACATGGCCCCGCTTGGAAGGGTCCTCCTCGGGATGTCACAGGGGGACGTTGTGGAGCTGCCGGGAGGGGACGAGGGGGAATGGCGCATAGTATCCCTGGAAGTTCTTCCCCTGGTCAATGAATAGACTCCCGGCGCCTGCGCCCCTCAACGGCGGGAACCGTTGGCCGGGGCCTGTTCAAGCAGTTCCCTGAACCTCCTCCTGGGAATATCCACCGAGCTGTTCTTCATGACCCATTCCCTCGCCTGAACCCTGATGTCCTCAAGTTCGATCCATCGGGCCCGGATCTCGTCCAGTCTCTCAGCAAGTTCGCCGGGATCGCCGAAGGTGTGGACAAACCGGGGAGCTTCTCCGACTATGTGGGAGAACGGTTTCACCAGTGCATGCATGCCGCAGGCAAGGTACATGTTGATCTTCATCTGGTACTTGTTGATCCCGGGACGGTCCACAAGGGTGGCGACACCAACCTGATAGAGCCCCGACAGCCTTCCGAGGTCAAGCCTGGGAACGGGATCGAGGCACCGCACCCTCCCTCCGGTGGCTCTGCACATCCTCTCTATGCTCTTTCTGAGAGGCCCGGTGCCGATGATGTCACCGGTCATCTCCCTGGAGCGCACCACCCCTTCAAGGAAGACATGGGGTTCGTGTTCCTCGTTTATGCAGGTCAGAAGAAGGGCCCTCTCGGGTCTGGAAGGAGGAGAGAAGTCGAATCTGGAAAGATCCTGGTTATGAGGAAGGACCTCGACGCCGGGGACCCCGCTCCCCTGGCAGGCTGTTGCGAACAGCGCCCCCTCCAGGAGTCTCTGCAGCGGTTCCCCCAGCACCGCATCGCTCACCTGGTTGTGGAACCGCATGGCGTAGGGCAGCCCCGCGCGAAGGGCGGCGAAACCCATCACCTCGTCCAGGCAAAGGACCAGGTCCGACCCGAATCGCCTGAAGGCCCACTTCAACGCCGGAGGGCTGATCATCTGCCTGGCCAGGCCGGCAAGCCTGCGGCCCATGGATGAGGACCGGTTCTCCGCGATCCCCAGGCCGACATACCTCACTCCTTCCATGGAATGCATGCCCGGCCCTGCCCCGGCTATCAGATAGGTCGGCTCGTGTTCCTCCCCGATAAGGTCCAGCGTTGTGGTCCAGCCTCCGGAGTAGCCCGGTATGGTTGAGGAGGTCGCCACGAGTATTCTCATGCGTCAGGTTCCCCTTCCAGCACAGACCGGTACACCTCAAGGGTCTGCCTTGCAGCATTCTCCCAGCTGAACTCCCTGTTCCTCCTGAGTCCCTTCTCCTTCAGTTCCGCCCTCATGCTTTCATCGGTTGCCATTCTCCTGATGCCCTCGGCGATATCTTCCACGGACAGAGGGTCAACCAGCAGGGCTGCGTCCCCCGCCACTTCGGGCATGGACGAGACATTGGACGTTATGACCGGGGTGCCGCAGGCCATGGCCTCCAGGATGGGGAGACCGAAACCCTCGTACAGCGAAGTATATATGAATGCATCCGCCATGGACATGATTACAGGGACGTCACGGGCTTCTACGAAACCGGTGAGTTTCACCCTGTCACCGATCCCCGAATCCCGCAGGGAGTCAAGGAACCACCTGTTTTTCCACCCGGAACCCCCGGCGATGACCAGGGAGTGGGGAATTCCTCCGCTCACGCCGGCGAAGGCCGAGAGCAGCCTCGAGAGGTTCTTCCTGGGCTCCATGGTGCCGAGGAAGAGCATGAAGCGGCGGGGAAGACCGTACCTTGTCCTTACCCTGTCAAGGATTTCGGGGTCGGTAACCTCGGAGTAGCCCGGAGGTGCGGCAGCGTGAACCACGGAGACCTTCGCGGCCGCCCGGGGAAAAAGCCGGACGAGTTCCCCGGCCGTGAACCGGGAGATTGCGATTATCCTCCGCGCCCTCCATATGTAGAGCGGGTAGAGGAGGTTGGTCATCCTTGTCCATTTCTTGTGCATGCCGGGCATCCTCAGGGCGGAGAGATCGTAGGAGGTGATTATCCCGGGCACCGGCAGAGAAAGGGGCATCCGCGAGAAGAGACCGTGAAATATATCCAGCCGGTCCCTCCTCATCTGGCGGGGTAGTTCCAGCTGGAACCACAACTGGAACCTGGGATGCGGCCTGTCCACTATTACGGTCCTGAACCTGGAGGGCAGGGAGAGGTCTTCCGGAAGGGGTCTGTTGGTGTACAGGAAGTACTCGTTGCCGTCATCGATAGACGCGAAACCCTCCAGCAGTCTCCTGATGTAGTTCGGTATTCCCGTGGCGTTTATCGCCAGCGGAGATATCTCGAGGCCTATTCTCAATGGATCTTTCCTTCCCGTAGCACGGACCCGTGCCGATAACCGCAGGCGGCCAGGGCATATTATATTCCAAAACGGTACAGAAGCCTTCCCGGGTTTTCCCGGTTGTATACGGAGACCACGTGCTCATCAAGGAAAGATGAAATGAGAATCGGCATGAAGGTCTCGCCGCTGACCGTTCTGAAGGCCGGGATCCCCAATTACATCCTCAACCTCATCGAGGCCCTTGGAACGGAGGACCGCGAGAACCGGTACTTCCTCTACACCAACAGGCCCCTGCCCATGGAACTCCGTCTTCCGGACAGGTTCAGGGTCGTAAGGGTGAGTTTCCCCAGCCCTGGCCTTCAGCTCTGGTACCAGGCCGGGCTCCCGGTGAGAATGAGAAAGGACCGGCTGGACCTTTTCCACGATCCGGTGTACCCTCTTCCACTCTTCCTCCCCGTTCCGGGAGTGATAACGGTCCATGACCTGTCAGGCTACACCGACCCCGGGGTCCACAGCCTGCGGTCCTCCCTCGCAGCCAGGCTGTATCCACGCCACCTCAGAAAGGCAAAGAGGATAATAGCGGATTCCCTTTACACGGCTTCTGAAATAGGGAGGCTCTTTCCTGACGTGGCTGAAAAAACCGACGTGGTCCACCTCGGTGTCTCGGAGCGTTTCAGGAAGGTGAGCGACACTGACGCTCTGAGCAGGGTGGCGGTCAAATACGGCCTTCCTTCGGGGTTCATGCTGTTCCTGGGCACTCTCGAACCCAGGAAGAATCTCTCGAGGCTGCTGTCGGCCTTCGCTGCCGCTGCCGGTGACATCCCGCAGTCCCTGGTCATCGCCGGAGGCCTCGGATGGAAGTACGGCGAACTCCTGAGGGCCGTCAGCGTCCATCCGTTCCGGGATAGGATAAAACTGACTGGATTCGTGGAGGACGAAGATCTGCCCGCCGTTCTCTCCCTGGCCGAATTCCTGGTCTACCCCTCCCTGCTGGAGGGTTTCGGTCTGCCAGTCCTGGAGGCCATGGCGTGCGGAACGCCGGTGATGACCTCCAACACCTCCTCCATGCCGGAGGTGGCGGGGGACGCCGCCCTGCTGGTGGACCCCTTTTCCCTGGAATCCATGACTTCCGGCCTGCTCGCCATGGCCACCGACGGGGACCTCAGGAGGGAACTTGCCGGCAGAGGTACGGGCAGGGCTTCTCTCTTCACCTGGGAGAGAACGGCGAGGGAGACACTTTCGGTCTACACAAAAGCGGTGGACTGAGCCTTCTTCCCTTCCTTTCAGGGCGGGTCACTCCATTGTATAATTGACTTCTTGAACCCTGTCGGCGCGATCCATGATCAGGAGGGAACCTTGCGCAGAGTTCTGAACTGGTTCGGATCCGAGAAGGGAAAAGGAGCCGGTTTCTCGTTCCTTTCGGCCGGCAATTTCCTGATAGCCTTCTTCACCTACCTTCGGTTCGCCGAGATAGCGAGAATATTCGGGACCACATGGCAGACGGACGCCGTATCCATCGCCATGGTGATTCCCCTGCTGCTTCAGCAGCTGATCTCCACCGCATTCGGCTCCGCCTTCATGCCCATATATTCCAGGGTCAGACAGAGCGGGGGGATCGAAGCCGCCAACAGGCTCGTCAGCATGATCATCAACTGGATGTCCATCTCGGGCGTGCTGATGGTGGGAGCCGTACTGGCCTCGGGATCCACGGTGGTGAGCATAGTCGGCCCCGGAGCGGACGGGGGCACTCTGGCCCTGGCCACCGGGCTGCTCAACGTCTTCCTGCCCCTGATCTTCCTGAACGCCCTGGAGGGTGTGCTGCAGAACTTCCTCGTGTACGGGAACAGGTACGGGCTCGTGAGCTTCGTGCGGGTCCTTCAGATCCTGGTCTCATACGTGGTCCTGCTGGCAGGCCACGGGGAATCAGGCATCATGATCATTCCCATTTCGGGTATCGCGGGAGCCTTCGTCTCGTTCATGACCTGCGCCGCTTTCTCTTTCCGCCTGCGGCTCAGGCTTCATGTCGCCTTTGATCCGGGGGACAGGAATTTCAGGGATCTGGTCAGGCTGGCCGTACCCATCACCATAGGAGTGGTCACCGGCTTCCTCGGACCCGTGGCGGACAAGGCCCTTGCATCTTTCCTCAGGGCCAGTTCTGTAACGGCCATAGACTACGCCTCGAGGGTAAAGAACCTGGTCAACATGATCATGATCCAGCCTGTGGTTGTCCTCTGCACCGTCTCCTTCTCGAAGATCGCGGCAAAGGGGGACCTGGACAGGCTGAGGGGCGAAATATCGACGTTCATCAGGTACATTTCCTACTACGCCGTGCCCGTGGCCGGGATCCTGACCGTCCTGGCGGTGCCGCTCATCTCGGTCTTCTTCCAGAGGGGCAACTTCGGCCCGGAACAGTCGGATTTCGTAGGTTACGCCCTGGCCTACTACTCCCCCTGGTTCGCCCAGTTCGGAATCGGCCTCATCATCGGCAGAGCCTTCTACGCCCTGAAGGATACCGTAACTCCGGTGATACTGGGCATCTGGGGAATGCTCTGCAACATACTCCTTAACTTCATACTCCTGATGCCCATGGGCATAGGGGGGCTGGCCCTGGCAACCACCGTCACTTCCACGGCCAAGACACTGATGCTGATGTATTCCCTGAGGAGGAAGATGGGCGGCATCGGAGGCCGGGAGTTCATCCCCGAATACCTGAAGATACTGCTGTCCACCCTGGTGATGGTGGGTTATATAGTCCTGGCAGTGAAGTTCGTGCCCATAGACCTCCATTCGAGCCTGTCATCGAGAATAGGGAGGCTCGCCGTGGCCATCCTCCCTGGAGCCTGCATATACGTGGGGACAACGGCCCTTCTCCGCTCAAGGACCTTCGGCGATTACCTGGAAATACTCAGGAGGAAGCTGGGGATACAGGGAGGGCCTCCCGGGACTCGCACGTCCTAGAGGGCCTCTGTCCGCCCTCCTCCAGTCCACCGGAAGCTATGGCCAGCATGATCCCCACGCTGATCCAGAACAGCGAACTCACCGTGGGAAACTGAAGGAGATTGTCCACAAGCTGGTGGATCATGAAACCGAAGATACCGGCCATGACGGCCACGGTCATCGTCCGCTGCGAAGGAACTCTCATGGCCCTGATGAAAGCCGCGAATATGGAGGCGATCAGTATGAGCAGGGCCATGATCGATACCAGCCCTCCCTTGACGGCCTGATTGAAGAAGAGGCTGTTGAGCCCTCCGAACAGCCTTATGGTCCCGGTGCTGACCGTGTGCCTGACCTCCCAGAAGCTGTACAGCCGGGACCTTCCCCAGAAATACTCCTCCGCCCCCCACCCTACTCCCGTGACGGGGGAATCCTTTATCTGTTCGATGAAACCCTGGTACGAAACGTATCTGTGAAGGATGGTGGGCTGTGTTATCTGCTTCTGCGGATCGGTGAAGAAGGACAGCTGCCTGTCGAACGTATCCCCGTACTGTATCAGGAGCAGTATGGCCAGCGCGCCGAGAAGAACCGGTATCCAGGGCTTCGACCGGAAGATGTACATCAGCGTTATACCGCAGCCGACGGCTACACAGACGAGTCCTCCCCGCGAGAAGGTGTAGAGGACGCTGAGGACTCCCAGGACGACAGCCAGGAGAGCCGCCGTCCTCCAGCGGGCGGACCTCTCCCTGAAGAAGAGGGCTATGGCCATGGGAATGCTGAGCTCAAGGTAACCGGAGAAGATGTTGCCGTTGCCGAAGAGACTTGCCACCCTTCCTCTGTAGAGGTAGCCCAGCCCAAGGTCCACCCTTGAGAAGTCGGTGATGGAGAAGTACTGGGCGACGCCTATGGCGGAAGCTATCAGCAGCGACACCACCACCGCCTTCAGAAGGAGCATAAGACAGTCCCGATCGGGACAGAGGACGGGCACCATGACCGCCATGGGAAGGAAGAGGTAGATGCCGGACCCTTCCCGGATGGCGTTCCAGGGGTACTGCCCGTGGATGTGGATCGAAATGAAGACGCTGCAGACCTGAATTAGAACCGCTGCGAATATCCAGAAGAGATATGGCGAGGGGACGAAGAGGGGCCTGTTCCATACAATCCTGTCGATGAAGAAGAAGACCGTGAAGGCGATCATGACAATAGTGGTGATGGCGGGATTGAACTCCCCTGTGGGTATGGTCGAGCCTCCCATGATGAACATGACCGGCAGGAGAAGAAGCCAGAACCGGGGGTAGGGCCTCAGGAAGAACAGGATCGCAAAGGCCGAGCATCCGATTATCAGGTACCGGGTCACCGGGGGGAAGTACAGACGGAGCCCGAAGTAGCAGCCGGTTCCCAGCAGCAGGAGGAGGACTCCTCGAAGACCGAGACGACAGCTGGTGAATTCCTCGACCCTGCGGGGGATACCTGGAATGTCAGTCATCGGCTTCTCCTCCGAAAAGGGCATCAAAGTCCGATGAGTCTCTCCGAGACCCCCCTCCGTGATCCCGATCGACGCCTCTGCCGGGCCTGTACTCCTCGCAGAAATTACAGCTCTCCCTGTCCCTCACCGGTTCAGTGGTCAGGGAACGGCACTTTTCGGCGACTCCATCCCAGAGGACGCACTGGAAGCAGGAGTGAAGGTAACAGCCGCATCCCCGGCATGCGGCCTTGAACCCCACCGTCGACAGGGCGTTATCCTGCCCGCACATGACGCATATCATGCGTTCCAGACCTCCTCAGCGTGCAGGGTAATACTGCCAGCTGGTAAGATAAGCAATATCGGCGGGTCGGAAAGGCGGGGTCAGACCAGTCTTCCGATCACTTCCCTGTAGCCTGTCCGCCCGGCGATGCCGTCAAGGTAGCCTCGCCACATCCATCGTATCAGTCCGGGATTGCCCAGGACAAGGAACTTCGCCGTCAGTACCAGCAGAACGGCTGTCTTGTAGAGGATGAACACCGACCTGAAAAGAGGATGGAGCATCCGGCGCGACAGCGCAAGCCTGTTCCTCTCGGAGAAGTAGAGGGCAAGTCTGGAAAGCTCTCCCCCGCTGCTGGAGGCCACATCGTGAACCACCATGGCGGAAGGCACCACCATCACTGTGAAACCGCTTTCCCTGACCCTGTGGCAGAGGTCCGCGTCCTCGTAGTACATGAACATCTCTTCCCTGAATCCTCCCAGTTCCTCGAAGAGACGAGACCTTATCATGAGTGCGCAGCCTGAGACGAAGTCCACTGACATCCCCTCCCGGGTATGAAAGAGCTCCACGGGTATCGCCACCTGCTCGAACCTCATCTTCCACCGGACCAGGTTCCCTCCCGCGCTCCATAGTCTTCCGGGTTCCGACGCCCGGTACACCGCCGGAGCCGCTATTCCGGCCTCTCCGTGCGTTTCCAGGAAACCGGCGAGGGCCTCCACGGCATCCGGAGCCACCCGGGCATCATTGTTGAGAAAGAACGTGTAATCGGCGCCGTCTTCCCTGGACATTCTGAAGCCGGCATTGTTGCCCCCGGCGAACCCTGTGTTCTCCGCCAGCCTTTCGAACCGTACATCCGGGCTCTCCCCCACCCATGCCGGGACCTCTCCGGGGGAGCAGTTGTCCACAAGCGTTACCCTCAGATCGACACCCGCGGCCTCTCTGAGTGACCGCAGGGCTTCCCTTGTCAGGTCCCACTGCCCGTAATTGACGATCACGACCGCCACGCGCATGAAAAACCTCCGGTGTTCCCCGGCTGATATTCCTGTTAGTGTTCGGTGGAATATATAATACCCGCGGCGGCAATCCGCCCCGCAGAAGCCCCGAAGGGAGCAAACCATGCCCATGGACCGGCCGGAACTGGCTTTGTTCCACAACCTTCCTTCCGGAGGCGGGATCAGGGTCCTTTCGGATATGCTGGACCGCCTGCAGGACCATTTCCATGTCACGGTACATTATCCCGAGGGTTCCCAGCCGCTCGGCTCCGGAAGAACAGCATCCTCCAGGGAATGGCCTTTCCCCGGCGGAAGGAGGTTGAAGGGACTCAGAAGGGCGGCGGCCCCGCTGGTCCTCGCCGCAAGGCTGAGGGCTTTCGACCGTCTGTGCCGGCAGATATCCATGGAGATGAACAGGAATTCAAGGCTGGCACTGGTTCACAATTCCATGCTGGTAGCCGCCCCTCCGCTGCTGAGATACCTCTCCGTGCCTTCGGTCTACTTCTGCTACGAGTACCCGAGGCATATCTACGAGCCTTCCCTGGTGCGAAGGACGGACAGCGGCGTTCAGCATCTGCTCCTTTCAGGACTCAGGAGACGGGAGAAACGCATGGACTTCAATGCGGCAAGGAGCGCCGGCAGGATGATCACCCTGTCCTCCTGGATGGCCCGCCGCCTTCATGACATCTACGGGGCGAGCCCCCTGATCGTCCGCCCTGGAGTGGATACCGGGGTCTTTCGTCCGGACGGGAAGGCGGGACAGACGAATATGGTCCTCAGCGTCGGTGCCCTGTGGCCGTTCAAGGGACACGAAACCGCCCTGGAGAGCCTGGCTCTGATGCCTGAGGAAGTACGGCCGGGTCTCACGGTGGTGGCTGACAGGGAGTACCCGGGATATGCCCGGAGGCTGCGGACCGCAGCCTCTGACCTTGGCGTCGACCTTGAGATAAGAAAAGGGATATCCGACCTGCAGCTGAGGGACCTGTACAACCGAGCCGGAGCGGTCCTCTGCTGCCAGATGAACGAGCCCTACGGACTTGTGCCGCTTGAAGCCATGTCATGCGGAACTCCTGTGGTAGCCGTGGAGGAGGGTGGTTTCACGGACAGCGTCCTCAGCGGCGAGAACGGGATACTGGTCAGGAGGGACCCGCGTCAGATAGCCTCCGCCCTGGAGCGAGTGCTGACAGACCGTGAACTGGCCGGGAACCTCGGAAAGAGGGGAAGGCGGTTCGTCACCACCGAGAGGACCCGGGAGGCGGCTGCGGAGAGCCTGGCGGAAATACTGCTGGGAATGCTGTGAAACCTATCGCACGGGGAGATCGAGTTCCGCTTCCGCTGCACGGCCGTGCGCCCGGTCCTCGGCCAGCATGTCCATAGCTTCATCCCACACCCTGTCAACGGTCACGGATAACATGCATTCCGCGGAATCGCATGATTCTACGGCCCTCGGAGGATGGCAGGGGCTGCATTCGACGCCTGCGGGGATCAGATGTCTGTGCCTGCGGGAAGGTGGAAATACACCCACCCTGACAGGATCGGTGGGTCCGAAGACCGTCAGCGTGGGAGTTCCCACCAGCCCGGCCAGGTGCATCAGGCTGCTGTCGTTGGTGATGAGCATCCTGCTCCTGGAAAGGACTCCTGCCGCTTCAACCAGCGAGGTCCTGCCGATGAGGTCCAGCGATGTCTTCGGCAGGTCCGCCCTGAGTTCCTCAAGGAAACCCCCGTCCTCCGCGCTCCCGAGCAGGACAGAGCCAAATCCCTCACGGTGAAGCATCCGGATGATCTCCCCGAACCTTTCCGGGGGCCACCTCTTCGCGTCGGTGCTTCGAACGGTGGACCTGCCCCCGCCGGGGCTGACCGCAACAGGTCCCTTCCCTTTGCAGACGGGCATGAGATCCTCGGCGACGGATTCCTCGAACCTGACGAGGGGAGCGGCAAGGGGCTTCTTACCGTCCCATCCGAAGACCCTGGCGTAACGCTGGGCATCGTGCTCGGGCTGGCCCGTCTCGAAGGGCACGGCCCGGGTGAGGCCTGCGGTCCCCGTGCCCTGGCCTGTTCTCTGCCGCGGACCCGCGAGCCTGAGGAAGAGTCTCAGGGGGAGCATCCTGTGCAGGAGGTAGCCGCTGGAATAACACTCCCTCCTCAGCCGGAGTGCAAGAGGAAGCAGGCCGAACCTGCGCGCGGACCGGCCCAGTATCCTGTCGTCCATCTCGATGACCCTGTCGACCGGAGCCGCCAGCCTGGCGAGGGGGGCGAGGAGCCCGCTGGTGAGAAGGTGTATCTCCGAGGCGGGGGCGTCGCTTCTCAGGAGGCCGATGCCGGGAAGGGACATGACAAGGTCTCCGATGGCGTAGAGCTTGATGACAAGGATGCGTTCCATATCACTTTCACGGGGGCCTGAACAGGTTTCAAGCATGTCAGGGTGCTTCTGAAGGCGATCCACAACGGTCCGCATGGAACAATAAGCTGCGGCGGGAACCGGTGTCAATCTGACATGCGGGGCAATCCTGTACAAAGCACCTCCTCAGGGATTATTTTCCCGTCACCGTATTTCTATTTTCCCTGGGACCTTCGGCTTCCCGGAAATGATCCAGGATCAAGGCAGGCATCACTTGAAAACAGCTGTGGTAAACCCTCCCTTCATGAACGGCAGGTTCTCGCGGACCTCCCGCTCCCCGGCCATCAACAAGAGCGGCACGCTGTACTGGCCTTTCTGGCTGGCCCATGGCACCGGGGCGCTGGAGGCGGCCGGTCATGAGGTCCTCTTCCTGGACTGTCCCGCACGCGGGATCAGCGAGACCGACCTTTTTGAGATCCTCACGGATTTCTCCCCCCGAATGACTGTGATAGATACTTCTACTCCCTCCATCTACAGCGACCTGAGGATCGCCTCCGCAGCTGCCGGTGCATGTCAGGACAATTTCGTGGTTCTCGTGGGCACCCACGCCAGCGCCCTTCCGGGCCATTGTCTCCGCCTTGCCCCCGCCGTCTCCGCCGTGGCGGTAGGGGAGTACGACGCCACCCTGGCGGAACTGGCGGACGCTCTGGAAGGCGACACGGACCCTTACGGAGTAGCCGGTCTTCTCCTCAACGTCAGGGGTGATCTCGTTGATACAGGGGAACGGGAGATGATAGCGAACCTTGATTCCCTTCCCTTTCTGGCCGATGTCTACCTGAGGCACCTGGATCCCCGCGACTACTTCTTCGCGGCGGCCAGATACCCCAGTATCATGACCATAACCAGCAGGGGATGCCCCTATAAATGCTCCTTCTGCGTGTGGCCGCAGGTCATGCACCGGGAGAAGTTCAGGGTCCGCTCGCCCGGTCACGTGGCGAAGGAGTTCCTGATGTTCAGGGAGTACTTCCCCGGAGTGCAGGAGATTGTCATAGAGGATGACACTTTCTCCATAGACAACCGGAGGGTGGAACTGGTGTCGGACGCTCTCATCCAGAGCGGGAACCGTCTTCCCTGGACGGCCAATGTCAGGGCAAGCCTTTCCCTAGAGGCCATGAGGAAGATGAAGGCCGCCGGCTGCCGGCTCATCATTGCGGGTTACGAATCCGGATCACAGGAAATACTGGACGGCGTATGCAAGGGAACCACGGTGGACCAGAACATGGAATTCGCCGAAAGGGCCGATAGGGCGGGTCTGCTCGTTCACGGCTGCTTCATGGCGGGAAACCCCGGGGAAACCCCGGAGACCCTTGAGGAGACTTTCAGGATGTCTCTTCGTCTGTCCCCGGATACCGCCCAGTTCTTCCCGGTGATGGTCTACCCCGGCACAAGGCTCTACGAGAAGTACAGGAAGGAGGGTAATCTGAGGACAGAGAGCTTCGACCGCTGGGTTACCGCCGAGGGTCTCCACAACTGCGTCGTGGATCTGCCCTGCCTGACCGCGGAAACCCTTGTATCCTGGTGCGACAGGGCCAGGCGCCGTTTCTACCTAAGGCCCCGGTATCTCCTCTACAAGCTGTGTCAGACCCTCAGGAACCCCTTCACGGAAGGACGGAGGACATTGAGGGCATTCTCGACTTTTCGCAGGCACCTGTTCCGAAGAGGCGACGGAGAGGAAGATCGAAGGCCATGACCGAACGGCTTTTCTGGGTCTTCCTCGTCCTGTTCCTGTCCTCGTGGATGCTCTACCCGCTTGTCATAGCAGTACTCGCATTGTTCATCCGCAGGCACCGTGATTCCTGGGAGACTCCTTCGGAGTGGCCTGCGGTCAGCGTCCTGGTGGCCGCAAGGAACGAGGAGGAGACTATCGGATCCAGGATAGCGAACCTCCTGGATCAGGATTACAGCGGAAAACTCGAGATCCTGGTGGGTTCGGACAGTTCAGATGACCGCACCGACGCGATAGTGAGGTCCTTCTCTTCCCGGGGTGTGGTTCTTCACCGGAGCCCGGAACGAATCGGGAAGCCGCTGATGCTGCTGCGGCTCCGGGAGATGGCATCGGGGAGCGTTCTTGTCTTCACCGACGCTGATACCGTCTTCGCGGAAGAAACGGTCTCGCGGCTGGTGACGCCTTACTCGAACCCGAGGGTAGGGTGCGTGGATGGATGCAGGCGCAACAGCCTTGACAGGGATACCTGCGAGAGCATCTACTGGCGGTACGAGAAAACGGTCAAGAGACTGTGTTCGCACATGGGTGCGGTACTGGGTGCCACGGGGGCCGTCTTTTCGATCAGGCGCGACCTCTTCGCTCCCGTCTCCCCGGGAAGGGGTGACGATTTCGAACTGGCCGTTATGGCCAGGGTACAAGGCTATGACTGCGTTTTCAACCAGGACGCGGTGGCGATGGAACCCTCTCCCGACGACTCAATGCAGTACAGAAGAATGGTCAGGATAGTCAGCTGGATGCTCAGGAGCTGCGTCCTGCTCATGGGCAGGGCCCTTCGCAGAGGCAGGATTTTCCTGTTCCTTCAGCTTCTGGTGCACAAGATGCTGAGATGGTTCTCAGGTCTGTTCCTCATAGCCGCCACCGTCCTTGCGGGATCCCTCTCCGGAGGGTCCGTAACATATACGGCGATCTTCATCATGATGTGCCTCTTCCATGCGGCAGCAGCCGGAGGACTTCTCCTTCGCCGCAGGATGCCGTCCGGACTTCTTTTCCCGTATTACTTCTGGCTGATGAACGGGGCGGCGATTGATGGTATAATAAGAGCGTTGTCCGGCAATCCGATGGAAACCTGGGAAAAAGGGAAAGGAGGCGCATCATGAAGAATAGGATCCTGTTCCTGAGCGTCTTCCTTGACGGCATCGCGATCTTTCTCGCAATGACATTCTCCGCATGGATCAAGTTCGATTCCGGCATCTTCCCTGACGTATCCTCCATTTCCAACACCATCATCTATTCCGGGGCCGTCCTGTCCCTGCCTTTCTGGTGGCTGGTGTTCACCGCGTCGGGATCCTACAGGCTCCACTGGGACCTCAGCTGGGCGGACGAGATGAGGCTCGTGGTCAAGCCCGTGACCTCGGGATTCATAATACTCTTCTTCGGCGCGTTCCTCGTTTCCCCCTCCGCTTCGGTGGGCAGATGGATAATCGTATTCTATTACCTGATGCTTCTCGTGATGCTGTTCATTTCCAGGGCCATGGTGCGAATGCTCGAGAGAAGACTGGCGAAGAAGGGTCATCTCAGGCGGACGGCGGCCATAGTAGGCATAGGAGCGCCCGCAAGGCACCTGGAGAACTACCTTTCGGACAATCCGGCCCTGGGTTATGACATCACCGGGTTCATCCGTCCGAAGAGCCAGATCGGAAGCGACGCCAGGGTGCCTCCGGAAAGGATCCTCGGGTTGGTGACGGAGCTGCCGGACATAGTGAGGAAGTACTCCATAAAGGAACTGCTGGTAACGATAGCTTCCAATTTCCACGACGATATTCTCTCCCTTTTCGTCCCGGCCGCGGGAGAGGGAATAAGGGTCAAGGTGGTTCCGGACCTCTTCGACGTGGTGGCCGGTCATGTGCACAGCACGCAGATAATGGGGCAGCCTTTCATGGAGATCCTTCCCGAGCGTCTGAGCTTCTGGCAGAGGCTGGTCAAGGGGTGCATTGATTATTTCATCAGCATCTTCGTTCTGGCGGCGGGACTGCCGCTGTGGATCCTCACTTCCCTGATGATCAAGCTCGATTCCAGGGGTCCCGTGTTCTACAGGCAGGAGAGAGTGGGCAAGGGGGGGCGGATCTTCAAAGTATTCAAATTCAGGAGCATGGTGAGGGACGCGGAAAGGAAGAGCGGCCCGGTATGGGCGGGGAAGAACGACGCCAGGGTCACCCGCGTCGGACGGATCCTGCGAAAATCCAGGATAGACGAGATCCCTCAGTTGCTTAACATCCTGAGAGGAGAGATGTCCATAGTGGGTCCCCGGCCGGAAAGGCCGGTTTTCGTGGAGGAGCTCAGGGAGGTATTCCCCTTCTACATGAAGCGCCTTACCATAAAACCCGGGCTCACGGGGTGGGCTCAGGTGAAGCTGGAGTACGACACGGACATCGAAAGCGTGGCCAACAAGCTCAGATACGATTTCTTCTACATAGAAAACCAGTCCATCTTCCTTGACCTGGAGATACTGGCCAGAACATTGAAGGTGGTCCTGACAGGCGCTGGAGCGCATTAGGGACAGAGAAAGGACATACGTATGCCAGTTCCTCTTCTGGATATCAGCAGACAGCATCAGCCCATACTGCAGGAACTCGGCTCGGTCTTCAGCCGGGCCCTGGAAACGTCCAGGTTCATCAAGGGACCGGAGCTGGAATCCCTGGAGACGGAGTTCGCGGATTACTGCGGCACCCGTCATGCCATAGGCTGCGCGTCGGGGACCGACGCGCTGACACTTTCCCTGATAGCCCTGGACGTGAAACCCGGGGATTTCGTCATCACCACTCCATTCACATTCTTTGCGTCGGCGGGTTCCGTGGTCAGGGCGGGCGGAATACCCGTGTTCCTGGACATCCTCCCCGATTCCTACAACATGGACCCGGATCTCCTGTCCGGCTGGCTGCAGGAACACTGCGCTGTAACCGACAGGGGAGTCGTGTACAGGTCGACGGGAACCAGGGTCGGGGCAGTGATGCCCGTACACCTGTTCGGCCAGATGGCGGACATGGACAGAATAATGTCCATCTGCGATGAATGGGGCCTGCCGGTGGTGGAGGACGCATGCCAGTCGGTGGGGGCCCGGTGGTCTGAAAGGCGGGCCGGTTCCTTCGGCGCCGCGGGTTGCTTCAGTTTCTTCCCTTCCAAGAACCTCGGCGCCCTGGGTGACGGCGGCATGGTGACAACCGACGACCCGGATGTGGCGGCCAGGCTGATAAGTCTGAGGGAGCACGGAGGCGTGGGCTATATTCACGCGGAGGTCGGCTTCAATTCCCGTCTTGACGCCCTGCAGGCAGGATTCCTCAGGGTGAAGCTCGCGAGGCTGGACGACTGGCACGAGGGACGAAGAAGGAACGCGTCTTTCTACTCCAGGGCTTTCCGTGACCTGAAGGAAGTGATCACACCGGTGATCAAGAAGGGCGCCTGGTCTGTCTATAACCAGTACACCATGAGAGTGAGGGATCGTGACCGCCTTCTGGAGCATCTCAGGAACAGCGGGATCGGATGCGCCGTCTACTACCCGCTTCCCCTGCATCTTCAGCAGTGCTTCAAGTGCCTGGGATACGGTGAGGGTGATTTCCCGGCATCGGAAGCCGCCTCCAGGGAGGTCATATCAATACCCGTGTTCGGTGAACTGACGGAGGGGGAACTCGCGGAAGTGGCGGGTGCCGTCAGGAGTTTTTACGAAGCGTGACCTGGAAAACCTGTTTTCCGGGAATCTGATCCGGGAGGGGATATGATGTTCGATATCGAAGCATACAACGCGGAATGGAACCGTCAGGCGGAGGATGGTCACTGCGGGGCTGTTGAGCGCATGGAGGATGTCTGCCGCAGGTTCGAGATGACCCCGGGTCCGGCCGGTTCGTTTTTCCGGGACCTATCCTCGAGGGTGCTCCACATGATCCGGCTGGAGCAGGAAATCGGTCGAGGGGACCTGCAGAGGCTTGACCTGAACGGACTGAGGGAGATCAATTCCGGGCTGTTCGACTGGAGGACACCGGACATGTACGGAAGCAGCTGGGCAGATCCCGCCCGGGCTGTAGACGCCTTCGGTGAAGACGCGGGAAGGGCTCTGGCGCTCCTGTACTACCACATCGCCTCCGGAGTCGACGCCGCCTACACTCGCAGGCGGTTCCAGCTTGCCTCCATGTCTTCTTCCGTATTCGAATGCTCCGAATGCGTCGGCGCGGACGGGAAGGTGGACGGCCGGAGACTGCGGGGCGTACTTGCGGAGAGCATGCAACGTTACTCCGATGTGATGGAGGAGCCGATTCTCCGCGCTACGCTGGACCCCGAATTCCGTTTCTACCGTGACATCATGGAGAATGCCGACCCGGATGACCCGCGCTGGCTTTACAGGTACGGCTGCCACATCGGAGAGCATGAACTCAGAACCGCAGCCTTCTTCGCCGCTTACCCCGAGGGGGAATTGAAAAAGATGGCCCGGGTCATAGCGGACGCATTCCAGAGGGGATTCGTCGCCGACGGTAAGGTGCTGGAAGCCGGCAGCTCCCTGATGATACGGGTCCCTGTGGGCTACGAGCGACTTCTGGGGCATCTGACCTCCATTGTGGAGGACCTCGGTCTCCACCCGGTGGTTCACCGCCCCTCTCCCAACATACTGAACAGACAGGCGAACCTCGATCACAGGTTCGACGTGACGCTCTGGCTTGATGATGGTTACATAGAGCGCCACATGGCTGAGAAGGACGTCCTGATGCGGGAGCATTCCCTGCTGGCGGAGAAGTGCCGCGGGGTCATGGCCGTCACCTTCTTCGGCGAAAAACCCTTCTCGCCCCAGGACAAGCCGCAGGCGGTGAGCCCCGGGAACGATGAGATGGAGCGGTTCCGCAGGTACCAGAACGGGATCATGTCCATTCAGGAGAAGTACATGCCAAGGCGGCAGATGAGCTTCACCGTCATTTCCTTCCCATCACCGGAAATAGGCGACCGCTTCGAGGAGATATTCGACGCCACGATGAAGATGAACTCGGTGGACAACGAAACTCATATGAAGCTTCAGCGGACTCTCATAGGTATCCTTGACGGTGCTGAGAGCGTGCATGTCCTCGGGAGAGGAGCCAACAGGACCGACCTTACCGTGGCCCTGCAGCAGCCGGAAGACCTCGGTTCAAAGACCGCTTTCCGCAACTGCCTGGCCGATATAAACATCCCTGTTGGAGAAGTATTCACTTCCCCGAGGCTCAAAGGCACCAACGGGACCCTGCATGTTGAGCAGGTCATGTTGAACCGAATGGAGTTCAGGGACCTGGAGATATGTTTCCGGGACGGAATGGCGACTGATTACACGTGCAGCAACTTCGCGTCCGTGGAGGAGGGAGAGAAGTTCGTGAGGAAGCAGCTTTTCTTCCCTCATGAGGAACTCCCGGCGGGGGAATTCGCCATAGGCACCAATACCCTTGCCTATGAAATGGCCATGAAGTTCGGGATAATGGACCTCCTTCCAGTGCTCATAATCGAGAAGATGGGCCCTCATCTGGCCATCGGGGACACCTGCTACGCCCATGAGGAGGACCAGGCGGTGAGGAACCCCGACGGCAGGGAAGTCGTGGCCAGGGACAACGAGAAGACCCTGACCAGGAAGGAAGACCCGGAGGGGGCCTACACACACACCCATATCGATATCTCCATTCCCTTTCACATGATCGGCCACATAACCGTCATCTATCCCGACGGGAGCAGAAGGGACATCATCCGGGAGGGCAGGTTCGCCCCGGAAGAACTGGACGAACTGAACGGCCCCATTGACAGACTGGGCATATGAACGGACGCAGGACCCTGCCCCTCCTTACAGCCGCTGCCGCGTTATTCCTCATATCCGGAAGGATCGTCTCCGGCGACTTCCTTCCCAGCATGGGGGAGGATATCCATGAACTGCTCTCCCGGGAGCCGCTCCTGGCAATCGGCATAGGGATCCCGGTCACAGCAGCGGCCCTGGTCCTCGAGGACCCTGCGGGTAATCCCGGTTTCATGGGTGATGGTTTTCTGGACGACGCTTCTCTGGTGTGCCACCATTCCATGGGCCTTCCCCTGCTGGGAGCCTCCGCGGCCCTGTGGGGAGCGGGCTCTCTCGATGGGTCCGGCGGAACGGAGGAGACGGGCCAGATGCTCACCGAGGGTCTTCTTCTCACGTACGGCGTGGCCGGTGTCCTCAAGCTGGGAACCGCGAGGGAAAGACCGGACGGCAGCAGCCATAGGAGCTTCCCTTCCGTCCACGCCGCCGGCACCGCCTGTGCCGCCGTCATCCTGTGGGACAGGTACGGCGCGGGAGCCGGCGTTCCCGCCGCGGCTCTTTCCGTGTTCACGGCACTCTCCAGGGTGCACATGGGAAAGCACTACCCGTCCGACGTCCTGGCGGGGGCTGCCATAGGCGTTTCCGTGGGACTGGCGGTGGCAGGGGCTCACTGTGACGAGGCCGGTTCGCCCCGGGTACAACCTTCACTCGGAGTGCGGTGGAGCAGCGACAGAGGATTTGGAGTATATTTCTGAGATGAAGAAGAGATTCAGGAGCTTCAAGTACGCAATGAGGGGCATATGGACCCTGCTGGCAACCCAGAGCAACGCGCGGATACACCTGGCCGCCCTCGTCACCGTTGTGGCAGCTGGACTGATCATGGACATCAGCCTTGTCGAATGGGCTCTGATAACTCTTTCGGTGGCCCTGGTCTTCTCGGCGGAGGCCATGAACAGCGCTCTGGAGTTCCTGGCGGACCATACGGCGCCGCAGTGGCATGATTCGGTGCAGAAGGCCAAGGACCTGGCCGCGGGTGCCGTCCTCCTGGCCGCGCTGGGAGCCCTTGTCGTTGGACTGCTGGTCTTCGTTCCTCATTTCTGACGCGAACGTTTCATAGAAACAGGGAGATAATAAATGCTTGACAGGGACATTCTGAGAAACGATCCGGAAAGGGTCCGGACAGCTTCCGTCAACAAGGGCGAGGCCTGTCCCATCGACGAATGGCTTGATCTTGACGAGAGCCGGCGAAGCCTGCTTGCACGGACGGAGGATCTCCGTCGAAGGAGGAACGAACTCTCCACCATGGTCTCCTCACTGAAGAAACAGGGGCTCGATACCGCTGCTCTCATCAGGGAGAGCCGGGAAGTGGGCCGGGAGACCGGCGTTCTGGAAAAGGAACTCTCAAGTGTGGATGCGCGCATGGCGGAGATCGAGCTCCGTTTCACCAATATCCCCGACCCTGACATACCGGTGGGCAAAGATGAATCCTCCAACCGTATCGTGAGGACCTGGGGCGAACCTGATACGGAGAGAGATCTCCTGCCTCACTGGGAGATCCTCGGCGGCAGCATGGACCAGGAAGCCTCCGGGGCCATAACTGGAGCGAACTTCATACTTCTGCGGGGCTGGGCCGCATGGCTTCAGAGAATACTGATAAACTGGATGGTGGAGCACAACTCCAGGGCCGGGATGGAAGAGATCTGGTTCCCCTTCGTCGCCAACCGTGAGAGCATGGCAGCCACCGGGCAGATCCCGAAGCTTGAAGAGGACATGTACCATATCGAGAAGGACGACCTTTTCCTCGTCCCCACCGGCGAGGTCCCCCTGACGAACATCTACAGGGATTCCATCCTCCTCGAGAAGGATCTTCCCATAGCGATGTGCGGCTATTCTCCATGCTTCCGCAGGGAAGCCGGCAGTTACGGGAAGGATACAAGGGGCCTCAACAGGGTCCACCAGTTCGAGAAAGTGGAGATGGTCCGCATCGTGAGGCCGGAGGATTCCCCCGAGGTACATGAGGAGATGGTCTCACATGCAGGGCGGATGCTGGAGCTCCTGGAACTTCCATACAGGGTATCGCTTCTCTCCACCGGCGATCTCGGATTCGCCGCCGCAAGGTGCTACGACCTGGAAGTCTGGGCTCCGGGCCAGAAGAAGTGGCTCGAGGTCTCTTCAGTATCCAATTTCAGGGATTTCCAGGCGAGGAGAGGAATGATACGGTACAGGCCCTCGGATGGAGGCAGGCCCCGCTTCGTGCATACTCTCAACGGCTCCGCCCTTGCCCTTCCAAGGGTGGTGGCCGCCCTGGTGGAGAACGGTCAGACCGAAGACGGCAGGGTCAGGCTCCCGGCGGTACTGGCTGAGCTAACAGGGGTCGACCGGCTGGGATGAGGGTGATCGCTCAGGGATTTCCCGGGGAAGACGTTTCCTGATAAACCTGTCGTATAGATCACTGAACATCCTCCTCGCCGTCATCTCTGACTTGGTGGCAGCCTGCCCGGTGACAATGTTGAACAGCTGCCCAAGGACCTTCAGCGGATGGAACAGCAGCCTTACAGCGTAGAACCTGGCATACACTCCCTTCCGGAAGCGGTCGAGTTCCCGATAGTCGCTCCTCCACACCGGCGAGAAGCACAGCTGGTCATACTCCGTGAAGCCCTGCAGCGAAGGCTCCTTCATCGCCGGGGTGGCGGGGAACGGCGTGAGTATAGGCATGATGACCTCATCCACCCCTGCTCTGGCCAGGCGGGTGATGTACCTTCCGGTCTCCCTTCGGTCATCTTCTGTCTCACCGGGGTATCCCGTGACGAAGAATGCGCAGGTGCTGGTCCCGATGGATACAGCTTTCTTCACCAGCCCTGGTACCCTGTCTATATCGGCGGTCTTGCCCATCAGATCAAGGACCCTCCTTGATCCTGTCTCCGGCGACAGGGAGAAGTACCGGCAACCGGCCCTGCCCATGAGATCCAGGAGCTCCTCGTCCAGGGTTTCCATCTTGAGCCCGGACGGGAAGCAGAAGGTTATGTCGATCCCCTCCCGGATCAGGCCGCTGCAGATGTCCTGGACCCTCTTCCTGTCCAGCGCGAAGTTCTCATCCTGGATGTGGAAGTCGTGTATGTCGTACTCATCCACATAGAACCGGACCTCCTCGAGTACTCTTTCCGCGGACCTGGCGTTCCACCTGCCGCCGCACATGGCCGGGGCCTGGCAGAAGGAGCAGGTATAAGGGCATCCCCTGGAAGTGAGGATGTTCATGTACCTGCCGGCGAAGGGACCGTGGCTGTAGCCCAGCTCCCAGTAATTCTGAAGGGGCAGCAGGTCCACCGCCGCGAATGGCTGTTTCTCCAGGTCCACACTGTAGATATTCTCCCTCTCGGTCACTCCGTGGACAGACGCAATCCCTTCGATATCAGGTCTTCCTTCCCCCCCTTCGAGGAATTCCAGCAGTGCGGGGAGCCTTCTTTCCCCCTCTCCCATGACCACGTAATCGACCCCGCTTTCGATATAATCACGGGGCACGAAGGTGGCGTGGTAGCCGCCGACAATAACGGGAGTACCGGGTGATCTCTCCTTGATCGCCCTTGATATGGATATGGCCATCGAGTGCTCCGTGGCACAGTGGACCGAGATTCCGGCCACCGTGTCCTTTCCCGCCAGCATGGAGGCTATCTCTTCGGGGGTCAGGCCCCTGGCCCTGTAATTGTCCCTGAACGTATAGAAACGGTGCGGAGCCAGGCCGTACCCGTCAAGGATCGAGGTCTCCGCCCCTGCCTGGCGCACCGATGCCGCGAGGTAAGCGAGTCCGGCCGGGATACCGGGGATGCTGCCGTAGAAGTCCCGTTTCAGGTGGACCACCGGCGGCCGGATCAGTGTTATGCTCCGCAAGGGATTACTCCGTCCTCGACAAAGGAGGATGGTCGGGAGTCGGAGGCCGGCTGTATTCAGATGTGCCGATGAGGAGAAAACCCCTGATGTACTTGGAGAGGTCGAAAAAGCTCCTGATGCTCCGGATCTTCTTCCAGATGAGCCGCGGACGCATGTAGAAGCGCCTGTGACCTGCCTGTATCAGGTACCTTATCTGCTCCTCGGTCATCCCTTCGGGGACAAAGGAGACATTCTTGAAGTTGAACCTGTTCTCCGTGAACTTGGCCGGGGTAATGCTTCCCGAGAGAAGGTCTTCATAGACCTCCGTACCCGGGAGAGGGGTCAGGTTCACGAACACGGCGTAATCAAGCGGGAGAGAGCAGGCGAACTCTATTGTCCGGAGCCCTTCCTCGAAGGTCTCCCCCGGAATTCCGAACATGAAAGTCCCGTACGCCTCTATACCCGCACCCGCCGTCATGGAGACCGCATTCCTTATCTGGTCGAGAGATGTGCCCTTCTTCAAAGTGTCAAGGTTCTTCTGCACACCGCTCTCTATGCCGTAGAGTACCCTCCAGCATCCAGCGCGCCTCATTTCCTCCAGCAGTTCTCGGTCCACCCTGTCCACTCTGGCGTTCACTGCCCAGCTCACCCTTATCTCTCTGTCTATCATCTCCCCGCAGAATTCCATGGCCCTTTTCTTCGAGAGGGTGAAGGTGTCGTCCCAGAACGCTATGTCGGTAACGCCCTGATCCCGGTACAGGATCTCAATCTCGTCGACGATGTTCGCGGCGGACCTCATCCTCACGTGCCTGTCAGTGTGGCAGAAGATGCACTGGTAGGGGCACCCCCTTGCACCGATGATGTTGGCGTGGGGAAGGCTCTTGTAGAAGGTGGGGGAGGGGATGTAGGCGTTCACGTCCACCAGCTCGTGGGATGGGAAGGGAAGGGTGTCAATGTCCTCGGTCACATCCCTTGGAGGTGTCGTTACCAGACCTCCGTCCTGCATGTACATCAGACCCTTCACATCCTTCAGACCATCAGTGCGGGTCGGACCTGCCCCCCGTTCCACGGCAGAGGCAAGCTCCCTCATCGTGTGCTCCCCCTCGCCGATTACAAGCACATCGATCCCGGTACTCTCCCTGAAGCATTTCTCCTTCCACAGGGTGGGATGTATGCCACCGGCTACGATGAGTGATCCGGGAAACTGTTCCTTGAGCTCGTTCAGCATCCATCGGGAATTCTCCCAGTCAACGCTGGTGAGGGTGACGCCTATTATACCCGGCTCGATCTCCCTGATCTTGCTCACGGTCTTCTCAAAAGTGTAGAAGAGACCCTCAAGGTAATGCACCTCATGCCCGTCCTCCTTGAGGAAGGGGGCGAGATAGAGGAGGGAAGGGGACGGAACCACGTTTACCAGCGGCCTTATCTTCAGCCACCTGAAAGGGAACCTTCTTGTGTTCATGAAATCGTGCTGGTCCTGTTCCCACAGGGCCGGCATGGTCATCAGGACTATTCTCAAGATTGCTTCATCCTTAATTGATTCCGTTATTAGGGAGCTTCGGCTTGCCCGGCAATTGGAGAATATACTCCCGGCGGTCTGTCATACAAATCCTGCGGAGCGGCTGACGCCCCGGAATGCTGTCCTTTTCTACGGTGTTCGCCTTGGTTATCATCGGTACTTGGTGCCCGGGCTCACCACTGCAAAGGAGCGGAACGCTGGCTGACAGAATCAGGATCTCGGTGGTCATACCGGCTTACAACGCGGGTCTCACCCTGGATCGCTGTCTCGATTCCCTGGACGGACAGACGGTTCGCCCCTTCCAGGTGATACTTGTGGACGACTGTTCCTCCGACGGTACCCCTGTCATAGCCCGTGACAGGGGAATAAAAGTGGTTTCCTTCCTTGAACGGAGGGGGCCGGCCAGAGCCAGGAACGAGGGAGCCGGCCTGGCAGAGGGGGAGATCATCCTGTTCCTCGATTCCGATGTGGTTGTGCCTTCTGACCTGATCGAGAAGATGTCGGCCCTGTTTGAAGCCGACCCTCTCACGGCAGCGGTCCAGACCCTATACTCTCCCTACTGCCCAGCCGCAGATCCAGTATCCAGATACCAGAACTTCTACTATTTCTACGCCCTTGACCGTATTCGGGAAAATTGCACCGCAACCTTCGCCACATGGTGCGCGGCCGTCAGAAAGGATACATTTCTACAGGTCGGCGGATTCAACTCAAGCATCCCTGAGCCCACGGTCGAGGACGAAGAGCTTGGTTACGAGATCGCCGACCGGGGCAGCAGGATACTGCTGGCCAGGGACATCCAGGTCACACACCTTGCCTCCTACAGTGTGGCTCAGTTCATGAGCCGTCGGCTGAGAATGGCTCGAGCCCAGGCGAAGAGCGGCTGCCGGTCAGTTATCGACCGTCTCCTCAGAAGGTACATCAACATTAAGGAGACCGGGACTCATCACAGCCGCTGGGTCGTGCTCAGTATCCTTCTCGTGCTGGTTTCAGGAGCCTCTATCATTGCATCGCTGGCCGGAGGGCTGCTGGGTCTTTCCCTGTGGCGCTGGCTGCTCCCCCTGGCGTCGGCCGGTCTGCTGCTCTCTCTGATGTGCCATCTGAACTTTTTCAGGAAGGCTGCGTCCTACTTCGACAGGGGAGTCCTTCCGGGTTTCGTCCTTCTGTGCGTCCTGGACATGGCGGTCCTCGGATGGGGCGTGATCGTAGGCACTGCCCTGTTCATAATGGGAAAGCGGTACTGATAAGTACCTGAGAGCCGGGACCCGGCTATATCCTTCCGAAAACATACCTTGCTACTGTCCGCAGGACGGACAGGCCGTATGGAACGGGTCTGAGACTGGAGAAGCCCTGCCCGTGGATCGTGGGAATGGGCACCTCGTCTATTGGGAGCTTGGCGCGTATGGCTCCGACAAGCATCTCTGAATCGAAATTGAAGGTATTCGAATACCCTCTGTAGGGAATCTCCTTCAGTGCTTTTGCGCTGTAGGCTTTGTAACCGCTGTGGTAGCTGGTGAGCTTCTGTCTGAAAACGAGGTTCTCCAGTGCATTGAGCCATATGGTGCCGTAGAAACGGGTTTTGGACATACCGCCCTTTCTCATGTCTCCAAAGAGGACACGGCTTCCCCCCACGACTTCTGCACCGCTGCTGAAAGGTTCCAGCATGGGCATCAGGTATTCCGGAGGATACTGCCCGTCGGAATGAAGCATCACCGCTATCTCGCCCCCGTTCTCCAAAGTCCAGTCGAAGGCGGTCTTCTGGGCGGCGCCGTAACCCCTGTTCCCGGAGTGCCTTAGCAGCGTTATGCCGGGAAACTCCTGCGAGAGAGCGTCTGCAATGTCGGCTGTTCCGTCTGTGGATCCATCGTCCACTATCAGCAGTGTGTCGATAATGGCCATGGCGTCGTCCGGGATGTCCCTGATGACGGGCTCCATGAGATCCTCGGCGTTGTAGGCCGGCATATAGCAGACTACTTTCCGGTTTTTCAGGTCGACGCCTTTCACTGGATTGGTTCCTCGGGATCCGGCTGGTGCAAATATGTGTGGTATTCCATGCTCCTGGTAGGCGCTATCTCTTCCGAGAGTCCCGGCGTCCATTCCTCGATATGGAACGATTCGCCGTCGAACCAGTAGAGGTAGGGGTTCCTTTCGTCGAGCGATTCCATGAACTCGACGTCCTCACCGGTGGTCTGATGAGCGCAGTAGATAACAGGACCGTCCAGGAACGGCGAGTCGAAATTCAGCCCGCTGCAGATGTTTGGGTAGCCGTGCTGGCCGGCCTGCATGAAGACCACGGCCGGCTCCGTCACATAGTCCCGGGCCATCTCCTCAGGTATCCTGTCGATGGTCTGCCAGGGTCCCGACCTCAGATTAATGCCCTCCGGGATGTAGACGAGGAGGTTCACCAGGAAAAGGCCCAGGACGGTCACGGTCACCTGGTTCCTGCCACTGATCCCTTTCCTCTCCCCGGCAAATCCCAGGGCCTCCCTCAGCCCCAGGGCGGAGAGCAGGATGATAACGGGCAGGAAGGTGTAGTAGTGCCTAGGACCGTAGTCTATCGCCGGGCAGTAGTGCAGCCACATTAGAACCATCATGAGACAGATGGGTAGGTAGAGCCACAGGATCCGTCTGTCCCGTCTGACGGCACGGACTGAGAGCAGCATCGGGACCAGCGACAGAAAAGGCCACCCGAAGAGTATCGTACTTCCAACTCCAGCCTGACGGGCCAGGTTCATGAGTCCCCTGACAGGCGTATGCGCATAATCGCCGTACTCGGGGAACCAGGCCTTGTCCGGACCGAACCCTATGAGCTTGCCTCCCCGAATCATGTCATACCCGGCCTTGAATGGACTTCCTGTGTAGTAGTGGTTGGTCACCAGAAAGAGCGCGAAGGGGAGTGCCGCTGCGAGAGCTGCCGGAGCCAGTATCGCGAACCACCTCTTCCTGCAGCCGACTATTACCGCAATAGGTACGAAAGCAAGCCATACGAGTACGGGATAGGGTTTCGTGCTGAACGCCAGGCCCATGAGCAGGCCTCCGCCAAGGCTGAAACCCGCTCCGCCTCCCTTGACCCTCATGGAGATGAGGTAGAGGGACCATGTGACCAGCATGAGATTGGTGTTATGGGCCATGAAGGTGGTGGTCATGAATAGAAAGAAGGGCGAAGACAGAAGCAGCAGGGCACTCACCCTGGCCATCAGCTCTCCGGCCCAGAGCCTGATGAGCAGGTACAGTCCAAGGAAGGAGAGCAGCCCCTCCAGCGGACCGAGCATAGGCGCAGCGCCTGCCGCCGTGAACGGCGCCATCAGAAGGGAATGGAAGGGGGTGTACACTATGAACCATCTTCCCTGGTCGAAGACGAAATGGCGGAAGGGAAAGTGTGCGGACGGATCGCTTACACCCGGCACCGGAGCCGACATCTCTCCGGCGGCGTATATCTTCGACTGGAAGAAGTACGCCACTTCGTCCCCGCCTTTTGGTATACCCTCGAAGGGACCGTAGACCATCCATACCGAGAAAACCGCCAGAACGCACAGCAGGGTCCCCATGAAATGCCGGGAGGGGATCCCTTCAATCCTTCGAAGCAGGGTACCCGCGAGGTCGAAGGAGAATTTCCTCGAGGCCCACACTCCGATCAGTACCGCCGCCGGAAGAAGGAGGAGGAGCTGGACCGCCTTGTCCATGGGTCCGAGGGGCAGAAGCCCGGCCATTCTATATACAGCGAAAAATGCCGCCAGCAGCAGTCCCGAGACCAGGCAGGTCTTTCTTCCCATGGTCAGTACTTCCTCCCTGCCAGATGGGAGACCAGGCCGAACAGTAACGCAGGTATCACGAGGGCCAGGTCGGGGAATGTTATCCAGACAGCACTGAAACCCCTCCATCCTCCGTTAGCAACCGCCGCCTTCCAGAATCCGAGATGTCCGGCCGCTATCAGCATCAAACCCATCAGAGCCGCTCCTGCTCCGGGAACGAACCCTGCTGCGGCGAGGACCAGCCCCGCCAGGAGCGGCCAGACGGCGACGGCCCCCAGGAGAACCGGGACCATCTCCAAAGGCCTCGCCATGGAAACCGATGGGGATCCGTGGTTACCATCCCTTCTGAACAGGTAGAGCACCTTGGATACCATCATGATCCACTCGTACCTCATCAGCTGCCCGAAGGTGTACCTCCTGAGGTGAAGCACTTCCAGGTCCCTTGCTATCCTGATCCTACCCCCGCCTGAAACAAGCCTTGCCGCGAAATCCGCATCCTCGACAGTGGCTCCCGGTATGTTCTCGTCGAATCCACCAAGCTCCGTGAACAGCTCCCTGCGAACAGCGAAGAAGAAGGTGCCGCATCCGGTTATGTACTCGCCCTTTATCCTCCTGGTGAATGTGTAATGGTAGTAGAAATTCTTGTAGAAGGTAGCCGCGTCATCGCCCACCGTTTCCCTGTCGTACACAGCCTGCACACCATCGGCTCCCTTCTGGATGGCCTCCATAAGCCTTTCCCGCCAGCCGTGAGGAGCAACGGCGTCGCTGTCCACGAAGAGCACCCATCCGCCCGCTGCAGCAGCGGCTCCCGTGTTCCTGGCGCCGGCTGCTCCGGGTTTCCCAGCGCTGGGTATCACCCGAGCGCCCAGACCTGCGGCCAGGACTGCGGTACCATCAGTGGACCTGTCATCGACCACGATGAGCTCATCCTCGCCCTCAAGGCCTCTCTTCAGTGCAGTCAGCACCCGCTCTATTGTGTCCCCGCCGTTGTGAGCGGGTACTACGACCGAGATCCGGACCGTCTCTTTTTCCATAGCGATGTTAGCTGTTCCCACAGCATCATGAAGAGGCTCCCTGCACCATGGAAGATGGCCCGGAGCTGGAAGGGGGACATGATGTTGGTAAGCCTGTACAGGAGAAAACCCGGACGCAGGAAGTACCTGGTGTAGGCAAGTCTCCTCAGTTCCATGATCTCGTCCGCCGTCATGGTGAAAGGAACGAAACAGGGCCTGTCAAGGAGCATCCCCTGGTCGCTGAGAGCGGAGGACATGGTGCCGAACAGGCCCTTGTGCACGCCCTTGTAGAGCGGTGTACCCGGGAACGGAGTTATGGGGAAGAATTCCACGGTGAATGAGTTGAGCTCTTTGGCGAACTCTATCGTCTCAAGGCCGTCCTCGAAAGTCTCTCCGGGTATGCCGAATATGTATGTCGTATGGGTCTTGATACCGACGCTGTGAGTGAGTCTCACCGCCTCTCTTATCTGGTCTACGGTCTCGTGCTTCATCAGCGTATCCAGATGCTTCTGTACGCCGCTCTCCACTCCGTAGTTGATGCACCAGCAGCCGGCTTTCTTCATTGCCCGGAGAAGCGGCCTGTCAACGGAGTCGGCCCTGCAGGACACCCACCACCTTACCCTTACTTTCCTCCTGATTATCTCATCGCAGATCTCGTATACGTGGTCGTGGTCGTGGGAGAAATGCTCGTCCCAGAACTTGATCTCCCTGGTGCCGTAGTTCCTGATGTAGTACTCGATCTCGTCCACAACCCGCACAGGGTCTCGAAGGCGTATCCTGCTCCCGTACATCTTGTAGCAGTAAAGACAGCTGCCGTTGCAGCCCCTGCTGGCAAGCATCTGCATGGCCGGAACCGTAGATACCTGCTCGAAGCTCGGGTAGTATCGGTCCATCTCGCAAAGGTCCACCGCCGGGAACGGGAGCTGATCCAGGTCCTCCATCATCTCTCTTAACGGCGTCCTGTGAAGCCCCTCGCCGTCTCTGACCAGGAGTCCCCTGATGTTCTTCAGGTCCTCTCCGTTCTCCAGGGCGCCCACCAGTTCCCTGGAAGTCATCTCCCCTTCGCCTATTACGATGGCGTCCAGTGCGGACGTGCTTTTCATCAGCGATTCAGGCATGGCTGTTGCGCCGTGCCCGCCGATGAAGGTGAAGAGCTGCGGGTCCTGTTCCTTCGCTCTCTCTATGAAGGGTTTCGCCTTGTCCCAGAGAAGACTTATAACATATACGCCCAGTGCCCGGGCCCTGAACTCCCTTATCCTTTCCAGCATCTCCTCGTTGCTGTAGAAGAAGCCTTCCAGGAAAAGTATCTCGTGGCCGGCGTCCCTCAGGACCGCCGCGACGTACTGCAGCCCGGGGGTGGGCCAGCATCCGGATATTCCCCTGGTGTCTTTGGCTCTGATGTCATCCGGTCCCCATGGAGGGACCACAAGGGCTATTCGCACGGATTTCCTTTCATATGTGATTCATATCACGGGGTATGTACTATACGAAAGTGCAACGGGGAACGCACAGCAGCAGGTGTTTTTGAATCTCCGGCATGTAATTCCGGATTGTCCCGCGGGGGACCGGCTTGTATACTTCTGCTGTTCGGCCGGAGGATCACAGAACCCCTATCCGTAGCGGGGCAGGGCGAGGATTGGAAAGCTGCAGATGAGAGTACTGATTACAGGCGGAGCGGGTTTCATAGGATCGCACCTTGCCGATCTCCTTCTTGAGAAGGGCTACCAGGTGCGTGCCCTGGACAGCCTCGACCCACAGGTTCATGGTGATTCCCCTTCCAGGCCGGACTATCTCGACCCCTCGGTCCAGCTGATGGTGGGAGATGTGAGGAACCGGTCGGACGTTGCCGGAGCCCTTGAAGGATGCGACATTCTTGTCCATTTCGCGGCGGCGGTGGGAGTCGGGCAGTCAATGTACCGAATGGAGCACTACACGTCGGTTAATGCGCTGGGAGCCTCCGTGGTCCTCGAGGAGGCGGTCAGGAGAAGGGACAGCATCAGGAAGATGCTCGTGGCCAGCTCCATGTCCATCTACGGCGAGGGGCTTTACCGATGCTGTGAATGCGGAGATTTCGCTCCCCGTCTGCGCCCTTCCGAACAGCTGGAAAGGCATGAGTGGGAGGTCAGGTGCCCCGTCTGCGGGAAGGCGTCGACACCCCTTCCGGTGCCCGAGACCAAGTCCCTCTTCCCGGCCTCGATCTACGCCATCAACAAGAGGAGCCACGAGGAGATGTTCCTTGTTACGGGCCAGGCTTACGGAATACCGGCGGTGGCCATGAGGTTCTTCAACGTGTACGGCACAAGGCAGGCCCTCTCCAATCCCTACACGGGAGTGGGCGCCATATTCGCCTCGAGGCTCCTGAACGGCAATCCACCCATTATCTTCGAAGACGGCCTGCAGAGCCGTGACTTCGTCCATGTCCGCGACCTCTGCCGGGCATGCGCCATGGCGCTGGAGAACCCTGCCGCTGACGGACGCGTACTCAACGTCGGCACCGGCAGACCCACGAGCATACTGGACATGGCAAAGGCCATCGCCCGCCACCTCGGCAGGCCCGACGACGATTTCATGATCAGGGACCAGTTCAGGGCCGGGGATGTCAGGCACTGCTTCGCCGACTGCTCTTCGATCTCGGAACTGCTTGGCTTCAGGCCGGAAATCGAATTCGACCGGGGGGTGGGGGACCTGTGCCGGTGGGTGGCAACCTCAACCGCCACCGACCGCGTCGATGCGGCAACGCGAGAGCTGGAGGAGCGCGGTCTAACCCGTTGAGGGCGGAGACTACCCGAAAAGAGGCAGCGGCCGAGGTTCCCTCGCCCTGTAGATGAAGGTCTTCTCGAAACCTTTCTCGAGAAGAATCATCCTGCCTTCCGCCAGCCCGAAGAACACGTGGGGATCGCGATGGGAATCGGATCCCAGCGTAATTCGCTCCCCGCCCATTTCCCTGTAGAGTTCTATGACCCGGGGAGTGGGATATGTGGTTTTCTCTTTCCTTCGCAGTCCGGAAGTATTCAGTTCCAGAGCCACTTCCCTCTGTATCAGCGCGGAGAGTATCCCTCTCAGCAGGTCCGGCCATAGACTGATCTCATCAAAGGCGTGATCCAGTCCGGCCATGGCCAGCCCCCTTCGGACCAGCCCCATATGGGCGAGCACGTCCATATCAGCCGTCTCAACCATTCGAAGCGTCTCGCGGTAGTACTCCTCTACTATGGGGAGGTGTTCGCTGTTCCTGAAGACCTCGTCCCCCAGGATCAATCCCGCTCCCTCGACGTGATGAAGTGCTCCTACTATGAAATCGTAGTCGGAGTAGTCCGCAAGGGCCTTCGCCCTCGCCTGGAACCGGTGGGGCTCTCCTACCTCCAGTCCCTTCATGACCGTGATCCTGTTCTCCGATTCCCTTCTGGCACCCTCCACGGATTCCTCATAGCCTAAAGGATCGAAGGAGTCGTAGCAGGAATCCTCGGGATTCATGTCAAGGTGCGCCACGAACCCTATGGCGGAGAGGCCCTCCTCCCTGCCTCTCCTGACGAGGATACGTGCGGGGATCTCTGCATCAGGGGAATCGCTGGTGTGCACGTGCATGTCCGGCAGGGGCATGGCGCTTCTCCACCTTTCTTCGGATTTCCTAGTAGGTCACTCCCAGTCCGGCAAGTATCA
Source organism: Candidatus Fermentibacteraceae bacterium (assembly GCA_016936235.1). GTDB lineage: Bacteria > Fermentibacterota > Fermentibacteria > Fermentibacterales > JCC-6 > Aegiribacteria. The sequence continues at coordinate 10,954 of JAFGPK010000077.1, read as the reverse complement.
TGCTCCTGGATATGTCCAGGGGTATGGAGAACTGGAACAGGATGGATTCCGGAAGATAGGTCCGGCCGGCGTTGGGGCTGCCCGGCGGCTTCAGTTCGTACTGGCAGCCGATTCGCAGGCAGGAGAAGAAGGTGTTGTCAACGGAATCCCAGTCATGTGAACCGTCCGAGGTCTCGGGAATGTTGGCCAGGTCCGGGCCGTAGCCCATGTCGGCTCCTGCGAATATCTCGAGATCACGGTCGAACCTGTGCCCTGCACAGAGCGACAGCCTTGGCATCATCACCTGCATGGGGATGACGTAGTTCATGTTGAGCATTGCCGATATGGCGGTGGGGTCCTGGGGCGGCATGATGTTGTACTTCACCATGGGTCCGACCCCGAAGCCGAAGGATGATACTCCCAGATCGATATTGTCCGTGGCTCCGATGGCGAAATCAGCTGTGGGATAGGCCACGAGATAGTCTTCCCTGGTTTCCTCCGCCTCCTGCTTCGACTGTGCGGAGAAATAGGCTGGAAGGGTGGCTCCGCCGGTAATGGTGATATGGTTCTTCCCGAGCGTGTGGGCGCTCTGCATGGCACCGTAGTAACAGGAAGTAAGGATCAGGGACGATACTGCGGCGGCAAAGAAAATCCTTCTCATATGGACTCCTTTTCAGTTGGGCAGAAGATACATCACGCGCCGTTAATGGGCAAATTCCAGGGTATGCTGGACCTGCCGCGGAGGTTTTAGTATCTGTTGATGGCATTGACAGTGAACCAGCTGAACGGAGGATTTCCCATGGGAAGAACAGTGGCATTCGTGCTCAGCGGATGCGGTGTGAAGGATGGTTCTGAGATACATGAGGCAGTCTCTGCCCTGATAGCCCTGGACAGGGCGGGGTACAGTGTGATCTTCACCGCGCCGGACGTCCAGCAGGCTTCCACCGTGGATCATTCAACCCAGGAGCCCGAACGGCATCCGAGGAACGCGCTGAAGGAGGGGGCCAGGATAGCCAGGGGCAACATAAGACCCCTCTCGGAGCTGGACAGGGATGATTACGATGCCGTTGTCTTCCCCGGCGGCTTCGGGGCGGCTCTCACGCTCTGCTCCTTCGCCGCTGACGGACCCGGGTGCAGGGTCAATCCGGAGGTTGAGAAACTGATCGGTGATGCTCTCCGTGACGGCAAGCCCATCGCCGCCATGTGCATAGCCCCTGTGATCATAGCACGGACTGTGCCGGGAGCGCGGGTGACCGTTGGAAACGACCCGAAGACTGCCAGGGCAATAGAGACCATGGGCGCTGTCCATGTGGAATGCTCAGTGGATGAAGCAGTGGTGGATCCTGAAAGGAAGATAGTGACAACTCCGGCCTACATGCTGGCGGAGGGCCCGGCTCAGGTTTACGCGGGAGCTGTGCGGATGGTGCAGAAGCTGGACGGGCTCTTCTGACTTCAGGAAACAGGAAGCGAGCGCGGGGAGGCGTCTGCCTCCCCGCATGATTCCTTTACCGGGCGTCAGCTAGAACGTAGCCTTTATCTCCGCCCAGGTCTGCCTCTGAAGAGCTACCGGAATGTTCGGCCAGACGATGGTCGCCCCATCCGGAACTTCAACGGTCATGTCGTCTATCCAGATGGTGTCGAATTCAGTGCTCGAATAGATCCTGGCCTCGATCATCAGCCCGACGTGACCGTCTGAGACGGTCCATTCCCATGAAAGAAGGCTCCAGCCCGTTCCGGCGCTGTATTCATCGTTACCGCCGGCACTGCCGCTATTAACCGTGGGATCTACGGGGTCATCGTTCCAGTGAGCCCATATACGGCCTGACGGGCTTGCGCTTGGAGTATCATCATACACATAGAAGGAAGCTGCCACGGTGTCTCCGTCGGAGAGGTCCTTCACCCAGCAGGTATAAGCCTGAGGAGTCCCTCCAAGAGGTGTTTCAATGAACTCCAGGGACTGGGACCCACCGTGCACGGGAGACGTGTATTCGAGGGTTGCAACCCCGTTGCCGGAGATCCCAAGGACCGTAAAGGACTCCTCCCACCCGTAGGTGTCCGTCTGGACTGCGAAAGCTGCCTGGGCCAGCCCAAGCACGAAAAGCGCAGTAAAAAGTCTGTTCATGATTGATCCTTTCATGACTTCAGAATGTCGCCTTAATGTCGCCCCAGGTCGTGTTCTCCAGGGAAAGGCCTCCCGGGAAGACGATGGTGGTGCCGGTAGGGGCTGTTACGGTCATGTCGTCCACCCATACTATGTCCCCGGGGTTGGAGTAGACCCTGGCCTCTATCACGAGACCGGTATGGCCGTCGATGACGGTCCAGGTGTAGGATGTCTCGTCCCATCCGGTTCCTGGCCCGTATTCCGTGTTGCCGCTGGCGCTGCCCGCGTAACCGTTGACATCTCCCGGGTCGTCGTTCCAGTGGGCCCATATCCTGCAGGAAGGGGCGGCGGCGGGGGTAATGTCGTATCGCCAGAAGCTGGCCGTTACCTCGTCCCCGTCGGTGAGACCGATTATCCATGCAACATAGGCCTGGGGAGTCCCATCCGAAAGACGCTCCAGCTCAAGAGACTGGGACCCGCCGTGCACGGGGTCGTTCACCAGCGTGGCTTCAACGCAGCTGTCAGGGTACATGCTGAGCAGCGTCGCCGTGCCCTCCCAGCCGTAGTACTCCGTCTGCTGAGCAATGGCGATACTCGAGGCCGCCAGTACGATGGCGGCGAAAAAGACTGTTCTCATGTCTATCCTTCCTCTTTTAATCTCTGCAAAATCCTACAGATGATTCATAAGCCATGTCGGAGAAAACATCAAGACCGGAGGTCCCGGATTGACCATAACGCGCCACTGTTAAGAACGTGTTTGACGGTACGCGGAACTTGAAACCGACCTAGGTCACTGCTTGAGGTCGCGCTTGGCCTCCACCATCTCCTTGACCTTCATAAGACGGGTCAGGTTGCCCCTCTCCATCTCCTCCAGCTTGAGCCTGATGGCCCTTATGGCCACTTCAAGTTCGGGGATCAGCTTGTATTCAAGGGCGTTGACCCTTCTCCGGGTGGTGTCTATCTCCTTGGCCAGAAGGCTTATAGCCTTTTCCTGCTCGGCAAGTTTGATGATCTTGGGCAGGAGTTCCTTGTAGACCTTCAGCGCCTCGTCCAGTTCGGCGGGAGTGTCGAACATCCCGTAGTTCCTTACGTTCCCCTCTATGCTGACCCTGAACACCGGGAGGACAAGGTTCATGATCTTTCTTGTCGTCGTGCTGACCCTGGCTTCGGCACCGGGATACCGGAGGGCGTCCATCAGACCCGGCTCCGTCATTGCGGCCCTTGCGAAAAGGAATTCCCCGTAGGCCGTCTCCAGTTCCTTCTCCAGGTCCTGCCTGGCTCCCTCGTAGGCTGAGATGAGTATCTTGAACTGACGCATCAGCTCGTCCAGCTTGTCCTTCAGGAGTTTGTGCCCCCTCTGGGCCAGCTTCACCTTCTTGCGGAGGTGAAGCAGCTCCATGCGGGTTGCGCTGACTACGACGGGCATCAGCCGTCCTCTTCCCCGCTGTCACGAGTATCTTTACCGCCGACAGGCCAATACTTGTCCAGCCTCCTGGGGTCGATCCTCTTCATCTCGCTCCTTGGAAGCAGCTTCAGCAGGTCCCAGCCCAGGTCAAGGGTCTCGTTTATGTTCCTGTTCTCGTGCTCCCCCTGGCTTATGTAGCGCTTCTCGTACTCGTCGGCGAACTTCAGGTATTTCTGGTCCAGTTCGCTCAGTGCCGCCGCCCCCAGGATCACGGCCAGCTCCCTGGCGTCCTTCCCCGCTGAGTATGCGGCCATGAGCTGGTTGAACAGGTCGGCGTGGTCTTCCCTGGTCTTTCCCTTTCCGATGCCCTTGTCCTTGAGCCTGGAAAGGGATTCCATCACGTCCATCGGAGGGAAGATGCCCTTCTTGTGGAGTTCCCTGTTCAGTATCAGCTGTCCCTCTGTGATGTAGCCCGTGAGGTCCGGGATGGGATGGGTCTTGTCATCCTCGGGCATGGTCAGGATGGGTATCTGGGTAATGGACCCCTTCCTGCCCTTTATCCTCCCCGCCCTTTCGTAGATGGAGGAAAGGTCTGTGTACAGGTAACCGGGGTAACCCCTTCTTCCCGGAACCTCCTTGCGTGCCGCCGAGATTTCTCTCAGTGCGTCGCAGTAGTTGGTCATGTCGGTAAGTATCACCAGGATATGCATATCCTTCTCGTAGGCCAGATACTCGGCCGCCGTCAGGGCCATCCTCGGGGTCGAGATGCGCTCGATGGCGGGATCGTCCGCCAGGTTCATGAACACGACCGCCCTGTCCATGGCGCCGGTCTTCCTGAAGTCCCTTATGAAGTAATCCGCCTCCTCGAAGGTGATGCCCATGGCGGCGAAGACCACGGCAAAGCTCTCGCCCTCTCCCAGTACCTTTGCCTGTCTTGCTATCTGAGCCGCCACGGCAGAGTGTGGAAGGCCGTTGCCGCTGAACACCGGCAGCTTCTGTCCCCTGACCAGAGTGTTGATCCCGTCGATGGAGCTGAAGCCGGTCTGTATGAACTCCGCGGGGTAGTCCCGCGCGTAGGGATTGATTGGCGCGCCGTTGATGTTCTCCATCTTCTCCGGAACCACCGGCGGGGCCGTATCGAAGGGCGCCCTGGGCCGTCCCTGGCCGTCGAACACTCTGCCCAGCATCTCCTCCGAGACGCCCAGCTCCACCTGCTTGCCGAGGAACCTGACCTTGCTCTTTGAAATGTCAGTGCCGCTGCTGCCCTCGAAAAGCTGCACCAGAGCCATTCGGCTGTCCACTTCCAGCACTTTCCCGTGGCGGATCTCTCCGTCGGGCAGCTGTATCTCCACCAGCTCCTCGTACGCCACTCCCTCAACTCTGTCAACCAGCATAAGGGGGCCGGAGATCTCTATCGTCGTTGTGTACTCTCTAATCATTTCCCCGCCTCCTAAGCGGTCTGTTCGCTCTCTATGACGTCGTTTATCTGAGAGGTTACATCTTCCATGATAGCCTCTATCGAGGCGAGGTCTTTCTCCGGAATGTACCTCATCCTCGTGATCTCCTCCTTCAGCGGCAGGTCGAAGAGCTCTCTCGGGGACACGCCTCCGCGGATGGCCTTCCTCATCTCCCCGTGAGTGTGCATGATGACCTCCATCATGATCTTCTGCTTGACGATCGACGCGTATGTGTCCACGTCGTGGAAGGCGTTCTGATGAAGAAAATCCTCCCTGAGGGACCTGGCGGTGTAGAGGATCAGCTGATCCTCTGGCGACAGGGATTCGGCTCCTACCAGCCTTGCTATCTCCAGAAGGTTGGCCTCCAGCTGGAGCAGGGCTATGGCTTCCTTCATCATAGCTACCCAGTTCTCCCCGAGGGTCTCATCGTAGTACTCCTTGAGGTTGTCGGTATAGAGGGAGTAGCTGTCGAGCCATCCTATCGCGGGGAAATGCCTGGCGTAGGCCAGTCTTGCCTGAAGACTCCAGAAGACCTTCACAACCCTGAGCGTGGCCTGCACCACCGGATCCGAGAGGTCGCCGCCCGCGGGGCTTACGGCTCCCACCACCGTAAGGGCCCCGTTGCGGTCGCCGCCCCTGCATATCACGTTGCCGGCCCTCTCATAGAACTCCGCTATCCTCGTCCCCAGGTAGGCCGGGTATCCCTCTTCGCCGGGCATCTCCTCCAGCCTTCCGGACATCTCCCTCATGGCCTCGGCCCACCTGCTGGTGGAGTCGGCCATGAGAGCCACGGAATAGCCCATGTCCCTGAAGTACTCGCCTATGGTTATGCCGGTATAGACACTGGCCTCCCTGGCGGCCACAGGCATGTTGCTGGTGTTCGCCACCAGGATGGTCCTCAGTATAAGCGGCTCTCCGCTCTTGGGGTCCTCCAGCTCCGGGAACTCCTGCAGGACATCGGTCATCTCGTTCCCCCGCTCGCCGCACCCTACGTATACGACTATCTCAGCGTCCGCCCATTTCGCCAGCTGGTGCTGGATCACGGTCTTTCCGCTGCCAAAGGGTCCGGGCACGCATGCGGTGCCCCCTTTCCCCAGCGGGAAGAAGGCATCAATGACTCTCTGGCCCGTTATCAGCGGCTCTTCCGGAGCCCTCTTCTCAGCAATGGGTCTCGGTTTCCTGACCGGCCAGTTATGGTACATCCGGAGTTCCACCGTTTCTCCGTCCATGTCCCTGACCTTTGCCACCACGGTATCGATATTGTAGCTGCCGGCTCCGATGACCCATGTGATCTCGCCGGACACTTCCGGCGGGACCATCACCCTGTGAGTTATGAGCTTGGTTTCAGGGACCTCCCCCAGTATCTCGCCACCCTCGACCTTCAAGCCCTTCTCGGCCACAGGGCTCCACTCCCATACCTTCTCGTGGTCCAGCCCCCTGATGCTTATTCCCCTGGTAATCCAGTCGCCGGCTTCTCTACGGATCTCGTCCAGGGGTCTCTGGATCCCGTCGTATATCGCGCTTGCCAGGCCGGGGCCAAGTTCCACCGAAAGGGGCTCTCCCGTTGCAGTGACCGGATCACCGGGCTTGAGCCCGCCGGTTTCCTCATAAACCTGTATGGAAGCCTTGTTTCCTTTGAGCTCGATTATCTCGCCTATCAGCCCGTAATCGGAAACGTATACCAGGTCGTACATCCTGGCTTCATTCATTCCGTCCGCGACTACCAGCGGACCTGCTATCTTATCTATGGTTCCCTTGATCATCAGTCGCCTCCGGTGGTTTACAGGTCAAACCGGTGAAAATCCTATCTCTGCTCCTCCGACATGAGGTCAACGCCCACTGCCTTGATGATGAGTTCCCTGATGGTGTTCTCTCCCTTTCTCCGGGTGCCCCTGACGCCGGGAAGGACCACCACGGAAGGAACCGCCAGGTGTACGGTACCGTCTATCTGTTCCTGAAGCTGGTCCATCAGATCCTCGGTTATCATTATCACGGAGGTCTCCTCCCTGATCAGCCTCTCGAACTGCTCCCTGGCGTCATCGCCGCTCACCGGGACCACCGTCTCAACTCCCAGGGCCCTGAACCCCAGGACAGAGTCCGCGTCACCGATGAATGCCACCTTGCCCTTAGCCATGGGTACTCCTATCCTCGCGGCAATCTGCTCTTCAGCCTGTCCTGACTCACTCCCGCAGACTTGGCCGCCAGCAGCAGCCTGAGATGGTTGATCTCCATCTCCCTTCTTATCACGAAAGCGGCCAGGGGCGATGGTCCGAACACCGGGAACGAACCCTTCTGGAGCAGTTCAAGGAGCCTGCGGTCGCACTCCCTCTCGAATCTGTAGAAGGAACCTTCCTCCATCGCCTCTCCAAGGGCTGATGCCATTTCATCGAATCCGGGAGTCTCTGCAATAAGGTCCTTCAGGGTCCCCCGCTGGTAAGCATCCGCTACCTCATCGGGAGAGTGGAAGCCTCCGGGCAGCAGAAGATCTCTCATCTCCTGTCTGGATACCTGGTCGGCGGAGCATCTTCCCGAGATTAGGACGTTCTTCTGCTCTATGTGAGTCTTTACGAATGTCCTGAATCCCTGGTTGATATCCGTGAGCTCCTCCAGCTCCACCTCGGCCGCAAGAAGGTCCATTCTCCTGTCGAACCCGGAGAGGTCGCCCTCTTCAAGTTCAAGGAGGTCTTCCAGCGTTCGGGTGAAGAGGGCAGGCAGCTCCTCCCTCGCCTCGTCGGAGGTGACCGCCCGTTTCAGTATCTCCGTATCCACAAGGCCGGACCTCTCGATCTCAATCTCTCCACCGGCATTCTCACCGGAAAGTATGTTCTTCCAGATGTATCGGGCGTTCCTGACATCCCTTCTGTGGAGTATCCCTCTGACCAGTCTCTCGTCCTCCGAGAGTTCCAGGAGTTCTTCCTCGGTAGATTCCATCGCCCTTATGAAGCATTCCTCCATGGAGCGGTACTGCATGAATGTACCGTACCAGGTATCGCCCAGCAGCCTCAGGACCTCTTCCTCGTCACCGGCGGAAATGAGCATCTGCCACATCCTCTGATCAAGCAGCGTAGTCTCCTCGCCGCTTATCCTGCCGTTGGCGTAGATGAAACCTTCCGCCATGGTTCAGACCTTCTCCAGCGGTACCAGTCCGGACAGCTCCATGACCAGCTCCTCATGCGCCAGTTCGGCTATCAATGGGAATGTGCCGTTCTGACTGATGTCCCCCGACCTGAAGATAACGCCGCCCTTCTCACCGTGACGCTCACGGGACAGAACGAACGTCCTGTCCCTGCCGGAATACTCACCGAGGAACTCGGCAGTGATCCTGTGCTCATCAGCCGGAGAGATGATCACCTGCACCTCTCCCTTCAGGTCGCAGCCCCGGAGAAGCGCGGAAACGAGTCCCAGGTACTTTTCGTCCCCGTACGCGGAGATGTTGTCCACCGCCTGGTCCACGGCCCTGTCCATCATGGACCTCCTGGCGTTCATCAGCTTTCTGGAGGCTTCCCGGCGGACATGGTATTCCTTCTTCTGCAGGGATTCGTCCACCCTGGACCGAATCTTCTCGGCCTCCCGGCGGAACTCCTCCTCCAGCCTTGTCTCATGCTCCTCCAGGGCCTTCCGTCTTTCATTTTCCGCATTCTCAAGAATGGCCCCGGCCCTATGGTCCGCATCCTTCTCTATCTTTGAAAGGATCGCTTCGAGAGACATGTGCCGTTACCCGCCTATCCCCTGAAGCATCAGGAAGGATACGAGGAAACCCAGAATGGCGTAGAACTCGACGAAGACAGCCAGTATCAGTGACTTGGCGGAGTCATTGGGCTGCTTGGCAGTCATCATGGCGCCGCCGGCGCATACCTTGCCCTGATGAATTCCCGAGAGCAGCCCTGCCAGGGCGATGGGAAGACCGGCCGTGAACACCTGCCAGGCCGTGCTCATATCCATCCCGGGTGTGACCTTGCCAAGAAGAAGGAAGGCGATCACGAATCCGTAGATCCCCTGGGTTCCGGGGAGGGCGGATAGCAGGAGGAGCTTTCCGAATTTGCCCGGGTCGACGCTCATTACTCCGGTGCTTGCCTGAGCCGCGATCCCGACGCCCACGGCGGACCCGATCCCCGCCAGTGCGCAGGCAAGGGCGATTCCCATGTATGCTACGAGCTGTTCCACTTAGTATCTCCCTTCACTCCATTACAGAGCCTGTTATTCTTCCCTTTCGATATGGACGTATTTCGGTTCGTACCTCAGTGGTCTGAACGGGACTCCCGTCCCGTCGTAGAATTTGCCGAAGAACTCCACAAACTGGAGCCTGGCTGTATGGATGAATCCGCTGAGAGCCGCCATGGCGATGTTGAAAGCATGGCCGCCCACGACGACCAGCATCGCCAGGATCAGACCCAGAACAGGAATACCCAGCTGATTCATGAGCATCCCTGCCATCTGATTGATCACCTGGGCTATGATGGCGCTGGAGAGGGCGAGGGCGAAGAGCCGCGAGTATGACAGCACGTCACCCAGCAGATTGACGATCCCGTAGGTGGCGTAGGCTCCCAGGCCCACCTTGCCGAATCCCTTCGCTTCCCTGCCGCCCATGACGAATATCAGCACCGCCCCAAGGGCCAGCATGTACATGAAGATTCTGTCCAGTGGGCCGTTCACGTCGTAAAGAGAACCGTTAAGCAGATAGTGGTTGAAAAGCCATGGGAAAAGACCTGCAGTAGCCAGAAGCCAGCCGGACTGGTCAACTACGGCGGCCATTCTCTCTCCAACCCGCCACCTCTTGACCAGGTTGACGACTATTCCGGCGGTGAGCTGCACAAGACCAAGGGCAAGGGTGAGATAGAGGAATTGTTTGGAGACGCCGAATCCTTCCTGGTCAGGAAGTCCGGGCTGGTAACCGGGCACAAGCGAATTAAGCAGATCGGCCGGCGCCCGAAGAAAACCCGGAAGCCTGTGGAACGGTATCCCGAACCAGCCCCCGAGGAATATTCCCACGAGTATACTCGCGATCCCGCCCTGGAACAGAAGCTGGAACAGCCTTGGATTGCCGTGACGCCGTTTCACCATGTACCAGCCCAGGGCAGAGCCCAGGGCAAGGGCTATGCCATATCCGGCATCGCCTATGCAGATACCGAAGAAGAGAGCATAGAAAGGAGCCATGAGGGGAGTGGGGTCGGGATCCTTCCTGGTGGGCTGCCCGTACATGTCCGTGAGCATACCGTAGGGGGCGGCCACAGGTCTTTCCGTCAGGGGTGAGGGCGGCACTTCCCCCTCATCCGGTTCTATGACTTCAATGTCCACTTCCCCCAGAACCTCCAGCCTTTTCCTGAAACGCTCCAGGTCGGAGGTCCGTATCCATGCCCTGAAGAGGCAGGCGTGTGTGGTGGCCACTGACAGGTTCGAAGCCCTGATCCTCTCCCGGACCAGGCACGCGGCGTCCAGAAGCTTCCGGAAACTTCCTATGCTCGCCGAGAGCTTCACGGCCCTCGCGTGAAGGGCCTCCATCCTTGCCCGTATCATCCCGATTTCCCTGCGAACCTCCTCCAGACCCTGGCTCACGGTTCCCTGACGAGTCCCGAAATCCTGCTGCGTGAAGCCCATCTCCGAGAGGTTCTGCATGACCTCTTCAAAGGAATCCTCATGGACGGAGACGAGTATCCTTGCCGAGTCCTTCAGGCGCTCAAGGACATCCAGGTGAAAAAGGGAGTCCCCCGTCTCCTGTTCACTGACCGCGGCAAGCGCTTCGGCGGGAAGCGTCCCCGCTGTCAATCTGTAGCTACCTTTTCTGCGCAGCTCCTGGAAAGGCACGGGAAGTCCTTCCCATGAATGAAGGAAATCCTCCTCCTGGACAAGCTCCTTCTCGGCGCCTTCGAGCTTGGCTTTCCCCACCGCGACGAACCATGACCTCCTTGCGTCTTCAAGGAGCTTCCTGTCATCGATGAGCTCCATCAGCTCATCCTCAGAGACCTCGTAAGAGACCTCGCCAGAGACCTCTCCAGAGACCTCTCCAGAGACCTC
>JAFGPK010000076.1 GCA_016936235.1 Candidatus Fermentibacteraceae bacterium | reverse complement strand
TTCTGCTGCTGGTCCTGGTCCTCCGGCGGTTCATGGTTGTCGAGCCAGTTGATGCCGGCCTCCAGGGCGGTTATGTCGCATCCGGGGGAGTCGCCGGAGGAGACATTTCCTCTCAGCGCCTCGACTGCCGCCTCCACCCCGCCGTAGTCTTCGTACTGTATCGCCAGGGCCAGGTCCGAAATGGCGGTGGCCGAGTTCAGGGTATCCGTTCCTATTCCTTCCCCGATCATTCCCAGGAGGGAATCGGCGTCGGCGTAGGAGCCCAGGAGAAAGCCGGCTGCTGCCAGGTTGTAGGCTATCCTGCCGTTGTGGGGCATACGTGAGAAGAGCTCCTGGAATATCCCGGCCGCCTGTCCGAACTCGCCCTGAAGAAAGAGGTCCGTTGCAGTATTGCCAAGCTCCGCCGGGGACGGGGCTGTCTGGAGGAGAAGTGAGATGCAAAGAAGGAAGTTCACACTCCCCTCCTCTCGAGGACGATGGCGGCGCCCATCAGTATGATGGCGGATGCAAGGAAGTACTGGAACCTCCTGCTGCCCGTCGAGCCGCCGGTGGCCAGCTCACTGTTCCTGCTGGAAATGTTATCAAGGAAGGACCTGGTTATGGAGACCAGGTCATCGGAGCCTGAAAGACGGATGTAGACTCCTCCTGTCCTCTCTGCGAGCTCCTGCAGCGGTTCCTCTTCAAGACAAGTGCGCACCGTGTCGCCCGGAGCCTGCACCAGGACCCCGCCATCCGGGGATGGGATGGTCACCTCGATGGGTCCCCCCACTCCCACGGTTATCAGCCGCAAGTTGTACCTTGATGCCGCGTCCACAGCGCTCTCTACGGCATAATCGTGGAATCCCCCGTCGCTGAAGACTATGCCCAGGCTCGCCTCCAGGTCCATATCCGGCAGTGAGCTTCCCATCAGATCCACCATGTCGCCGAGCCTGGTTCCCGGGATTATGTCCGGATTGCTCCATGGATCCAGCGGGAGCCTGTCTGCGAGGAACTCCCTGTCCAGTGTGAGGGGCACGGCAAGCCTCGATGATCCGGAGAAGAGCACCAGGGCCACACGTACGTCCCTTAGTTCATCCGCCAGCCTCTCTATCTCGCTTGCGGCCCTCGCCAGCCTGGAAGGCATCTCGTCCTGGGAGGCCATGGACTGCGAGACATCAAGGGCGATGACCAGGTTCTTGCCGCCGGTGGACACCACTGCGCTGGTCCTTCCCCAGGTGGGACCGCTGACGGAGACCACCAGAAGGGCGAAGGAGACGGCCCAGAGGGTCCTGGACAGTGTGCGGGACGGTGGCGGGTTTATTATCACCCTGTCCCATAGCACGGGACGGACGAAGATCCTCAGCTGCTTCAGTTCCCTGCTGTGCCACCTTGCCCTCAGCCAGAGGTACAGCGGTATCAGCAGCAGAAGGAGCAGAAGGAATGGATAGCTGAAACCCATCAGTCGCCCACCACCTTGAAGAAACCGTATCTCATGACGCCGGCCAGTGCTACAAGCAGCATTCCTGTCACGAGGAGAAACATGTACGAGTCCCTGTAGACGAACAGACCTTCAGCGGGGAGCGTGGATGCCTCAAGGGAGTCGATTGCGGTATAGACAAGGTCCAGGTCCTCGGGGGATTCGGCGTCGAAGAGCATTCCCCCGTTGATCTCAGCTATCCTCGAAAGGGTTTCCCTGTCCACACCGAGACCCTCTTCCGCGGAAGGCTTGCCTATGGCTACCGTGTAGACCCTGAGGCTGTCTCCGTGCATCGTGTTCACCGCCCTGGCCACTGTTATGGGGTCCACCTGGCTGGATGTGTCCTCGCCGTCGGATATCAGTACCACCACCCTCCTGGAGGTGGTTGAGTAGTTGAAACCCCTGGCGGCGACTGCCAGCCCTGCGCCGATGGCGGTCCCGTCCGACAGAGAACCGAGTTCCGCACCCTGTATGAACCGTTCGAGAGTCCCGTGGTCGAATGTGGGTGGACAGAGGGTCCTTGGCTGCTCGGCGTATATGACAAGCCCTATCCTGTCATTGGGTCTGCCCTCGATGAAGGTCAGCGCGGCCTTCTTGGCCGCCGCCAGCCTGCTGGGGTAGTAATCGGACTGGGTCATGCTGCCTGATACGTCAAGCGTGATTATTATGTCCACTCCCTCTCCGGCTTCCGGAAGCCTTTCGAAGCCCCTCTGAGGTCTGGCGAGGGCTACGCAGAGCAGTGCGATGCCCAGCCACTGCAGCAGTACCGCAGCGTTATCCCCTGTCGATCCGGAGTGAGATTTGAAACGGAACGGGCCGCTGTAAGTCTGTGAAGGCGTCTTCCTGCGCCTTGAAAGAAGAGTCGCGGCGGTCAGCAGGAGCGGGAAGGCGAGCAGGGCAAGAGGGAATTGAAGAGTCATTTCCTGTGCCACTCCTTCCTTAGACTCAGAAGAATGTCCGTGAAACGTCTGGCCCTGTCCCTTGAGCCTCCCCATCCAGCGTACCTCTGGAGCGTGATCTCCTTTGTGAGTTCCCGCGAATCCTCGATGAACTTCCTTCCCTGTCTGTCGCTTCCCAGCTGCCTTGCTATCTGGTTCCAGGTGAGCGCCCGGTTGGAGACACCGAACCTGAAAGCCACCGTGCTCCTGAGGAGGGCGTCCACATCCCTGTAATACTCCAGCCATCTGCCCTGAGCAAAGGCAGCTGAATCAAGAAGGGCAAGAACCTCGTCAAGGCAGGATATGCCTGCTTTCTCCCCGGACTGAGCCTCTCCCCCGTCAGCCGCCTTCCTGCGCTTTTTCATCCAGAAAAAGAGACCAGCTGCGATGAGAACCAGGGCAAGTCCAAGAAGGAGTATCCACGTCCTGGATGGAGCACTCCCCCATTTCTTCCAGAAGGCGTGCTGTTCGAGATAATCCTCCGGAAAACCCGGGGGGATGCCCATGGAGATGGGAGACGTGAACACCGCTACGGTCCAGGATGTGTCGGGCATGGTCCTTGAGACCGTAACCAGAGGAGGAGGGAACTCCAGTTCCACGGAACCGGAGAGGGCCCTCATGGGCGGAAGGTCGAGGGTGTCCAGGGATAGGGGGACTATGGTCACACTGTCCCCTGTCTGGTCCAGAATGGTGAAATCAGCGGTTGTTTCCAGCGGAAGGGGTTCCAGATCCTGCGGGATCGAATAATCGATGGTGACCGGCAGACCCAGGGGGACCTCCAGGGACTGAGCTTCCAGGAGCAGGAGCAGGGCGGCCATTACAGCGGTCATCTGAGCCTTCTGCGCTTCCTGAGTTCGAAGAACCTTCTGAG
>JAFGPK010000075.1 GCA_016936235.1 Candidatus Fermentibacteraceae bacterium | reverse complement strand
GCACAGGATTTCTCTTAACTTGCTGCTCTAAACATAAGCTCAATACCTGTACTGGTTGCACGGTACTTATTGAGCAGTGCCATCAATCAGGATTTCTCCTGAGATCTAAACCTGGCTGATTCGGGGCAGGCGAAGCCTGCGGAACCGAATCAGCTGTATTTCACGGGCGCAGGATTTCTCTTGACTTGCTGCTCTAAACATAAGCTCAATACCTGTACTGGTTACACGGTACTTATTGAGCAGTGCCATCAATCAGGATTTCTGATGCACAACATGCCACGTAAAAGGCACCCTGATCTTCCATATGGCCTTTTACCAAGCTCATCCAGATCATTGGATCATGTTTGTCTGGATGAGCCGTTTTCTCCCCAGATCCTGCTTCGCACCATTCTGAAGACTATATGGCAGAGGATCAGGTGGACATCCTCTATCTGCTGCATGTCCTCTGATGGTACGACGATCGCACTGTCGGCCACCTCCACCGCCATGCCTCCGTTGAAGCCGGAAAGAAGCAGGGATACCGCGCCGGCCTCGCTGGCGACTTTGAAGGCGTTGATAACGTTGGGACTCATTCCGCTGCCTGAGAGCCCTATCACCACGTCGTCCTTCTCCACAAGGTTCTTGAGCTGCTCTCCGAACGTGTTCGTGTAGTCGGTGTCGTTGGCCCATGCGGTTATCATCGGGACGTTGTCCGCCAGGCAGATCACCTTGAGCCTGGGTTTCCCGGAAGTCGCCGTGCCCTTGGAGAGGTCGCACGCGAAATGGCTCGAGGTCGCCGAACCGCCTCCGTTGCCGAATATGAATATCCTGTTACCTCTCTCGTAGGCTTCCAGGATTATCATCGCGAGCTTCTCTATGTTTCGCGAGGGGACCTTGAGAACGAGGGCGCTTATCTGGTCAAGGTAGTTGCTGATCTCTTCCAGCATATTCCATTTCCTCCGTCAGAATGCATCTTCCCGGTGTGCGGCAAACGATGCGCGGGATTCACTGGTTTTCTCCCGGTCAGAATATGTCAAGGTACTTGTCATCCGCAACGGTTCCCTCCGGCACCGAAGAGCCGGGAAGGACCAGTGTGTTCCTGAGTCTGCACCCGGGTCCGACCCTTGCCCCGGACAGTACAACACAATTCTCGAGTTGGCAACCTTTTCCCACTGCGCAACCCTTTTCCGCCCAGTACGTTCCCCTTATGGCTATGTCTTCGTAGGACTGATCGTTCTCGATCAGCATTCCCTCGGTCATGCCGGGAACGAGCCGGTAGGGAACCACCCTTCCGGAAAGAATGTCATGACAGGCCAGGAGGTAAGACCTCACGGTCCCGATATCCCGGATGTAACCGCCGGTGGTGTCGGCCGCGATCTTCCTGCCCTCCCGCAGCATCCGCGGGAACAGGTCATGACCGAAATCGCAGAACTCGCCATCCTCCAGGTCGTTCACTACTGACGCGCGGCATATGTATATCCCCGAGTTCCCCAGGTTGGATTCCGCCACCTCGTCAGGTGGTTTCTCCCTGAAACATGTCACCAGTCCCTCGGGGTCCGTCAGGACGATGCCCTTCGAGGAGGGCTCGCCTGTAGGGGAGAGGGAGACTGTCACCTCCGCTCCCGTCCGTCCGTGGAGTTCCAGCAGGGGGGCCACCGGCTGCCTGGTCAGATTGTCACCGTATACAACCAGGAACTGCTCCCCGAGATGGGGAAGGGCTCTTCTTACGCCGCCGGCGGTTCCAAGGGGTTCCCCCTCATTCTGAAAGATGGTTTCCAGGGGCAGGCGGGTCTCCTCCAGCCAGGTCTTCAGCATTTCAGCCTTCCAGGAGCCGTTTACCACGGCCCTGTCCACCCCCTGGGCGGCCAGGTGGTGCAGCAGATCCACCAGGAGCGTGCAGCCGGCTACCCTTACCAGGGGTTTGGGTATCGAATCAGTGAGCGGGCTGAGCCTTGTCCCATAACCGGCACAGAGGACCATGGCGTTCATTCTTCGGGACTCCCCGCCGGCCTTGCGTACCGGATCATGCCGCTTCCCAGGTGAACGAGCCGGGCAAGGAAGTACAGCAGCTTCTGAAGGCCCAGCCTGAAGTATACGCAACGCAGGACCGTCTTCACCGGATTGCCTGTCCTGATCACCGGCGGTCGCACCTTCCTCCTCACGGCACCGTAGTTCCCGGACTGCCTGGCCGTTATCACGAATCCCGCCCTGGTGAGGACTTTCTCCAGGGTGCGGGGACCGAAGAAGTACAGGTGGGCCGGCACCGCGTCCGGCTCTATCGTTCCGGGTCTCATGCCCCTGAGGATAGCTTCGGCCGCTTCCTCCCAGTGGTAAAGCTCCCACGGGCATTGCACGACCAGAATGCCATCCGGGGCCATCAGCCGCTTTATCCTGCCGAGGGTGTCGTAGGGCCTGTGAAGATGTTCCAGCACATCAAGCAGAAGGACGACGTCGAAGGACCCTTCGGGAAGGTCCACGGTCTCCACAGTTCCCGTCAGCACGTTCAGGCCCAGTTTCTCCCTGGCGTATTCCGAGGAAAGAGGGCTCACCTCCACTCCGGTCACTTCCCAGCCCCTGCCCCTCAGGTAATCCAGGAGCAATCCGTATGCGCATCCCACCTCCAGCAGGCGGATTCCGTCGGAGTGCCTCCTCAGGTCCCTGTGTCGTTTCCGGAATATCTTCATGAAAATACGGCGATGCTTCTCGAAGGTTTCGATATACCCTTTGTAGCCTACATCCCCGTCTTCGTAATAGGACCGGCTGTACATCTCCTCCACCGCCTGCTCGGCCGGTCTCTCCCCGAGGTAGACCAGTCCGCAGTCGGTGCACCTCACCACAGGCCAGCCGTCCTGGACGCTTAGAAGTCGGTTTGAAACGGAACCGCAGACAAGGCAGTCTGTCTTTTCCCTCGGAAGGCTCGTCCAGTCCATCGTCCCCCTTGACACGTCAATCCCCTGAGGGATCACAACCCGTTCCCGGGATTCCCGGGAACTTTAAAGGTGCACGGCTGTTAATGGTGCAGAAGATTGAATATCAATTACCTGCGGGTAAAGGGGTTGACAATTGTCAAGCCCTTGACAGATTAGGCTTCTGGGCGATAATCGGAATGCAGGCAGGAACCTTCCGCACCAACCCTGGATTATAACATAAGGGTACTTTCGCAGCACATGAAAGGTGGCGATATTGGCAACAAAACGTACTGAAGGCCGTTCACTTGAACTGTACCTCAGAGAGATAGGCAGCAAGGAGACCCTCTCCTCTGAGGAGGAAGCCGCACTGGCAAAGCGCATTCGTTCTGGTGAGCAGGAAGCCCTGAACGAACTCACGGAGGCTAACCTGAGGTTCGTTGTCAGCATCGCCAAACAGTACGCGAACCAGGGCGTGGCCCTCGAAGATCTCATAAACGAGGGGAATGTAGGTCTCATCAGGGCGGCCAAAGGTTTCGACGAGAGCAAGGGGTGCAGGTTCATCACCTATGCCGTATGGTGGATCAGGCAGGCGATACTGCAGGCCCTTGCCGAGCAGTCCAGGATCGTGAGGCTTCCGCTTAACAGGGTTGGCGAGCTTTACAAGATGGGTCGCGCGGCAAGGGAGCTGGGCCATTCCCTGGGCAGGAACCCGTCCACCAACGAGATCGCCGATGAACTCGATGTCTCAAGGGGAGATGTGGAAGGCATGATGTCCATTCACAGCACCCATCTGTCCCTTGACAGTCCGGTATACGAGGGAAGCGACAAGACCTTCCAGGAGATGATCTCGGATGACGAGGACGTTCCGCCTGACGAGGCCGTCGTCCAGACCGCCATGAAGAGAAGCGTCTCCGGTATGCTCGAAATCCTCGATCAGAGGGAGAGGACCATCATACAGCTGTTCTTCGGGATCAATACCGACAGAAGGCATACGCTGGCGGAGATAGGAAGGACCATGGGCATAAGCCGTGAAAGGGTACGGCAGCTCAAGAACAGGGCGATCTCCAAGCTGAACGACAAATCCGACAGCAAGAACCTGCTGCTTTATCTGAAATAGGTCAGAATGCCCATAGGTACCATTCAGTGGATTCCCAGCAGTTCCAGCAGGAGCGGCAGGAAATTCGTCCTGACGGTTGGAAAACTGAGGGTGTTCATCCTTGCCGCCGCCGTTTTCGTCGCCGGTATGTCAGCTCTCTTTTTCCACATAGGCAGCATGAACTCCAGCAGCATGATCGACAGCAGGAGGTCCGACGAGGTCCACATAATCAAGGGGGAACTCTTCCAGCTCTCCGAGAGGCTGGCTGACCTGAGCGCCAGGCTGGAGGAGATATCCACGCGAGAGGAACAGGTGCTTGTTGCAGGAGCTGGTCTCAATATGGATTTCTCCAGCCTCATCCCCGAGGAATCATGGACCGTTGAGCCCCCGGGCGACGATATGTTCAGGTACATCGACGATGTGGAGATGGAGCTCATGCTGATCGAGCGTCTGGCGGACGCCGAGCTCATGGCCTACGATTCACTTGCGTCCTTCTTCATGGAGAAGGAGGACCAGCTTGCTCATATTCCCTCCATATGGCCGGTGGACGGGTATTTCGTCAGCGCTTTCGGGCCCAGAATAGATCCCTTCACAGGCGCCGTCAGGATACACAAGGGCATTGACCTGGCCTGCAATGTCGGTACGCCCATCTACGCGCCTGCCGACGGCGAAGTGGTGTTCGTGGGATGGACGGGGGGATGGGGGCTGAACATAGTCGTCAGGCACTCCGACAGAGTGTCCACCCGTTACGCCCATTGCTCCGCCGCCTGTACCGTAGTGGGCCGGGAGGTCAAGAGGGGCGACCTGATAGCCAGGGTGGGCTCAACAGGGCGATCGGTGGCTCCTCATCTCCATTACGAGGTTCTGATCGATGGAGTGCAGGTGGACCCTGAAGACTACATCATCAGGGAGGGATCTGATTCGGCTGTCTTCTGACCTCCGCCTGACACACGGTATCGGTACTTTCCACGAGCTATGATCCAGGGTGGTTTCCCGACAGGAGGAGCGGCCTGAGCACTGAAGTCGATCTCTGGGAGAGTTACGGTCCGCTCTTCTGTTTCGAGGAGAGGGATGTCTTCACCCCTGACCTAGCCGAACTGGCATTCTACAAAAGCATCAGGAAAGATCACCCGGGCGTCTGTCTCGAGCTGGGCGCCGGAGACGGCAGGCTCACGAGGCATCTGACGGCTGATGGAGTCACCGTGGGGCTGGAACCGGCTTCCGCCATGCTGGGCCAGTGGCCCCGGGACCGCTCCGAAGACGCGGTACCTGTCAGGGCCGTAGCTCAGCGTCCGCCTTTCAGGAGAGGCTCCGTCGACCTTGTCCTGTTCCCGTACAACGGTCTCCACTGCATCCTCGACAGGAAGGAAAGACTTACCGTCCTGGAAGAGGCAGCTGTACTTCTGAGGCCCGGAGGGGTGCTGGTGGCCGAGACATGCCCGCAGTTCCACGAAAGGCCGGACGAGGCTGAAAAGGTCAGATACTCCTACAGCAGGGACGGTAAAAGCCTCAGACTGCTGGAATCGGTGAGCCATGACAGGACAGTCGGCAGGATCTTCTTCGACATGGTATATACAGGCAGTATCGTCTCCGGTGGAAGGGCCGAGCTGAGGCTTGAGCTTGCCCTGATATCAGCCGGTGAGCTGCTGGAGGACATCAGGTGTTCAGGAATGAACGTTTTTTGTGTCTGGGGCGACTTCGACCTGTCTCCCTGGGACGGTGAAACCTCACCCAGACTGCTGGTAATGGCCGGGAGGAATATCTAATGATCTATTCACTGTTCGCGATGCTCGCTGGTCTTCTGATGACGGGTGTTTCCGATATCAGGGAACCCGCGGTGGCCCCGGACGGCTCCAGGGTCGCGTTCTGCTTCAGAGGCGACATATGGGAGGCCCCCCTTGCGGGAGGGACCATGAGATGCCTGGTTCCCGGCGTGAGCAGCGAGACTTTCCCGAGCTATTCGCCCGACGGTCAACATCTTGCCTTCACAAGCTCCAGGACAGGTGACGGCGACGTGTACGTCATGGATTCCTCCGGAGGGCTTTCAACGCGGCTCACCTTCCATGCCGGCCCTGACCGCGTCCTCTGCTGGAACGCTTCGTCCGACAGCGTCTACTTCCAGTCTTCGAGGGAGGGAGGCGATTCGTGGGTCTACTCTGTCCCTGTCACGGGAGGCACTCCCAGGCTCGTGGCGGGAGTGACCGCCGAGAACCTCTGCCTTCTCCCTGACGGCATGGCCGTCGAAAGAGGTTTCACCAACTGGTGGCGCAAGCACTACCGTGGTTCGGCCGCCAGGAGGATCTGGACCGGCAGCGGGACCGACTGGGAACCCCTCGATGACTCGCAGATGGATACCCAGTGGCCCATGTACTCGCCCGAGACCGGCGAGGTCCTGTTCGTGAGGGAGGATCCGCAGGGACACGGCGCAATATGGAGCGTCACTCCCGGCGGTCAGCCCGTCCAGAGGACCTTCATGGCCGGAGGGGATGTGACCTTTCCGGGGATCAACGCCGCCGGGACTGTGGTGGCCTTCGAGTACGACGGCTGTCTCTACGGAATGGGCATTCCCGATTATCAGGTCTTCGAGATCATGCTGACACCCTCCACTGACCTTCCGTTCCCTCTTCAGTACGGGGAGTCCGTTGGCTTCATCACCGACTGCTTCCACGTAGATTCCTCCGGGACCCAGATATCCGTGGTGGGAACCGGCGATATCTTTGCGGGAATTCTGGAAGATGGGAGCATAGAGGACCTTGTGGAGATCTACTCGGGAGCCTGCAGAGCGAGGGACCCGAGGTGGAGCCCGGACGGAAGGCAACTGGTGTTCACCCTCGAGCACGACGGCCTGATCGAACTCGCCGTGAGCAGGACGGCTCCCGGTGATTCCCTTCTCTCGGATTGCGCGTTCCCTGAAGTGGAGATAGTGGGAACGTCCTCCGATGTCGCGTCAGAGCCCAGGTGGGCCCCGGACGGAGAGAGAGTGTCATACCTGGACCGCGACTGCAGGCTTCATGTGATTGACCTCGGTTCCGGAAGGGACATCGCCGTGTGCGACACTCCGGACATCATACACCACTCATGGTCCCCCGACGGCCGGTGGCTCGCTTTCAGCGTCCCCGTGCTGGCACACAGGGAAGAGGTTTTCATAGTCCCCTCCGACGGCGGCGAACCGCGCAATGTGAGCCGGCACCCCAACGATGATTTCCAACCATTCTGGCCCTCTGACGGCCGCAGGCTCATCTACGCCAGCAGGACGGACGACGGGGACTACTCCATCAAACAGGTCTGGTTCTCCAGGGAGGCCTGGGACCTTGACAGCGATGACAGGGAAGATCTCCTGGATGACCCCGTGTCCCGGGTGGAGATAAACTGGGAAGGGCTCTCCCGCAGAACCGAAACGCTATGCACGGTGGAAGGATACTACGATTTCTACGGAGCCTCCCACGACGGCAGGCTGATAGCCTTCCCTGGATGGGACGACAAGGGGAGGATGGACCTCTGGACCGTGGACTGGAAGGGTGAGTCCCTCCAGAGGGTCACCTATTCCGGGGAGACCCCGCATGACATCTTCGTCAGCGACGAAGGCGACATTTACTTCATTTCCATAAGCGGTTCCATCAGGCAGGCCACGTCATCCGGTGGCGTCAGCGGCACGCTGGGCTGGTACATGCCCGTATGGAGGTCCGTCCCCGAGATACAGGCCCAGAAGTTCGACGAGGCCTGGAGGCTCCTCAGGGACAATTTCTACGATCCCGACATGCATCATGTGGACTGGGACTCCATCCGCACGCTCTACCGCGACAGGGCGACAGCCAGCGTGATCAACGAGGATTTCAACGACGTTGTCAGGCGCATGCTGGGAGAGCTTTCGGCTTCCCATCTGGGGATATACGGACCCTGGAGCTACGACAGCTCACCTGCTTCCGGCGAGATCGGGGTTATCCCGGACCACGGCTGGGATGGCCCCGGGATACTGGTGGACAGCGTAATACCCTTCTCTCCGGCGGATCTTGAAGACTCGAGGCTTCAGCCCGGCGACATAATCCTTTCAGTACAGGGCATGGATGTCGGACCCGAGGACAACCTGTACAGGGCCCTGCTCCAGAGAAGGGGCACGGAGACCAGGCTGGTGGTCAGACGCGGCGGCGGGACCGTGGAGATGGACATCGAGCCGGTTTCCACCTGGGAGATCTGGAGACTGGTCTACGATGAATGGATACAGAGGAACAGGAGGACCGTGGCGGGACTCACCGACGACAGGGTCGGCTACCTTCACATCGAGTCGATGAGCAACAGGAGCATGGAGGAGTTCCTGGTGGACCTCTTCGCCGAAGGCATGGACCGGGACGGGATGATAATAGACATAAGGGGCAACGGCGGCGGCAGCACCCATGACGACATCATCCGCCAGCTGGCCCGTCCGATCTACCTGTTCTCGACGGACAGGTACGGTAACATAACCTTCGAGCCCCTGGGAGTATGGCAGAAGCCCATGGTGCTCATCATCAACGAGAGGTGCTATTCCGACGCCGAGATATTCCCCGCCGGATGGAAGCAGCTGGATCTCGGGCCCGTTGTCGGAGAGACCACCTTCGGGGCCGTCATAGGCACATCTGACGTGGATCTGGTGGACGGCACCGGGTTCAGGGTCCCTTCCACCGGATGGTTCACCCTTACCGGCGAGAACCTCGAGAACTACGGTGTGGAGCCTGACATCCGCGTACCCGAGCTGCCGGCGGACGCTTCCCACGGCATTGACAGGCAGCTTGAGGCGGCCGCCATGGTCATCAGGGACCTTCTGTGACCGGAGGGGTGTTCCGATCAAAACCCGGCAAGTATCTTTCCCGGACCTGGCGGACCGACCGCGATCAATCACAATCGAAGGGAGCGATGGATGAGAAGGACTGTTGTTACAATGCCGGGAGACGGCATTGGAGGCGCAGTACTTGAGGAGGCACTCAGAGTCCTCGAAGCCGCGGGTTTCGAGGCTGACTATGTTCACGCCGACATCGGGTGGGAGTTCTGGAAGAAGGAGGGCAACCCCCTTCCGGAGAGGACGCTGGAGCTGCTGGAGAAGCACAAGATCGCCCTCTTCGGAGCGATCACATCAAAGCCCAAGGACAAGGCCCTTGCCGAGCTGGACCCATCCCTGAAGGACAGGGGGCTGGTCTACTACAGCCCGATAGTGGCCATGAGGCAGCACTTCGACCTGGACATATGCGTAAGACCCTGCAAGGCCTTCAAGGGCAATCCCCTGAACTTCATCTGAAAAGGACCCGGGGACACCATCGAGGAACCCCTGGTCGACGTGGTCATATTCAGGCAGAACACGGAGGGCCTGTACGGTGGCGTCGAGTGGACCAATCCCCCCGACAATGTCTATGACGCTCTAATGAGCCATCCGAAGTTCAGGCAGAACTTCGCAGCCGTACCCAGGCAGGACCTGGCGGTATCCACCAGGATATTCTCCAGGAACGCCTGCAGGAGGATACTCACCGCCGCCTTCGAGCACGCGAAGGACTTCGGGTATCGAAGCGTCACCATATGCGAGAAGCCCAACGTCATCCGGGAGACCAGCGGCATGATGAGGGAAGAGGGCAGGAAGATATCCGCGGAATATCCGGACATCGAACTCTGGGAGACCAACATCGACGCCCAGATGATGTGGCTCACCAAGAATCCCGAGGACTACGGTGTGCTCGTTTCTGGCAACATGTTCGGCGACATAGTCTCAGACGGATTCGCGGGCCTGGTGGGCGGCCTGGGCTTCGCCTGCAGCGCCAACATAGGCGAGGAGGTAGCGGTCTTCGAGCCCACCCACGGCAGCGCTCCGAAGTATGCCGAGTACAAGGTCTCCATAGTCAATCCCATCGCCATGATACTCTCCTCCTGCATGATGCTCGATCATCTGGGCGAGAAGGAGAAGGCATCGAGGATAAGGAAAGCCATAGCCGACGTCATAGCCCGGGGCAGCGTGCGCTGCTACGACATGCTCAAGCTCAAGGGATCGCCGGAGGTTCTTGAGCAGGGAGCCTCCAGCACCAGACAGATGACCGACGCCATAATCAGGGCAATGGACTAGATACATGGATATCCTTACGGTGGGGACTCGCAGAACGCGTGTCCCCACCGGGGAACAATGCAGCTCCGCCGATGCTATAGCGGCTGAACCGATCACTGCACCCACACGAAAGGACATTCCCGTGAAATTACTCCTGTCTCTTGCTCTCCTGTGTTTCTTCGGGACGATCATGGCCGATGCGCCCGATGAGTCATTCGAGATACTTATGGACGCATTCTACGCCGGCGATGCCGCTGTGGTGGAAGCGCACCTCTCCACAGAAGCTCTCCAGATGATTGAAATGATGCTGGTCATGATCAAGATGCAGCCGGACCAGGCCGCTGCCGAAATCTCCCAGGAGCTCCAGATAGCCCTCACGGGCGAGGAACTCATGAACTGGACAGCCACCGAGTTCATCGAAGCCCTGATAAACTCGCCCGGTCTCAGGGAAGAGATGCCGGCAAGGGAGGAGATCCAGGTGTCCGGCTGCGATGTGGACGGCGACACAGGCACGGTATACCTCACGGTCCTTGATTACCCTGAGAAATTCGAGATAGAAATGATAAGGGAGAACGACGGTTGGAAGCTGGCCGAGGACCTTATCGGTTCGGAACTCTAGAGTCGATCGAATGCGGGAAAGGCGGAGATGAAAGCCAGGATTGAGAAACTTTTCGCGGAACAGCTGAAGAAGATAGGTGATCCGGGGCTCAGGGCCAGGACTGTTGAGATATGGGTGACAGCCGCCGAAGAGGGTGGGTGGAAACCCGATGACCTGGAGAAGATACCTTTCACCCTCCTCACCGATACCCGCGGCATAAACCTGATACAGCACACCATCGCGGTCACCGAGGGCGCCCTGGGTCTTGCGAAGGCTATAGAGGGAAACTCGAAGCTGCCCTTCAGCATAGACCATGATATCCTTGTGGCCGGCGGCCTGCTGCACGATGTGGGCAAGCTCCTGGAGATAGAGAAGACCGATAGCGGCTACCGGAAGAGCTCTCACGGGATGCATGCCAGGCACCCCATCTCCGGGGCCATACTGGCGGCAAGGTTCGATATGCCTATGGCCATCATCAACATGATAGGATGCCACGCCAAGGAGGGGGAGGGGAGACCCCAGAGGGTGGAGACCGTTCTGGTGCACCAGGCCGACTTCGCCACCTTTGATCCAATGGTGATGCTGCAGAAGGGCCTCCTGATAACCTGAGGTCAATGTGGACCGGACCTGATGATCGACTCGACGTGATTTGAGATTCCCCCATCACCCGTATGGGAAGGGCATCTAGTCCGGTCTCTCTTTATCGTCAACTTGACTCTGATTTCTTACGTGACATTAGTTAGCCAAGGGCATTCAGGGGTAAATTGCCGAGAATGGAGGGGGAATGATGCTAACTTGCATCATTAGTGCTATCTTGCTTGCTTATCCGTCTGCATAACTTCGGAAGAAGAGTGGTGCGCTCCGGGTATTTCCGTGACCGAGGAATGGTCGCTGGATGTGATGAACCGGATAGATCCAGCATGCAGGCATCTTGGTGATGTATATGGCGTCGAGTCTGAGGACGGGTTCTCATGGCATACTGTCCTTGTCGCGGAGGGCTATGTACTCCATTTCAGGGACGATGTCCTGATCGACAGTCTCACCTACGAAGGGGATATCGATTATATTAAATTCTCAGCCAATCACCGATACCTCCTTGGATACTCAGGAACCGACAATACCATGAAGCTCTTTGACCTGATCGAGAGTACGGTTGTGTATCAACTCGTCTTCTCGCATGACATGGGGCTTCTATCAGAACCATCCTTTCGCCTGGCAGATGATGGAAGAATCATCGCCAAGTATTCAACATACCTCAGGATCTATGATTCCGATCTTAATGTGATCCTCTCAAGCGATGATTTCGAGTGGGGCGGAAACTACATAGGAATGACCCATGACGGATCAAGGATGTATTCAAGCGATGATCGATATCTTCGATCATTCGATGCGAATGCATATGAGCGCTGGAGTGTTGATCTCCCCGAGTCGGAAGGCGTAACTGCATGGAGACGCTTCACACTATCCAATGCAGGAAGATACCTTGCGATTACAGATTTAAGTAAACTGTACCTATATGATGCAATTACTGGTAGAAAGATTAGCGAGTATGACTTTGAAACGGGATTACTTGAACCAGTATTCTCACCAAATGATGCTTATATAGTAATTTCAACATCCAATTATCCTGATGACTGGACTCCACAGAGAAATGAGGATGGTTTTGGAATGGTTCTAGTTTCATGTACGGGGGGTATAGTGGAACAAATCTCTGAGTTCTACTTGCTCAGATCAAATAGTACATTTCCGTATCTATTCACCAAGAACTGCGTATCAGACAGTGGCATCGCATTAGGGTACCTAAACTATAGTGCCCGTTTCACTAGAGTTGCACTGTTATCAGATAGATCTGTGTGTCTATGGCTATCCGGGAATGCTGCAAAATACAGTGCTCCTCCAAATAGAGCCTGGTTTCTAGAGTATCAGCAGGGAATCAGTCCTGATGGAAGTAGATTGTGGTTCTTCGATGGGCAATTGCTTCACTTCTGTATCGCGGAAGGAGTCTAGAATGCACTGGAGTGTTGCCTTGATAATTGCTGCAATATTCGGAACGGTCTTTTTACCTCCAAGAACAAACGAATGGCCGCTTGGCGATTCTATAACCCCAGCCAGAGGATATGGTCAGTGGAATGGATGGGTTGAGACTCAACGTGAAGCTGGTTTTCACTGGGCTGTTGATTTCCACGGCTTGGCTGGAGATACTGTCTATTCACCATGGCATGGTCTAGGTATTGTACTTCGAGTTTGCGCTTCTACAATGGATTCTACAGAAGGTGGAGTACTTGCTGAAAGATTATCAGGTGTTATTACTAGATCAATAACCTGGGATCTGACTGATATAGATGGTAGCGCAGTACCTACAGGGCTGTACTATATATCTTTAGAATCATCGAATTGTATGGAAACAAGACCACTAATTGTTATTAAGTAAATTATAGATAACAAGATCACTGTGATACATTCCTCTATCAGGAGTGGCATCGAAATCCTCAATCTCCGCCAGACTTGCAATGATTGATCAACTGCCGTTCCGATTGTCAACTTGACTTGGCAAATCCGGGGGGCTATTTACAAATATTCATAATTCTACTTTTTTACGGAACTGAAACTGGATTACTGTAAGAATCTCAAAGATCATGTAACTCGAGCACCTGGAGGTCGAAATGCTGAGAGTTGTTCTTTTATCGATGCTGCTGATTTCAGCGGCAGGCGCCGATGTGCTTTACCGAGCCGATGAGCAGGTGAATCCCGCGCAGTATCTGGGCACCGACGCCGAAGGCATACTGGTCCGGTTCGATCTGCAGGCCCTCACGGCCGAGACGCAGGCAGTCGGCGAGTTCGGCCAGGGCACCGTCATGAGGATACCGGGGGAGGGGATGGGCATGCCAATAGGCGCCCCCGACCTTCCCGTAATCCGCAGGATGGTCCTCATTCCCAATACCGGCGATGTCACCATCGAAGTGGTCTCGTCCGAATCCACTCCTCTGGGCATCTACGACATTCCTCCCTTCCAGCCCTACCCCACCAGGAGCGGCGAGGCCGCGCCATACAGGATCAACGGCGAGGTCTATTCGGCTTCAGAGCTGTACCCCTCCCAGCCCGTGGTCCTCGACAGGATAAGCATCCTCAGGGACATCAGGGTGGCGTGGGTGTACTTCTCGCCCGTGCAGTACAACCCCGTGACCGGCGAGACGGTACTGAACACTTCGGTGACCGTCAGGCTCGTAGTTGAAGGCACCGGTGAGAACGAGATC
>JAFGPK010000015.1 GCA_016936235.1 Candidatus Fermentibacteraceae bacterium | reverse complement strand
CGGCTGCCTTTCCGCAGTTCACGCTGAATCTCAAGCCGGTGACCGGGTACCGGGAAGAGAGTTCCACGATCCTGTCCCACGTGCCGTCGTTACTCCCGTCGTCCACTATGATCATCCGGCAGGACAGACCCTCCAAGGACATGAAGACCTCACGGACCAGCTCGGGAAGGCTCTCCTCCTCGTTGAACGCCGGCACCACCACCGATACTTCAGGAGCCTCCTCAAGGGCTGCGGCGGGATCCATATCAGACATCTTCATCTTCGCCCCCCTTCTCACCGTCCGAAGGAGAGTACTCCAGAAGTTCCGGTTCTCCGGAGCCATCCGCCAGCCGGCAGTAGGTGAACCTGGTCAGCCAGTCTCCAAGGGAGACATATATACCTTTCTCACTTCTGATGACAGTGTCCAGATGAGTGTGACCCGTAATGATGATACCGAACCCTTCATCCATCCGCTTCTCAGCCCACTGCACAAGCCCTTTCGGCACGGTGTCGAGGTCCCGCCGCAGTATCCTTCTGCTGGTGTCGGAGAACTTCCTTGCCAGACGGGTCCCCAGGTCCGGGTGTAGCATTCTGAACATGAACCGGCATATGGAGGATCTCAGTACAGGTTTGAGGAGCTTGTAACCAAGGTCTCCCGGACCCAGCCCGTCTCCATGGGCGAGAAGGACCCTTGTTCCCTCCGCATCTATCTCATGCTGTCCTTCGGGATATACGGAAGCCCCGGTGGCCTGCTGGAAGTGCCGGCCGGCCCAGCAGTCATGATTGCCGGGCAGGAAACTGACCCTCCATCCTCTGTCACTCAGTTCCCTGATAGAGCACAGACATTTCAAGTGTCCCGCGGGCATCACCGAAGCGTACTCGAACCAGAAATCAAAGAGGTCTCCAAGAATCCAGAGCTCTCCCGGGCTTCTTGACAGGGCAAGCCCCTTGAGGAATGACAGCAGCCGTTCCCTGCCCGGATGCTCCAAGTGCTCGGGGAACAGGTGGGCATCGCTTATGAAGAGCCTCTCCATTACTCTTCCCGTATGTACGGGGCAAGGAGACGGGCCGGTGAACCGAAGCCGGTTCCCGCTACCGGGTTTTCTCCCGGGAACAGGAGCAGAGTGTAGGGAAGTATGGTGCTGTCAATCATGTCCATTATCGAGGAATCCGCGAGATATACGGTGAGGGAGATTCCCAGATTGTTCACCACCCGCTGTGCGTGGTTCCTGGTCTCGTGGTCGGGCTGGATGGGAAGCGGGATCACTGTCGAGTCGAGGGAGGCAAGGAAGAGAAGGTCTCTCTCCATCTCGCCGTACATGTCCAGGGGCAGCCAGTAATAAAGAACCACCGCAGTGTCCGGTCCGACTGTGACGGTATCTCCTGTCGGGGACAGCAGCGTTCCGGGCAGCTCGACCCTTCTCACAGCGTATGAAGTGGAGTCGGCGCCTGCGTCTTCTTCTTCAGCCCCACTGCCTGAGCATCCGTTTCCGAGAAGCATAAGGACGGTCATGAGCGAGGTCATAAATATCTTGATCATACCGATATCCTTCAGGGTTTCGGACAGACGTTCATCTATGAGTAATAATCGAAAACAGGTCCGCAGGCCAGGATCCCCGGCCGCTCCCTCTTATGAGCACCAGCAGGTTGCCGCCGCCGCCTGCGAAGCTGACCTTCATGTCCTGCCAGCTGGTGTTCCTCGGGGCTACATGGAGGTCGCCAGGTGAGACCATCCTTATCAGGGCATCGCCACTGACACTGTCCCTGGCGCTGAAGAAATAAAGTGGATAGAACTCATGCGTACCGAAGGCGATCCTGCCCGGGGTCGGGGGTGCTATGCGACTGAATATCCAGCCCCGGCCGTTCCAGGTGCTGTCGCAAAAGGACAGTTCGTAAGCGTGCATCGACATTGTCAGGGGGTTCCTGAAAGCCGTGACGGGTCTCCGGAACAACAGAGGCACAGATGCCAGAAGAATAAGACCGATGATCAGCGGTATCAGCAGATTCCCCGAATCGTCCGGGTCGAAAGCGTCATGCATTTGCCAGAATGCTGTGAACTGCGTCCTGAAGATCGGAGGGGACCTCCTGACGCATTGCGTTCCTCACTGATGTGAGCATCTGCTGTGTCTGAAGAAAGAATTTCTTGCAGTTGGGGCAGGAGTCAAGGTGGTCCATGAGTGGTTTGTGATGCTCCCTTGCCAGCTCACCCGAGATGTAATCGTGCATGTGCAGGTGTGCGTCCTCGCATGTCATGCTAACTCCCCCCCAATGCGACATTCTTCCATTCGGCAAGCAGGTTCCTGAGGATCAGTCTACCCCTGTGTATCCTGGACCTGACGGTGCCTATTGGAATTTCGAGTATTGTGGCTATGTCCGAATAGGAGAACCCCTGTACGTCGCAGAGCACTACCGCATCGCGGAACTCGTCTGGAAGGCTGTCTATTGCGCTGACTATGTCCTCCTGCATCAGATTGTCGAGGAATTTGACGCTGGGATCCGGTCCCAGCTTCTTGAGTTCCGCAATATCTTCCCTTGCCATCTGTTCTATCCACTCTCCGGCCATGCCCACGGGTTTCCTGCTCTTCTTGCGCAGTTTGTTGAGAAAAGTATTTCTCATAATCGTAAACAACCATGCCCCGGCATTTGTTCCTAGAGAATACTGCTTCTCCGACTTGAGAGCGTTCAGATAGGTATCCTGGACGAGGTCCGACGCATCCTCACCGTTCTTTGTCAGGTGGATCGCGTAGCCGTAGAGCCTATCCAGATGACTCAGGACCTCTTTCTCGAATCTCTCTCGGCGCAAGCTCTTCATTCCGCTCCTGAAAGAAAGGGGTTCGTTGAGGGTAAACTACCAAAGGAAGTGGGTATATGCCAATACCCGCACTTTGCACAACTGGTAGTGGTCACCCCTTGCCAACGGTACAAAATATTGATAGTCTACCTCTGTCGATGCAGTCCGTTTTTCGAGAAGCTGTTCACGGGTCATTTCGGGATTCTTTTCCGATTCTGTCTGTTGACTGGGATAAAACCGCAAAGATGCTGAAGAACTACTGATGTCGGGATTACACGGAAGGTTTTCCCCTATCTAGGGGCGGGAGGGTGTTGTTGGAGGATCTCCATCTGCAGAGCGACCTTTTCGCAGGTACGGATGAGAAGCAGCAGAACGAGACTGACGGGAACGAAGACCTTTCCTGCGTGTCCGGTCTGGTGGAGCCGCTGTTCGGCGAGAACGCGCAGAAGGTCCTCAAGAAACGCTACCTGAAGAGATCCGTTACCGGAGAGATCCTGGAAAAGCCCGGTGATATGCTCCTTCGAGTAGCCGAGGCCGTGGCTTCCGCCGAGGAGAACTTCGAAGGTGACGTTCAGCAGACGACCGTCACGTTCTACAACCTGATGGCAAAGAAGGAATTCCTCCCCAATTCACCTACCCTTATGAACGCCGGGAGGGAGCTGGGCCAGCTCTCCGCCTGTTTCGTACTTCCCGTCAATGACAGCATGGAGAGCATATTCACAGCCGTCAAGAACACGGCGCTGATTCACAAGAGCGGCGGAGGCACAGGGTTCTCGTTCTCCAGGATCAGACCCGAGAACGATGCCGTCATGTCGACCAAGGGCGTGTCCAGCGGTCCCATTTCGTTCATGACGGTATTCGATCAGGCCACCGAGACGGTCAAGCAGGGAGGTGTCCGCAGAGGGGCCAACATGGCGGTCCTCAGGGTGGACCATCCCGACATAGAAGAGTTCATAAACGTCAAGCGCAATATGGAGAAGCTGAACAATTTCAACCTCTCCGTGGCGGCGACCGACGATTTCATGGACGCGGTGGAACGGGGAACCACGTATAACCTGGTCAATCCCAGGAACGGGACCGTTGTGGATTCAAAGGACGCCAACGAGGTGTTCAACAGAATCGTCGACTCCGCGTGGAACTCGGGGGAACCGGGGCTCATATTCATCGACAGGATGAACGACGCCAACCCTACACCGCACGTGGGACGGATCGAAGCCACCAATCCCTGCGGGGAGCAGCCCCTGCTTCCCTACGAGGCGTGCAATCTCGGATCGGTCAATGTCTCGGTCATGGCGGAGAAGCATGAATCGGGTACTTTCTCCATGAATTGGACCAGACTGGAGAGGACGGTCAGGACCGCTGTCAGGTTCCTGGACGATGTCATCGAGATAAACCGCTACCCTCTTCCCGAGATAGCCGAGATGGTGGCAGGCAACCGAAAGATAGGCCTTGGCGTCATGGGCTTCGCCGATCTCCTGTTCAAGCTGAGCATACCCTACGATTCCGAGGAGGCCCTGCTTTTCGCCGAGGAGCTGATGAGCTTCATCGCCGAGAAGGGCAGGAAGGCCAGCATGGACCTTGCCAAGGAGCGCGGGCCGTTCCCCAATTTCAGCGGCAGCGTGTATGACAACAAGAACATGCCTCCCATGCGCAACGCCACGGTCACCACCATCGCTCCGACAGGTTCCATCAGCATTCTGGCCGGCTGTTCCGGGGGCATCGAACCTGTCTTCGCTCTCGCCTTCACCAGGCGGAACCTTCTCGACCAGGGGGATGAGCTCCATGAGGTGGTCCCCGAGTTCGGAAGGGTGGCGAGGGAAAGGAACTTCTTCTCGGAGGAAGTATTCTCAAGGGTTGCCGAGAAGGGCTCCTGCCAGGACATTCCCGAGATACCCAGGGACGTGCAGAGGATCTTCGTGACTTCCCATGACATATCTCCGGCTTATCATGTAAGGATGCAGGCTGCATGCCAGAAGTACACGGACAACGCGGTCTCCAAGACAGTGAACCTCCCTGAGAAGGCCTCCCGCAAGAGCGTGTCCGAGGTGTTCAAGCTG
This sequence comes from Candidatus Fermentibacteraceae bacterium, assembly GCA_016936235.1. Classification (GTDB taxonomy): domain Bacteria; phylum Fermentibacterota; class Fermentibacteria; order Fermentibacterales; family JCC-6; genus Aegiribacteria. The sequence continues at coordinate 4,288 of JAFGPK010000015.1, read as the reverse complement.
TCCAGGAGGCTGGGATGCAAGGGTATCACGGTCTACCGGGACAAGAGCAGGGACAAGCAGGTGCTAAACCTGGTGAAATCCAAGGAAGCGGAGAAGGCGGACGAGGTGGCTCTTCCATCTGTACCCATTGGACCGAGGGACAGGGGAGACGTCACATCCGGCATCACCAGAAGGATAAGGACCGGATGCGGCAAGCTGTATGTGACTATAAACATGGACGAGGACGGTCCTGTGGAGCTCTTCTCCCAGATGGGGAAAGCAGGCGGATGCGCGGCCAGCCAGTCCGAAGCGATAAGCAGGCTGGTCTCCCTGGCCCTCAGGTCCAACATCCAGCCCGAGGCCATCGTCAAGGAGCTGAAGGGTATAAGCTGCCACAGAATAGTCTGGCAGGGGGGTAATCGCATACTTTCCTGCGCGGACGCCATCGGCCAGACCATCGAATGGTACATAGACGAGAAGATGGAAACCCCATCCGTAAAGAGCTCCGAGGTCATTCAATCCATCGAGCCGGTCTTCAGCGAAGAGGAACCGCCCATCCCGCCTGTGCTGTCCGACGATGAAGAGGTGGTGGAGAACCTGGCCGGGGCCTGCCCCATGTGCGGCGGCCCTCTCAAGTACGAATCAGGCTGCGTGGCATGCGCCCTGAGCTGCGGTTACTCTGAGTGCGGCTGACACCCTCATTACCACCTCTCGCTTCCCGCCCTTCCATCAGCCGCACCTTGCACTCCCGGTTCCTATTTCATTAGAGTTGCCGTTTGAACGGAACACTCCTTGAAACTTGCACGGAGGCACTACCATGGAGAAGACCATCAGGGATATCGAGAAGGGACAGGACCTCATAAGGGTCGAGCTGTCCGAGTTCAAGGGCAGCCAGTACGTCGGCGCCAGGATATATTACATGGACGACCGCGGCGACTGGAAGCCAACCCGCAAGGGACTGACACTCACCCCCGACACCATGGCCCTTGTTCGCGACGCCATCAACGAGGCTCTCTCGGAGATAGAGCAGTAACCGTCCTGCCGAACACGTCAGGCCCGTTCCCCTGCACCGGTCCCACCGGTGACTGCGGTACATGAAGGATATTGATGCATACCGATAACATCAACAGGGTTTCCTCGGAGACCGGACTGGGGATCAGGGGGATAACGGCCGTCGCCTCCCTTCTGGACCAGGGCGCCACGGTACCCTTCATAGCCAGGTACAGGAAAGAGGCCACGGGAAGTCTGGACGAGGTGGCAGTGATCTCCATAAGGGACAGGCTGGATCAGCTCCGGAAACTCGACGAGAGGCGGTGCGTCGTACTCAGATCCCTTCGGGAGAGGGAGCTTCTGACCGACGAGCTCGAGAGCAGGATCAACTCCGCCGACACCGCCACAGAGCTGGAGGACATCTACCTGCCCTTCAGGCCGAAGAGGAGGACGAGAGCCTCCCGGGCCAGGGAGAAGGGCCTGGAGCCCCTGGCGGGAAGGATACTGCTGCAGGAGGGCGGGGATCCTGCGGTGTACGCCCTGGAATACGTGGACCCGGAGAAGGGTGTGAACGATTACGAGGAGGCCCTGTCCGGAGCCTCGGACATAATCGCCGAGATGCTGACGGAGGAACCCGCCGCCAGGGAGAGGATGCGGAAGTTCTACTGGAGCCGGGGGAGTTACCGAAGCACTCTCGTACCCGAGATGGAAGACCAGGCCCAGAAGTTCAGGGATTATTTCCAGTGGGAGGAGCCGGTCAGGAAAGCCCCCTCCCACAGGGTCCTGGCCATGAGGCGGGGCGAGGAGAAGAAATGCCTTTCCCTCAGGATCGATGTGCCCGAGGACGAGGCGGTCATGATACTCCTGGATGGAGTCTGCAGCGATCAGGGAAGCCCCGAGGGATCCATTGTCGCCGCATCGGCAAGGGACGGTTTCAGAAGGCTTCTGGGTCCTTCCATGGAGACCGAGACGCGGCTCCGGAGCAAGGAAGCCGCAGATGACGAAGCCATAAAAGTGTTTGCTTCGAATCTTCGCAACCTGCTCCTGGCGCCCCCGCTGGGCGCACATGCGGTGATGGCCGTGGACCCGGGCTTCAGGACGGGGTGCAAGCTGGCGTGCCTTGATCCGGAGGGAACTTTGAGGAGCCATGCCACCATCCAGCCTCATGCTTCCGTTGACGCCAGGGAGAAGGCGGCGGGTACGGTCCTGAAACTGGTGAAGGAGCACGGCTGTGAGTTCGTGGCCGTGGGCAACGGCACCGCCGGAAGGGAGACGGAGGAGTTCCTGAGGGGGATAGGGCTGCCCGAAGGAGTCAAGGTAGTCAGCGTGAGCGAGAGCGGCGCATCGGTCTACTCCGCTTCCGCGGCGGCCAGGGATGAATTCCCCGACCTGGATGTAACCGTCAGGGGAGCCATCTCCATCGGCCGGAGGCTCCAGGACCCCCTTGCCGAGCTGGTCAAGATCGATCCCAAGTCCATCGGTGTTGGACAGTACCAGCACGATGTGGACGGCGTAAAACTTCAGAAGTCGCTGGACGATACCGTGATGAGCTGCGTCAACAGCGTGGGGGTCGATGTTAACACAGCAAGCACACAGCTCCTTTTCTACGTCTCGGGGTTGAATTCCAAAGTCGCCTCGGGCATCGTGCAGTGGCGGACGGAGAACGGACCCTTCAGGAACCGGCGGCAGCTCCTGGATGTGAAGGGCATGGGACCAGTGAGCTATCAGCAGTCCGCCGGGTTCTTGCGGATACGGGGCGGCGACAATCCCCTTGACGGCAGCGCCGTGCACCCGGAGAGCTACGGCCTGGTGGAGGAGATGGCGGCTTCAATGGGTGTGAGCGTCCACCGGCTCATGGAGTCCTCCGAGGCCCGCAGGTCCATCGACATCCGGCAGTTCATCCGGGGTGATGCGGGCATGCCCACCCTGAGGGACATCATGGCGGAACTCGACAGGCCGGGAAGGGATCCCAGGGAGTCCTTCAAGGTCTTCGAGTTCGCTGATGTACACCAGCTGAAGGACCTCCAGGAAGGCATGGTCCTGCCGGGAATAGTAACCAATGTCACGAATTTCGGGGCCTTCGTCGATGTGGGTGTCCACCAGGACGGCCTGGTCCACATAAGCCGGATGTCGGACAGCTACGTGAAGGACCCGGCTGACATAGTGTCAGTGGGGGACAGAATAACTGTAAGGGTCATTTCAGTGGATATGGACCGGTCTCGAATATCGCTTTCTATGGATTCCATAAAGCAGTAGTCCCATATTACACATAATAATCAAACAATAATATTATGGATGCCAGTATGTATCTGGTAAGATGTTATGTGAGCTATTATTTGTGTCGATGTTATTCGTCTGGAAGATTATCATCAAATGATATGTATATTATAATTCTAAGATGATTGAATTCACGGAACACACCTGACAGCTTGATCCTGTAAGTAATTTTAGTAGAAGTTACCCAGTGCCTCTCGTGAAAACCGCCCCGGGCGAGCTAGTAGTCCAAGAGGAAAAGGATCTTCTCGTTCTTTGTTGAGATCACTCGCCCATTCCTTGGCTAGCGATTTTAGCTCATTAGCGGTAATAAGAACGATGTTCCTGCCGATATTTTCCGCGGCGTAACGTACTGCCAAAGCCTCGGAATCATCTGTAAAATCAGGTGCAATTACAAGGAAAATAGGAACGGGCTTGTTGGAATCTTCCATGTAAGAATGGAACTGCTTAAGATGTGTTTTGAGATCAACCTGGCTTGGTGATTCTTTGCTCTTGTTGTCCCACATGATATACATATCCTTGAAGCTCAGGAGACCATCCGGTTTGTTCGTGCCCGGTTGCTTTAAGGGAGAGTGGTTAAGGTATTTCTCGAATAAGTAATCAGTTGCCTTCTCATACTTTGTCTCTATCTCAAGATCTTTGTCGATAACCGACTCCGCCCTGAGCAACTGCCTGTCACGGATAGCAAGTGATTCAAAAACATCGAACCAGATTTTTCTCTCATCCTCGGTATCTGAAGTTGATCTGATCTGCATTGTGTCGAAATAGGCCAGTATTCGTTCGATCCTTTGATCTTTATTGCCGCTTACTGCTAGATCTAAGTCTGCACACCAGTCATGGAGCTCCTGATTGCTCAAGCATTGCAATGCATCAGTCGGCGATACTAATTCAACCATTTTTTCCCTTAGACTTGCTATTGATTCGTATCTAGTGAACTCCACGTCATTGCTCTGGAGTATCCTCTGATTTATGTCCTTGCCCCTGAATGGCTTTGAGGTGAGCATAATGCGATATCCATCAAGTCTGATCTCCTTGTAAAATATTT
>JAFGPK010000074.1 GCA_016936235.1 Candidatus Fermentibacteraceae bacterium | reverse complement strand
GTTCCATCCAGTGGGGCATGACAAGCTCCCCTGGGCCTTCTCCCCTCCCTCCTATGAATCCTGACCACTCACCCTCCGGCGTATACTTCCGAAGCTGCGCCCGTGACATGTCCAGGGCGTAGATGATGCTGTCGGTCCTAGCCGCATCGGCCAGGTAGCCAAAGACGTAGCACGAGTCCCCCATCTCTATTCCGATGGTATCGGTCACCGAAAGCTGAATGGTTCCGACATCCCCGGTTTCAGTGACGTCTTCCCCGTTCTCTCCGGCGCAGTAGAGAGACAGGATTGCAGTGCACGACAGTGCGATGACGCTCTTTTTCAAATGGACCCCCAAACGTATCTCTATTGCTGTTCGTCCAGTTTCTTCTGCAATGCTTCCAGATCTGCTTCCAGGAATCCCCTGGATTCCTCGTCCGTCACCATTGCCAGCTGTTCACGGGCCAGCTTCATGTATTTCCCTGCGACCGTGGGCTCAGCCTTCAGTATGTTGACATTGGCCATGACCTCGTAGGCGTACCCGAGGTAGAAGGGCGGCAGATCCCCCTCCTCACTTGTACTCACGCACCTGTCAGCCCAGTACTCGGCCATGGCTACATTGCCGGCCAGGCAGTTGACCCTTCCCATCTGCCAGTAGGCCACTGAAAGGTTCATGGGCTGGCAGTCATCCCTCTGCTTCCAGTGCCAGAGGGAAGCACTGGCCAGAAGGATCATGTCCTCGTTCTGACCCGCCGACCTCGAGTCAATGTCGATAAGGCCCCAGCAGCTGTTGAAGCACTCGGCCGAGTAGTACTTGTGGATCAGCTGTCTGGCTTCCTCCTCCTTGAGCAGAGCTCTCGTCCTCTCGATCATGCTTTCGGACATCATTACCTCCCCGAATAGGTTTGCGATCCAACAGGAAAGCTCAGAACATCCACAGGTCGCAGTCCTTCAGGCGGGCCCTGTAGCGGATGTCCCCTGCAGTCAGAAAAGTGTTTCCCGGTCCCGGGATGAATTCCTGATCCTTCATCTGAGCCAGTCTTCTTACGGAGGGCCACATTGCAGCCTCGTTACGCGTGATCCGGACTACTCTCAGGTCTCCCGTCCCCTCTCCGCTCATGACACAGGTGCCTGACATCCATTCAAGGGCCAGCTTGTCCAGCTGTATTGAGTTCTGTGCATGTATCTCGTTGATAAGCCCGGCGTAGGTATACTCCCGACCCCCTTCCAGGAAAACCCGCACTTCGATCTCCTGGTCCGTCAGTGTCCCGGTTTCCTGGTCCAACGCATCGAAGTAATCCGAATAGCCATCCATACTGCTCAGCTCATATCCTATTGCAAGGCTTAACTCAGCGCCTTCCGATCCGGGTGACACTCGGTCGAACACACTCACGCGAAGCACGCCCTCATCTTCAAGCGACTCCTCCAGGGTGCCGGCTCTCGATCTCTGCAGGTAAAGGTTCCCCGACCCGGTGCTCCCCAGGACCAGTTCCATATCCTCGGCGAAGGGGTGTATCTCCAGGTATTCCCGGGTGATTGATGCGCTGTCATCCCCTATCACTCCTGCCAGGCGTTCCATGGTAAGGTCCCTGGACAGGGTGTACTCCTCCATCTGTCCCGGTCTCGGCCCCGCCTTGCTTCGCAGAAAGAAAGGAACACTCTCCAGTCTTATCCGGTTCACATAGGGGAGAAGGTTATTCCTCAGGAATTCCGGCCTCCAGAGCAGGGAGGACTGTCTGAGTCTCTCCATGGTTTCCAGATATACGGACTTCTCAGAGCTGTCCAGTTCATCGAATCTGACCTCCCCGTCCAGCATCTCCTCGGACAGCGAACGCCACAGGAGTGCGACCAGAGATAGAGACCGGCACTCCGTATCCAGTGCCGTCTGAACAAGTCTGCAGCGTTCCGTAATATCGGAAGGCAGCGTGTCCTGTGCGAAGGAGGCTACGAATCTCCATCCCGGATCCTCCGGGATATCGGGTACGATCTCCGTGGATTCGAAACCGCTCAACTCGCTGACGTAGATAGCTGTAATGGATCTTTCCATGTTCCCGGTCAGCTCCGCCTCAACGGCTTCCTCCTCCTCCACCGGCACCGGGAAGGTGGGAACCTGCGCCTCCGCCGGAACAGCGGATGTAGCGCCCAGGCATACAATCAATCCTGCAGTTGATCGCAGAGCTTCAGGTAAGTGCCACACTTCACGGAAGCACTCTGTTCCGGACTTTCTCTGCAGCCAGCAGCCGCCTCTGCATGCCGGCGAGTACTCGCACCCGGCGCATCTTCCATCAGGTCGCCACTGCCTGAGTTCACTGAATCCCTCTTCCCATATCTCCGCCAGCGGTCTGCGGTTGATGTTCCCGGCGCTGCAGGAGCGGTCCAGTGTAGTGCAGGGCACAACTTCACCGTCGGGAAGGACTACGCACTGGGACCTGCCTGCGCCGCATGAGAGGGGGCGGTCCCTCACCAGAGGCTCGAGATGCCCGAGGTAGCCGATCTCGTCCGCCATCTCGACATCGAAGTACTTCCGCTTCCTGGCTACGAACCTGATAAGGTGCCTCAGCTGTCTCCGGGACAGGAACAGGTCGCTGTGGCATGATGCCCTGCCCTCGGGGACCAGCATATGGATACCCCAGCGTCCCGCCCCGCTGGAAGCGGCAAGATGAAATGTCTCCTGAAGGTAAGGGTAGTTGAGGGCCGTCACAGTGGTGCCGGCGCAGACCTCCACGCCGTCCAGTGAGGAGAAGTAGCCGATCGCCTCCAAGGCCCCACGGAAAGCTCCCCTGCTGCCTCTGAAGGCGTCATGGACCTTTTCGGGACCGTCCAGACTCACGGCCACGAAAGACGGTGGGTTTGCCTCCATGGCCCTCCGTTGGGACACGGATGGCATCCTCGCAGTGTTGAGCGACCAGGATATACCTTTCCCGCCCATGTACCCGATGATCTCCGGAAGATCCCGCCTTTCCAGTGGTTCTCCTCCAGTAAGAAGGAATTCCCCTACTCCCATGTCGGAGACCTGGTCAAGGAGTCGGAACACAATCTCGAGATCCATGTCGTCGAAACCTGAAAGCTCCGTGGCAGCGAGGCAGTGGGCGCATGACATGCTGCACCTGAGGGTGGCGAACCACTGCACGAGACCCGGCACCGGCGTGTATCCGTGCTGCCGGAAGAACTCGCCGGAAGACACGTTAACTCGATGAGACCCCGTTCGACTGATATTGCCCATGGAAATCCCCCCGATCCGTTATATACTGTCATGTAGTGTGTCAGTCAGTTCCGCATTTCGAAAACCGGAACACTACTGCATTTTATTAAAAGGATTGGTCTTTTGCAACTGGCCAGAAGTTACGTACGACCCCGCAGGATGACGGCGGACCCGCCGGGCGGGGGGCCCAACCCCAACCTCCTTGGCTTCAGGAACACCGGCGGGCTGTTCGGCAAGGGCGTGTGCTGGTGGCACTCGAGGTTCACCAGGAACGCGCTTTACCTTGCCTGTTTCCAGCCTGAGCTGCCGCGCCCGGGAGAAACGGAGGTCCGCAGGATACTGGGGAACCTCATGAAGGCGAAGGCCGTGACTGCCATACCGGGGTATTCGAACCTGCGCGAGTTCTCCCTCGACCACAGGGCGGCGATACAGCGCACTCTGGAGAGACGGCAGCTTTTCGAGGGTCTGTTCCTGTTCGCGTGGGTGAACGGGCTGAGCGGTTCTTCCAGGACCGGTCCCTGCAGGATGAAGGCCCTCATGGACCGTATTCACACGGAATCCGCGAAGGGCCTCGTGTACGCCAAGTTACAGACACCGGGGCTGGACGCCCACTCAATAATCGTTACCGGGACGGAGCGCCTGCCCGAAGGGGGCTACGAGGTCCGATACCTGGACAGTAATTCCGCCGGAGAGAATGTCCTGTATTACCGTGTAGGCTACAGTCATCTTACCCTTGAAACAGGCATGACCGGCGTCCCCTATGTTCAGCGATCAGGCGAATTGTGCAGGATCAGGAAGCTCGTCAGACGATTCTCCAGCGAAGGCGTTCCCTGATGGTCGATCAGCTGTGCGCCTCTGCCACCCGGTCAAGGAAGGCCACCATCTCCCTGCCGCCGCTGTCCATGTCCATCTCACCGTCCAGGTCGGAAGGCTCCCCGAGGATGCGGTGCCTGCCCGCCGCCATGTCCCTGTGGATATCCTCTATGGCAGAACTGACCGACTCGGGATCGTGCGAAGCGGTGTATCCCGCACCCAGCCTGTCTATAAGCGACGTGAGGTCTCCCTCCGGGGCGACGGCCAGCACGGGCCTCCTCGCCAGCAGGTACTCCACGGTCTTGGAGGGATTCTTGAGTTCGTTTCCGGGCTGCGGGGGCAGCATAAGGAGGAGGATATCGGAATCCAGCTGGTACCTCCTGACCTCGGTGAAGGGCACGGTTCCCAGCACATCTATGTGATTCGTAAGGCCCAGTTCATCCGGCAGGTGACGGAACGCCCCGAAATCTCCTACCATCCTGAACCTCAGGCGGCTTTCCGGGTGTCGGTCAAGGAAGAGCCTGAGCCCGTGGAGGAAGTGCTCCGGGGTCTGGTTGCCCATGAAGAATCCTGTGTATGTGATGACTATGTCATCCTCCGGTTCCCTTACTCCCCTGCTGTTCCAGGTCCTCTCCCTCTCCGCCAGGGTGACGCCGTTCCACAGGGTCTGCACCGGGGGGCACTCGTGGCCGTACCTGCGGCGGAAGTATTCGGAGGAGCCGTCGGTGGTTGTTATTATGCCGTCGGCTGCGGAGACAAGGGCCCTCTCGAAAAACGGTGTAAGAACCCTCCTGGTCCATGACGCCCCCTCCCAGTCGATGTAGCCGTCCATGGCCCACAGGTCCCCGAAATAAGCCACCCAAGGTCTGCCGGACAGGAAGGAGCAGACCATGCCGGTCAGATGGACGGAATGGGGCGGACCCAGGGTCACTATGAGGTCCGCGTCTGTCCTCTCGATCTCGGTCAGGGTGGCCGATATCGCCTTCGGTATCCAGGTGACGTACCGGTCCGGCTGCAGGAGAGTCTCAAGGACGAATTTCCTCAGGCCCTTCCTTCCCCTGCCGCTTCCAGCGGGTGCCGGCCTGACGGATGATGGTACATTACCGCGCGCGGACGTGCCTCCGGTCCTTCGGATGCGCATCTCCGCGGGCAGCAGATCCACCAGGGAGTGATCGACGGGCATACCGCCGGTCCTCTCAGCCGTGACCACGGTGGGCATCCAGCCGTTCCGCACGAAGATGTCCGCCAGCCTCAGGTTCATGGGTGCGGACCCGGTGGAGACGGGCGGGAACGTGTATGCGACGTAGACCAGGTTCTTCATGACCTCAATCCCTCGATTCTCGAGGGGGAGGGCAGCTCCCGGCCCAGCACATCCGAGTAGAGAGAGTGCAGTGCCTGTGCCGACCGGTCCCATGTGTAGTTCTCCCTTGCCGCTTCGTAGCCGCGCCTGCCCATGGCCGCAGCCTGTTCCGGATCCGATGCCATTCTGCTCATGCCGTCAGCGATGGATCCAGGATCCGAGGCGTCCACCAGGATGCCGCAGCGGTGACTCTCAATGACTCTGGATATCTCCGGCAGGTCGCACCCCAGCACGGGCAGCCCGGCCATCATGTACTCGAACAGCTTGTTCGGAAGGGAATAAGTGTGGTTAAGACAGCTTCCCTGGAAGAGCAGAAGTCCGCAGTCGGCCGCCGCCGTTATTTCAGGCAGCTCTTCCGAGGGCACCGGGGGATGAAAGGTCATCATGTCGCCTGCATCCCTCTCCCGGGCGTAGCAGGGTATCACGCCTCCGGACCGGTCATGACCCACGAAGCCGATGTGAATGGGAAGACCCCGAAGCATGACGGCGGCGTCCATAAGCTCCTCCAGCCCTCTGTGAAGTCCCAGTATCCCCTGGTAGAGGAACAGGAACTTCGGTCCCTCCCATACGCCGAGGCTTCGTCTGACTTCGTCGCTGCGGGGCTTTTCCCGCAGAAGATGAGGGTAGTTGGCCACCAGCACCGGCGGGGGCATGCCGGGGTACATCTCCCGCATGACTTCGGCCCTGCCGGGTGTCACCGCGATCACGGCGTCCGCAAGGGGCGCGATGAATGACTCCGTTAACCTCTCCAGAGCCATGAACGGCCTGGATGTCTCCATCAGGTGCCTCCTGCTCTCCAGCCAGAGTTCGTGAGAATCGTAGACGAGTTTCCCCGAAGTGAGGAACGCCGCAGCGGCGCATACCGGGAGAGTATCCAGGTCGTGGGCATGGAAGACTCCGGCGCCGGTGGCCAGCGCGTGCCTGAGCAGCCTGGACTGATGGAGAAGGGAGTGAAAGAGCTGCCCCAGGAACTTTTTCAGCGGATTCCTGCGAAGGGCCGATACGAACCCGGTCCGAAAGCCCTTCTTTTCTGATTCTGCGCTGTTCAGGACCTTTCTGAAAACCGCCTTCAGGGAGCCTGACCTTGGCACACGGAGCACTTCGATACCGTCCCAGTCCTCCCGCTCCGGGCAGCCCTCCTCCGGATAGGCTATGATGGTCACGAGGAGCCCCATCTCGGAGAGAGTGCAGGCTTCCTTCTTCACTCTGGCGTCATTCCAGAGCTGGTTCTTGACTATCATGCACACGTCCGCCCGGTTGCGTTCTTCTCTCAAGATCCCTCTCCGTGACTTGTCAGGATATGTCTGCAAGGCATCCCTTCCGGCGTTCCGGAGAAGCGCCCCCGAAGAACACCGGTGTTCTTATATCATTCTCTTCAGCGCAGATGAATCTACCAAAGGGATGGGACAAAGACAAAGAAACCGCTCACATGCGAGGGGAGGGCGGCGATAGGAACGGGCAGTCAGTTGATGGGGAAGACCGCCTGCCGGGGATCTCCCGGTATTCCCCGGCAGGCGGATATCGGACAGCTACCTTATGACCGTTATCTGTCGGTCTGCCACCTGCCCGCTGCTGGCTGTCAGCCTCAGCAAATAGATGCCGGACTCCTCGATAGTCACGGTTTCAGTGCCTCCTGCGGGGAAGCTGTCAACGGTTCTGCCCGACAGATCGTAGACCGTGACCGTCCCGGTCTGACCGCCCGGCAGAACAGAAGTGACGGTGAAGGATCCGCAGGCCGGGTTGGGTCCCGCCTCCAGACCCGGCGCGACTTCAACCGGCATGTGGCTGGTTCCGTACGTGCCTGTGGCGGTGTCGGGAAGGTCCATGTAGTGGCCGTTCAGGACCTGCTGGCCGGAGTTGATGACGAAGGATGTCACGGTGAGGTTGTCGAAGACATGCACAGAAGGGTCCAGGGTGTAGGACCTGGTAACCTGTACCGTCTGCGGGTAGGGTCCCGTGAAGCTGATGGAGGTGCCCGCAGTACCGCAGGGGAACACGAAGGGCTCATAGGCCAGCACCTGGCCGGAGTACAGCCCGTAGCTGGATGAGGCCGTATGCCCGCTCTCCAGAATGGCCGAGTAGAGCTTCAGACCGGTCCCGGGATTGGATTCGGCAGTCACGTTGTACGTGACCGAGCCGCCTGAGGCGTTGCCCGTGAACACGGGGGATATTTCGATGATTGCTGGAACGGCTAGCCTGCTGTTAACGTAGTTGGTCCATGTAGTCTGGTTCCAGCCGTAGCCGTTGTTCACTCCGTCGACCGTGAAGCCTGGCACGTAACCCATGCCCCACATGCCCCAGATGCCGGAGTTGAAGCCGTTGTATGCAGGACCGTTCAGGAACATGATGGCCGGAGCCATCTGGTCGTTGTTGACGTAGCTCTCTATGAAACTCTTAACAGCGCCCGCGCTGCTTGAACAACCGCTTCAACCGGTGGATGTGAACTCGCCGAACATCACGTACCGGTCTGCCGCCAGCGACACACCGGCGAGCAGCACCAGCGCAGAAGCAAGTAACCTCATGACATCCCCTTCCTTGAGAGATACCGACAAAACACGTAGGCTATTTATAGCAATGTTTCCAGAAACAGGCAATCCCTTTTGATACAATGCAATGCAGTGCGGAATCAAGATTGTGACTTGCGGAACTCTCAAATAAAACGTGTGTACGGAACTGAAGTCTGCCGGGGCCGTCAGTAGTAGACGTCGTAGAAGCTGGCCACCTTCTTCACGAGCTCTCCGGGTCCGGCCTCGCCTGACAGGTAGAGGTCCCAGCTGAATATCAGGTAATCGTTGTCCACATCGTCCAGCAGCAGGTCAAGGCGGCCGTCGCCGTCCATGTCCCCCGCCCATACCAGCGAGAGGAACGGGCTCTGGGGACCGGTCCCGGGAAATGTCCCGGTCACGCGCTGGGTCATCCCACCGGCTGCCAGGAACAGTCCCTCCTCAGTCGTGGACAGACTGGATTCCTCTATCTCCGGTGACGCAAGGCAAAGGGAAGTGTCCGCCGGCAGCTGGATCCTGCTCTCCGTCAGCGCGGGCACGGGCCCCGGGGAGAAGACCTCAGGCGAGGAGCTCACAAGGATCAGAGGGCTTTCAGACTCGTCTGGAAGAATGACAATGGTACCTGCGGGTCGCTCGTCCTCATACAGGGGAGGGGCCTCGGGGATGCACTCGAGATTGACGGGTCTCAGCATCCAGTGCCCGCAGTCCACGATGAACAGCCCCATCCACTCATCGGCGGACTCCAAGACATCGCCGTAGACCAGTCCCGGCAGTATCATGCTGTAGGATACGGAGTCCGCCTCACCCGATGAAGCCATCAGAGCATAGATCATAATCCACATGGGATCCTCCACCTTTCCACAGTGATCGTGTGCAGGCCGCGGACATTCCCGGCACTGTCCTTCCAATGGTTTATGCGCCCGGGCTCACCTCCAGGGCCGGCTGGACGTCGGAGACCGGGACAGATAACAGGAACAAGCATTGCACGGCGCGATCCTCTGAGGGCGAGCCAGTATCGGCAGCAGCAGAGAATACCGCACTTCAAGGTTGCGTCGATGCAGAGTACCTATGATTATACTGTCATGTATTGATCGATGTCTGCAATATGGAATGTGGCTCGAATATGCAAGGAGAGTGGATAATGAAGTATCTGATTGTCATGGCGGCGTTCGCGATGGCTGCCGGGGCGGCCGGTTACAGCACCGCCACAATGGTGGAGGTAACACCTGAAGGAACCTTCACCGCTGAGGCCTCGATTCCCGCGTGCTATTCCACCGATGCTGAGGAAGGCTGCATCACCGACTCCGAACTCCTGTGGCATTACAGCATAGTCTCCGGCCTCACACAGAAGACCGCCTGCATGGGCGATGATGGCGGCTACGTCTTCTCCGGCGGCTGGTACGGTGGGGGGCTGATGTTCGAAGGGATCTCCGGGGACGGCACGGTCTTATGGCAGACCGAACCGGTGCTGGGCTCCGGCGAGTACTGGAAGAACCTGGCCACGGGGACGGCGTCGGCCTACTACGCGGACGCCTTCTATCTGGTGCGCAACTTCGATATCTGGAACGACAACGGCACCCCGGGAGTCACCGGCGACGATTACCTGGTCTCCGAGGATAATGTTGAAGTCTGCCTCTTCGATGGAGCCAGCTCCACACCGGTATGGACCTGGGATCCCGAGGGGGCTTTCCTTGTCTACTCGCCGGATGAACCCGGCTCCTACGACTGCACCGAGGACGGAGAGTACTTCGCCGTGGGCGGTTACATAGACGGGCATCTCGGCCTGGCCGTCTTCGTTCCGGATTCAGCCAATCCCATGCTCCTGTGGGACGATGCCGGCTTCGCCTACAGTCCCAGGCAGCTGAGGATAACCGGGGACGGCTCAAAGGTTATATTCAGCGTTGGTGCCGACCTTCTCAGGGTGGACGTTGCCACCGGTACCCTGGAGGACACCTACAACCTGGGAGCTTCCACGGACTGCTTCGACATATCCGCCGACGGATCCCTCGTGGCCTACGGCTTCACCTCGGCAAGGCTCGCCCAGTGGGGCGGCTCCGAGTACACGATGGCCTGGTCGCATTCAGTAGCCGGATACTACGCAGGCGCGGCTGCCGTTTCTGATGACGGTCAGGCAGTCTACCACGGTTTCTACAGCAGCAGCTACCTCACCAACCGCATATACAGGTTCGACCCGGCCAGCTCCACACCGCTGTGGACCTATGACACCCCTACCGGTTCCGGAAGCAACCAGGACGTGGTCAGCTGGATGGAATGCAGCTCCGACGGCAGTTATGTGGCCATGTCCTCCTGGGGCTGCCAGAGCGGCGGTGGCGACGAGGTCATAGTACTTGATGACGATGCGCCGACAGCCCCCATCTACTCCATCAACACCCCCGGCTCCATGTGGTACGTTGAGATATCCCCCGACGGCACCTACATCACGGCGGCCGGGAAGCATGTCCATGCCAACGTAATGGGCTCCGGTGCCGATGTATACATGGCGGACGCCAGCACACAGGGTCTGGAGGAACCAACTACCGCATCCCTCCTCCGCCTCAACCTGAGCCCCAACCCCTGCCAGGGCGCTTGGGCAATAAGCTTCTCGCTTCCACGGGCAGGGGAAGTCGAACTTTGCATCTACGACCTGACCGGACACATGGTGCAGCATCTTACAGGCGGCAGTCTCGGCCGGGGCAGCCACAGCATACCGGTATCCACCGACCTTCCCAGCGGCCTTTACATCGTTAACCTCAGTTTCGATGGAGAGAGGATCGCCGAGAAGCTGCTTATAAGCAGGTAAGAGAACAGGAACTCCCACGGCGCCGGACAGGCGCCG
>JAFGPK010000014.1 GCA_016936235.1 Candidatus Fermentibacteraceae bacterium | reverse complement strand
TCCTCCCGCCCCTTCCCTAGGTGAGCTGTCTATCATCCTTACTCCCATGCCTGCCAGCGACTCCGCCTGGAGGGCGGCGTTGTCCACAGAGTAGGCGATGTGGTGGACTCCGGGGCCCCTTTTCTCCAGCGCCCTGGCTATGGGACTCTCCGGGGAGGTAGGTTCCAGAAGCTCTACCCTGGACTCACCCACTCCGAACATGGCGACCCTGACCATCTGGTCGGGAACTTCCTCGATGCCGAGGAACGGAAGCCCAAGGCAGTCCCGGTAGAAGGGCATGGCCTCCTCCAGGCTCTCAACAGCTATTCCCACATGATCGATGCCCTTGATACCCATTATCATTCTCCAATTGCTCTTCGAGGGTAATGTGAAAGCATACTCCCGATCCGGTAAGGGGTTGTCTCGCCCCTGAGTATTGATTCAACAGCTTCGTCCACGCTTCCGAACCTCTCGGCCACCACCGCCCCGGCCATCTCCCGCCCCTTCTCCCGAATGATGCTCTCGAGTATCAGGGAAGTACGCCTGCGGGCCATTTCGGCCCTTCCCTCCATTCCCGAGATGAACCGGTCGATCTCCGCCGTAAGGTCTTCGACTCCCTGACCCGTCTGGGCCGAGCATCTTATAACCGGCGGTCTCCGGGACTCATCCGAAATAAGCTCCAGGCTGGCCATGACAGCCGACTCCAGCTGATCGATGCCCTGCCTGTCGGCCTTGTTCAGGACTATCATGTCACCGATCTCCATGATGCCGGCCTTCATGGTCTGCACCTCGTCGCCCAGGCCCGGGACAAGCACCAGCAGAGTCAGGTCTGCGAGGGACGCTATCTCCACCTCGGCCTGGCCGACTCCCACCGTCTCCACGAGGACCGGATCGTAAGAAGCTGCGGCCAGCACTTCCAGAGCGTCCCTGGTCGATCCTGCCAGCCCTCCAAGATGTCCTCTGCTCCCCATGCTCCTTATGAAAACACCGGGGTCGGAAGCGTGCTCCTGCATCCTGAGCCTGTCACCAAGGAGCGCCCCGCCGGAGAAGGGTGACGATGGATCCACGGCTATCACACCCACCTTCCTTCCCGCTAATCTCCAGTGGCTTATCAGACGGCTTGTAAGGGTGCTTTTCCCGGCTCCGGGGGGACCTGTGATTCCCACCGTCAGGCCGGCCCTCTCGGGATCGTAGAGGTCGTGCATCATCACGGGCGCCAGGTCGTGGCCGTTCTCAACCATGGAAAGGACCCTGGCGACACATGGGACATCGCCTTCACGAACCCCTCTTATCAGATCGTCAGCATGGCCCTGGTCCAAATCCACCTCCGGCTGGAAAAATCGGGATGCGTCGCTTCAGCGGGCCTGTATCTCCCGCAGAATGAAATCCACCACCTCTGTGGCCGCTGTCCCGGGGGTGAAGATGGCCCTGAAGCCGGATTCCTTGAGCCCTGGGATATCCTCTTCGGGAATGACACCGCCGCCGAAGAGGATGATGTCCCTGCCGCCCTTTTCTCGAAGCAGCCTGGCCACTTCAGGGAACAGATGGTTGTGAGCGCCGGAGAGAAGTGAGAGACCCACGAAATCGACATCCTCCTGGATGGCCGCGTTCGCGATGGCCTCGGGAGTCTGACGTATGCCCGTGTAGACAACTTCCATGCCCGCATCCCGAAGGGCCCGGGCTATCTACTTGGCGCCCCTGTCATGTCCGTCCAGTCCGGGTTTTCCTATAAGTACTCTCACTCTGCGTTCCATTACCGCCTCCGGTTTATTCAAGTACATCAAGCCCGCTGGTTCAAGGCGGGAAAGCTGATTGCCGGTATTGATAAGACGACCTTCGGGCACTTCCCGAGAGCTGCCTTAATCGCCATAATATAACCGTCATTATTTCACATGCATAATCCCAGTCTGGAGGTTGGATTTGAAGCACGCCATGCCGCTGCTGCTGGTTCTGGCAAGCATTTCACTGGCCGAGATAAGCGGTGACACGGTCGCAGGCTACCTTGATCAGATAGGCCAGGACCTGGTCTACGAGAGGTCGGGGAACGAATTCGTGCTTATCGCCGAAACCGCTGACAGTGTTCAGGTTCCCTACATGTACATCCTGGTCGACCCTGAAATGGAGGGGTGCCTTCTCGTGGCCCTCACCCCCGCTCTCCTGCCGGAGTCGGGGCCCCAGCGGACGGCGGACCTGGAGATTCTGGCCCAGCTCAACTGGGACTACACATGGGTGAAGTTCGCGGCGGACCCTGAAACGGGAGAGGTCTCGGCGATGTACACCTTCTCCACCGAGAACGGAATGGGTTACGAAGCCTTCGCCGTGATGGTCAATCTCCTGCTTGGAACTGTGGAAGAGAACTGGGAAACACTGTCATCCTTCTGAAATACGGTAACGGGGGGAAGAGATGTTTGGCAAGATAGCCATCTGCTGCGGCCGCTCAAGTCAGCCACTGGGTCTTCGCATATGCGAGATACTGGGCATAGAGCCCGAGCCAGTGGAATTCGTCCGTTTCTCCAACGGCAACCTTATGGTAAATTTCGTGGGTGAGTCCGTCCGCGAGAAGGATGTCTTCGTGATACAGTCCGGTGAGAGGTCCATCTTCCAGGACCGTGACCTGGCCTACGGAGTAGTCTCCGGGGATATCCTCGAACTGCTCCAGATGATATACGCCCTGAAGGACAGCGCCGGACGGATAACGGCGGTGACTCCCTACTTCCCCTATGCCAGGAGCGACAAGAAGGACAAGCCCAGGATCGCCATCACGGCCAAGATGGTCTTCGACATGCTGGAGGCTGTAAGGGCGGACAGGGTACTTACCATGACCCTGCACTGCGCCCAGAGCCAGGGATTCAGCAACATCCCGGTGGACCAGCTCCATGCAGACGAAGTATTCCTGGATACGATCACTTCCCTTGAGTGCGACAAGCTGGCCTTCGTGGCGCCGGATTCCGGCAGCATCACGAACAATGACTTCCTGGCCATGCACGTGGGCCGCTACCTTAGGGACAGGGGACTATCACCCAGCATAGAGACAGGATACGTGAAGAAGGTCAGGGTGGACGACAGCGAGACTCCGCACATCAGGACGGTGGAGGGCATAGATGACCTGTCCGGCTGGACCGTCATCATGAACGACGACGAGACATTGTCGGGCAAGAGCCTGGTGCAGTGCGCTGATCTTGCCATGGAGAGGGGAGCGAAGGAAGTCTATGCCTTCGTGACACATGGAATTCTCTCGGGAAACGCCGTCAAGAGGATAGAGGACAGCCCGATAACCAGGCTGTACGTGACGGATACAGTGGAGTTCAACGCCCAGGAGGCTGAGAAGGTCGTCGGGGGCCCGGTCACGAAGATAGAGACCCTTTCGGTGGCCAGGATCTTCGCCGAAGCTATAAAACGGACCCATGAGGGCAAGAGCCTCAGTTCCCTCTTCCTCGGGAAATAGCGGAAGGCATTCCAGGTTCGAAGGTCCCGCGTACAACGGGAGTCCCACCGGCTACCATAAGGCGGCCCCGCGCGTAGACCCTGTCTATCTTCCAGTCGTCCCGGAAGACTATCATGTCCGCGTCGGCTCCCTCCCTCAGGCAACCCTTCCTGCCCTTCATGCCGATCCTGGCCGCAGGGTTCGATGTGAAGAGCCCCAGGACATCGGTAACCGGGAAACCCTCCACCGTTATCAGGCGACGGAACTCCTCCTGGAGGGTATCCATCCCGGCGACGTCAAGCCCTTCAAATGATCCCCCGGGATCGAAGCGGGGAATGCTGCCGTTGGCGTCGGAACTCACGGTGAGTCTCTGAAGGGGCAGTTCCCCCGCCATGAACACCGACAGTACATGTGAGGAATCGACCCCCTTCTGTTTCCTGGTCCCCGAGGCCGTGATATCAATGCTGCCGCCGGCTGACACCAGGGAAAGAGCCTGCTGGAACAGGTCCTCCGACCTCGTAACGTGGGTGGGAAGGACCTGGCCCGGGGGCAGTTCAGTTTCCCTGGCCATGCGGAAGATGTACTCCATTCCACCGGAGCCTCCGCCCATGTGTATCTGAACCAGCCCTGCCTTGCCTCCAAGAAGGCCTCCCACACGGGCTTCCGCCACCAGTCGGGTGAACTCGTC
>JAFGPK010000073.1 GCA_016936235.1 Candidatus Fermentibacteraceae bacterium | reverse complement strand
CTCTGAAGGTCCTGGTCAGTCCCCTCCAGCTTCCGCATGAGGATCGACCTGTGGGTTATCACGGTCTCCGGGAGATGGTCCCCGGTCCTTCCCAGGGCGTAACGCTCCCTTCCCAGGTGCCACGTCAGCCATCGAAGGAGTCTTCTTGCACCCACGGATAGCTTATACAGGACAGGACCCGTCGAAGAAAGGGGTTTTCTCTCTCCCATTACACTCGTCTCCGCCCGGCTAGAAGAGACCCGTGATCTTCCCGTTCTCGTCAACATCCATCGAGTTGGCCGCCGGTACGGCCGGAAGTCCGGGCATCCTCATGATGCTGCCCGTGATAGGCACCAGGAAACCTGCTCCCGCAGCTATCTCGATCTCCCTGACAGTAACCACGAAGTCCTTAGGTCGGCCAAGGAGCTCGGGATTGTCCGAGAGGGACTTCTGCGTCTTCGCAATGCAGACGGGCAGCTTCTCATAGCCAAGCCTGCTGATGGTCCTCAGGTCCTTCTTCGCCAGCGGTGTGTAATCGATGTACTCGGCCCCGTATATCTCCTTCGCCACCTTGGCTATCTTGTCCTCGACGCTCCAGTTCCAGTCGTAGAGAGGTTTGAAGGTACTGCTGCAGTCCATGGCGTTCTCCACAACGAGGGAAGCAAGATCGGTCATACCGCTTCCGCCGCCGGCGAACCCGTCCCCCACTGCGGCCGGCTTGCCCAGCTCCCTGCACCTGTTCTGAACTACCTCGAGCTCCTCGTCGGTGTCGCTCGCGAACCTGTTGATGCAGACCACGGCAGGGAGGCCGAACTTCCTTATGTTCTCCAGGTGCTTCTCCAGGTTGGGGAGACCGGCTTCAACCGCTCCGGCATCGGGAGTCGTCAGGTCGTTCTTCTTCACTCCTCCGTGCATCTTGAGCGCTCTGCAGGTCACCACCAGGACCACAAGGCTGGGACAGAGCTTACCGTACTGGCATTTGATGTCGAAGAACTTCTCGGCGCCAAGGTCGAAACCGAAACCGGCCTCGGTTATGGCCCAGTCGGAGAAGGCCGTGGCCATTCTCGTGGCCAGAATGGAATTGCAGCCATGTGCTATGTTGGCGAAGGGTCCGCAGTGCACGAAGGCGGGATTCCCCTCCAGGGTCTGCACCAGGTTGGGCTTGATGGCGTCCTTGAGAAGCATCGCCATTGCACCGGTCACACCTATGTCCGCGGCCGTGACCTGTTCCCTGTCGTAGGTGAGTCCTATGAATATCCTCTTGAGACGCTCCTTCAGGTCGTTCATGCCGGTTGAAAGGGCCAGTATGGCCATGATCTCGCTTGCCGCGGTTATGTCGAACCCCGCTTCCCTCGGAACTCCCTGGGTCCTGCCGCCCAGACCGATGATGATGTCCCTGAGGGAGCGGTCGTTCATGTCCATGACTCGACGGAAGCTCACGGTCCTCGGGTCCATCCTGAGTGGATTGTCCTGGTGGAGGCTGTTGTCCAGAGCAGCCGACAGCAGGTTGTTGGCTGAAGTGATTGCGTGCATGTCCCCTGTGAAGTGGAGGTTGATGTCCTCCATGGGGATCACCTGGGAGTAGCCGCCTCCCGCGGCGCCACCCTTTATCCCGAATATGGGGCCCAGAGACGGCTCCCTGATCGCGCAGCACACCGACTTGCCAAGCCTGCCCAGGCCCTGTGTGAGGCCTATCGTTGTAGTGGTTTTCCCTTCGCCGGCGGGAGTGGGTGTGATGGCCGATACGAGCACCAGCATGCCGCAGCCCCTGCGCTTGTTCTCGAGAGCATCAAGGTGCACCTTGGCCTTGTAGTCTCCGTACAGGTCAAGATCATCAGCGGAAAGGCCCAGTTTCTCAGCGATCACTGTTATGGGCCGGAACTCGGCCCTGTTCGCTATCTCGATATCCGTTGGAAATGTACTCACTTCATCCTCCATAACCGCATGCCCGTCATCCTCAGAAACCGTTGGTGCTGTTCTTCTCCGGGGGTTCCTGCTCCACGCGTTCCACCCTGGGTTCGATGACGTCCTCCAGCATTCCCCCTGCAGGGAGGCCGAATCCCCTCAAGGGGTATACCCTGAACAGCTTCTTCCCGTTCTTCATGCCCGAGACGATGCAGAAGGATTCGCCCAGGCTGTCAGCTTTCCGTGCTGCTTCCTCCATGGCCGGTCTTAATTCCTCATGCATGCCTGCAGTCCCTTCCTTCGTTCTTCGCAGTATTGCACGAGAGCCGGGATATCGCAAGCCGTTCAATGCAAGAATGAGGATCGTCCAGTCCGACTTGAAAAGGAAAGGGGGAGAGGCGCTGGCGGCGCCCCTCCCCCTTCGGGGGGTGTGCTTGCTTCTACCCTGTCACCAGCGGTCCGGTCTCATGCCGGGGTCGTGACCCATCATGGGTCCGTGGCCTTCCTCCATGCCGAAGGCATGTTCCTCTGCCATCTCCGAAAGTTCCTGCAGCTGTTCAGCCGTGAGTTCATCGTGCACATCGACGATCGCCTGGAGGACTATGTCCCTTACATCTTCCCTGACCTGGTCCATCTGATCCATGCTCTCCTCTAGGTCCCTTACGGTGAGGGTCGGGGAAGTGAATATGTCCATGAAGGTCTCACGATCTTCCACGGGCCGGGCCGATTCCAGTATGGCCTCGACCTGCTCCCTGGCGTCCTCCACTATGGACCTTATCTCCTCCTGCTGCTCCTCCGTGAGGTCCAGCTCCCTGAACATCATCCTGAACTGAGCGAGGCGCTCCATGCCGAAGCCGGCCAGCTGCCCCCCGCCGGGACCCATCATCGGTCCTCCGGATTGCCCGCCCCAGCCTCCCGGACCCTGCGCAAGAAGGGCGCCTGCCGTCAGTATCATCAACACCGCGGCTGTTACCATTGCTTTTCCTGTTTTTGACATTCTCTGCCTTCCTTTCAAGCTACGACCGAAGCGCCAGGATCCCCCAGGCGCCCGAGTCGTAATCGTCCTCTTCCTGATCCAGCATAGTATCCGCGTCCAGAACGTCCACCGCAACGAACCAGTGGTCGGATGTCCCCTCCACGTACCATTCGTAGCTGAACACTCCGTCCCCCGCAGCAATGTCTCCCCAGAGACCCTCGTCGTTCATCCAGTGCCTGGGCCATGCCGGGCACGGACCGTGCACGTAGACGTAATACGGGGGTTCGTAGACGGGATTCGTGTGCAGCACTTCCGCCTCGACCCTCACCTGCGTCCCGGGCTCGAGCACCGGGAGACCGTCCTTTACACTGTAAAAGGTGTCGGGCGACCGGCACTCCCACAGGAGCTCGTCCCCGGCGTACAGAGCCATCGACTGCACGTACACCTGCTGCTCGAGACCGGAGTTCAGCGAAAACACCGCCGGGGTGATATGGGTCACTTCCCAGCCCCCGTGGGGATCGGTCTCCTCTCCCGTCCTCTGGAGTATGACCCTCCTGCAGCGAATGTCAGAGACGGGTTTTACTCCCGGGTTGAGGACTCCGTCATGGGTCACGTCTATGTTGAAAGCGGCTTCCAGCGTCCTGATGACGGTGACGGTGCATACCCCGGCGGCGGGGTCGTTTTCGAATATGAACTCCATGGGTTCCTCGCTGGTAAGACTCCTCCACCAGTGCTCGGGGAATTCCGCGTCCTTGCCGCCTCCCCTCTCCCCCTGGCCATCGAGGGGCGTCATCGCGACCGATCCGCTGCTCTGCAGCAGGTCCCGGATGTTCTCCGAGTCCGACAGTACGGTCTCAGGGTCCTGCACGCACCCCATCGTCATCAGAGTCATGAATGCAGCCGCCGTGATCAGCTTGCCCATTGTCTTCCTCCCTTCACGGATTTTCCTTCGGGAATATCCTGAAGAGGGAATGCGAACAGGTTATTTGTTTTCGGTAACAGAATGTAACAGAAAAGGGGCCGCTGGATGCGGCCCCTTCTGACTGACCGTTGTCTGTTACCTGAAGCTGAACTCGGCTCCCAGTCCGCAGTACCATACGGACTTGCTGTAAGTGTTGTTCTGGTAGATGCCGGAACCGGTTCCGTCTTCGTAGAAGTTCCCTCCGCCGGCCAGGGTGAGAGCGAAATCGTCGTTCACCGCATAGCGGAGTCCCCCGCCGATGGCGTTGTAGCTGAGGTTGTACTCCAGGTCGCTGAAAGTCTCCTCGCTGCCGCCAAGGTCGCTGCGGAGGTATGCCAGTCCGCCAAGCAGCCTTGGGGATATCTGGTAGTCGAAGCCTATGCCGATATCCAGCCCGTTTTCGTAGTCATCGTCCAAGCCGTCATTATCCCCCTGGTCCGCCGCCTCCACCAAATAGTAGTTGAACGTGGTGCTGAGCTTGAATTGCGGCGAGAACCTGTAGGACACTCCTCCGGCGATGATAGCGGGAAGGTCCCTTCTCTGCTTGTAGCCGTCGGTGAAGCTGGAATCCGGAAGAGCCGCCACCTCCCAGCTGTTCTCGTTGACCGTTGTCTCGAACTCCAGCTCCGTGGCGGTCTCGTACCTGATAGCCACGTTCAGGTCCGGGGTGGGCATTATATCGAAGCTTATCACGCCGCCGAAACCGCTGGCCGACTTCTCCACGTCAATTACCCTGCTGGCGGTGCCGACGGGTATTATGGATCCCATGGAGTCCGGTCCGAAGATGGTGAAGTCCGCCATTCCGTCGTAGCTCCTCTTGGCGTTGATGTAGCGGCCCGCAAGCCCGATGGAGAAGATATCGGTGGCTGCATATGAAGCTCCGAAGGTTCCCGCCAGGTACTGGGACGAAGCCCTGATGCTTCCCTGGTCCATGAGGGCGAAGTAGTAGGGGCTCATATGTACCGCCTGCTGGAAGCCCGTCTCGATCAGGGGCATGGCGTATATGCCGTCCTTGTAGTCGAGGGAGCCGCCCCCGGCGGGAACGGTGAATGCACCGAATACGGCCCACTGCCCCGTCCTGTATACCGTGTAGAGGTCCGGCAGGAACAGCGTGGGCTCTGTGGATTCGTAGGTTTCGGTGGTGGTGGTGTCCCAGAAAGGGACCGCCTCAATGGTGTAATCCTTGAGGAGGAACTGGTTTCCCAGGCTGATATGGAATCCCTCGTCCATGAAGACAAGCCCCGCAGGGTTGTAGGTTACCAGGTCAGCGCCCTCTGTGGCCGGATTGCGTGCGAAGTTCCTGAAATAGTTGACACTCCTGTTGGTCAGGTAGTCTATGTTGCTCCCATAGACCAGCCCGGCGAACAGCGTCGCCAGAAGCAGCACAGCGAGAATCCTCATATGTCCTCCCTCGTATGTTGTGGATTATCGAGTCAATTATTCAAAGCGCAGCACCATGTGTCCAGTTTGGTTGACAATGCCCGGGAATGTTCGGACGAGCCAATGAAGTGATCATATGTCGCTTCATGTTTACATGGGTCTCCGAAGGGGGAAGCATCCTGCCGGCTGCCCTGTCCCTCTACTGAAGGTCGGCCTCTGACTTTTGACAGGAACCGATCGCATCAGGTATTGTTGTTCCTCTGCGGGAGGATCAGGAAGGGTGGCTTATGAAGGACGCGGTTTACAGGAAGAACCCGAACATGGTGTTCAGGGAGATAGCCGGAGAAATGATACTGGTTCCCATCAACCGAAGAGCGGATGAGGCGGACAGCATATTCGTGCTGAACGAGACAGGTGCCCTTGTATGGGAGTTCACCGATGGGGTTCGAAGCCTGGGTCGCATAGCGGAAATGATCATGGAGGAATATCTGACCGAAAGGGAGACCGTGGAGAAGGACCTGGAGAAGTACATCGGCGACATGCTGAGCGCAGGGGCTCTGGAGGCAGTCTGACCTTGGAATGCACAGTCCTCCCGGACTCCGGATTCCTTCCCTTCCGCGACAGGCTGTACCTGAAGGCGGTCCGTCAGAGGGTTCCCGTCTTCGGCAGTATCGAGTTCACCTCAAGTTGCAACCTCAAATGTGTTCACTGCTACATCGCCGGAGAAGACCGCAATGACTCGCAGCTGTCGCTGGAGCAGCTGAAGGATATAACGGACCAGCTGGCGGACGCGGGATGCCTGTGGCTGCTCATCACTGGAGGAGAGCCCCTTTTCAGGAAAGACTTCCACGACATCTACCGTTATGTGAGAGAGAGGGGCATCATTCCCGTCCTCTTCACGAACGGCACGCTCGTAACGGATGAGACGGCGGATTTTCTGGCTTCCTTTCCCCCTTACCTTACGGAGATCTCCATCTACGGCGCTTCGAAGGAGACCTATGAGGGGGTCACGCGTGTGCCCGGGTCGTACGAAATGGCGTTCCGGGGCATAGAAAGACTCCTGGACAGGGGACTCAGGCTCTTCCTGAAGACAATGGCCATGAAGAGCAATCTCCACGAGGTCGAGGCCATGGCCGCCATCGCCGCGGATTACGGAGTGCCGTTCAGGTTCGACACGCTTCTGAACAAGGGTCTCGACGGCCAGGAACATCCTCTAGGACAGAGGATAACAGTGGAGGAGACCCTGGCACTGGAGGCGGGGAACGATCAGAGGAGAAAGGGCTGGCTTGACCTGGCGGAAAGATTCAGTGCACCGCACCAGGGCGGCGATCTCATCTACATGTGCGGCGCGGGCACCAGCACCTTTCACATAGACCCGGCAGGCAGGCTCAGTGTCTGCATATTGTCCAGGCAGGAGAGCTACGACCTGCTTTCGGGAACTTTCCTGGAAGGCTGGGATTCATTCCTGCCGAAGGTCATCTCCAGAAAATGGAGCAGGGACGTCCCCTGCAGGACCTGTCGGCTCAAGTCCGTCTGCGGCCAGTGCCCCGGGTGGGGATACCTCGAGCATGGCGATCCCGAGGCCAGGGTCGAGTATCTCTGTTCCCTGGCTGAAGCCAGGGCAAGGGAACTTGGACTTCAGGACGCAAGAGTATATGATATGGACAGCAACGTGACGAACAATGGAGATGAGAGAACATGAAGAAGAAATACGTCAAGCCAAGCGTCGAGAGAGTTGAACTGGTGGTCCGGGAGACGGTGCTCACATTCTGCAAGACCACCGGAAGCGGCGGACCAATCGGCGTTACTGGTTGTAATCAGGCCGTGGATCCCACCTGCATGCAGATAGGCACCTGACTGACCGCCTGCATTCCACCTCACTGCACCGTTCCAATAGGTGAAACTGGCTTCCATGACAGGGGCTGATGTTGGCGTATCCATAGCCGGCATCAGGATCGCGCTTCATGGAAGTGATCCTGTGCTGGAGTCCCTGAAAGCTCCTAGATACAGTGATTTCATCTGCTCAGCCGGCGATGCCGACATCAGGTTGTCCATTTTTGACGAACCTGTGGATTACAGGGAATCGGACCTTCCGGGTAACTCGCAGGTCTTCGATTCGGGTACCGTCTGGAGCCTGTATAAAACTCAGAGTCACATGCATATCCTGCTGCGGTCCCCGGGCCACGGCGGAGCACCCTACAGGATGGCTACCTTCGACCGTGACCTTACCAGGGGTGAGATAGTGACATTCAGGGGACCCGGCACAGAGTTCCCGCCGGAAGAACACGATCCCCTGGAGTTCCCCCTCTCAGAAGTTCTCATGGTCTGTCTCCTGGCACGGGGCAGAGGCGTGATGGTCCATGCCTGCGGACTTGATGACCTGGGGCGGGGACTGCTCTTCCCCGGGAACTCCACGGACGGTAAATCCACAATGGCCGGTCTCTGGAAGGGCTCCGCCCGAATACTCAACGACGACAGGATAATCCTGAGGGAGAGCGAGGGAGCAATCAGGATGTACGGCACTCCCTGGCACGGGGACATGTCCGACGTGTCGGCGGAGGGTACAGGGCTCTCGTCGGTGTACTTCCTCTTCCACGGCAGCAGCAACAGCGTCAGGTCCGTATCAGGTGCAAAAGCCATCTCCATGCTGCTAAGGAGAAGTTTCCTCCCTCTCTGGAGCAGAACCGGCATGGAATACAGCATGGACTTCCTCCACAGTGTCGCTGAACAGGTGCCGTTCCATGAACTGGATTTCGTTCCAGATGCCGGTATCGTGGATTTCCTCAAGTGCGGAAGCTGACCCTTGGTTCCGGTGACCTTGCGGCCATAGCTGTTCCCGTACTGAAGCAGGGCGGTTCGATCTCTTTCATCGCGTCGGGCGCAAGCATGCTGCCCACTCTCAGGGACGGGGACGTCCTGAGGGTTGAGAGGGTAGAGCCGGGTTCCCTCTCAGCGGGAGATATCATCCTGCACAGTACCGGGATGGGTGGAGCCGCCGTTCACCGCGTGAGATCCGTGGACGGTGATGTCATCAGGATGGTATGCGACTCCCGGCCATGGAGCACCTACACCATCGGGTGGGACAGCGTACTCGGAATCGTCACCGCTGCAACGAGAGAAGGGAGGGTTCTGGGTCTGGGCGGCTCAGCTGCAAGCGGGATCATCATCAGGGTCTCCTTCCTGATCCGGGCTCTCAGGTCACTGGCGGCTCGACTGGCCGGAATCGTCACAGAGGCGGCGACACGGTTCAGACCCGTGAGACGCCTCTATTCGGGAGTTATGGGAAGGATCGTAGAATACCAGTTCCTTCGGTGGTCCGATAAAGAGGATGATGCAGGAGACGGTATCACATCGGATCTGGTCCGGGCCAGGCTGGCAGGCAGGACTGTGGGCTCCGCCGAACTGGTGCGGTTCCCGCCCGGTACACCCTACTCCCCGTATCTCTGGCTCTTCAGCATGCGGGTCAGCAGGCCCTTCCGCGGGGCCGGCATCGGGAGACGATTGACCCGGATGATCGTGGAACGTGCATCCGAAACATCTGACAGGGACCTGAGCCTTGCGGTCATGAGGAACAATGACCGTGCGATCGGACTCTACCGTTCCATGGGATTCAGTGAGCTTGATTCAGCGGAGGTTCCGGACGGGATCAGTGATTGGCTCGGGACCGACAAGCTGATGATGATTTACAGGAAGTGATCCGAAGAGAGCTCCCTTCGTTGCCGGGAATGTTCTCACCGAGTATATACCCTCCCGAACAACTATGAAATTCCAGCTCTGATATACATTTCTCCCTCTCTATACTGAAAGGCAAACGTCAGATGCCGTCAAAGAACCGCTGGATGATCTTGCCGGTCCTTCTTCTATGTTCTTCCCTGCCGGCCACCGTATGGATCTACCAGGTGGACCCGTCCATCTGCAATGGCTGTGCCAGATGCATACCCTACTGCTCGACGGGAGCCCTGCATATGGAGGGCCCTAACGCGGTCATAGATCCCGCCCTCTGCAACGGATGCGGGGATTGCGTTCCACATTGCATCAGAGGTGCCATTTACTCCTACTGGTACACGGGGATATCGGAGAGCCGTAACCCCGTCTCAATCACCCTGGGACCGAGCCCGACGGAAGGTCTGCTGCTGGTCAGCGGAGCAGTTGAAGGCGACCCGGTGACGGTTCTCGATCTTTCAGGAAGGGTCCTGGCAACCGCTTCGGCTTCCTTCGATGGAAGAGTCGAGATGCACCTTTCCGATCTTCCACCCGGCAGCTACATGATAATCGTGGGTAATGGCTTCGTGAGGGCTTTCACTCTGTTGCGATGAGCCGATCGGGGCTCTTTCTTCTGCACCGAAGAGGACTACCTGCCGAAGATGGTCAGTCCGCCGGCCCTGACCCAGGGGTACAGGCAATAGCCCATGTTCACCCTCTCGGCGGAGATAGCCCTGATGTTCCGCAGCAGGTCCCTGATACTGCCTGATATCATCATCTCCTTCACGGGATACCTGATCTCCCCTTCCTCTATCAGGTAGCTGTTCTTTGCCACTCCTGAGAAATCCCCCGCTGCGCTGGGGCTTCCCCCTGAGAACCTGCACAGAAGGACCCCCCTGTCCACCGAAGCGACCATTTCCTGATGTGATGTATCCCCGGGATCCAGAACGAAGCAGCCGCCACCGCTCTTCACTCTTTCCCGCCCTGTCTTGCGGGCCCCATAAAGACTCAGGAGGAAGCTCCTCAGGATACCGCTCTCGATCACGGTAGAGTTCTCCGCTGCAAATCCGTCATCGGTAATGAAGTGCCCTGCGGCAAGCTCTCCTGACAGGGGCGTTGACCTGAGGGTAAGACGCTCATCGGCTACTCTTTCGCTCAGGGAATCCCTGAAGATGGAAGTCCCCCTTACCATGAGGCGGTCCCCAAGGTAAATGCAGACCATGTCCACGAACTCCTGAAGGCATTCAGGCGTGATGATGATGTCCCCCTCGAACTTCCCCTCGAAAACAGTCGATCTCACCTGTTCCGTGGACTGCAGCATGAGAAGGTCGAGGCTGCCATACTCCCAAAAGGGCCTGTCCAGAGAGTCGGATACAACGGTTGCATAGTTGAAGGATGAGGTCGCCTTTCCCTCCTTGGACGCGAACAGCGGCTGTATGCTGTAGGACCCGATCCTTGATCGAAGGTCGGTCCCGTTCGTGTTGGTGTAGTGTGTCGAACGGCTCTCATGGGTGATCGAAGTCCGCCGGAGTATCAGGCTGGGGTACTTCCTGACGGTATACTGGCGGAATTCCTTCATCCGTTCGTGCATAAGGTCCAGATCGGCGACCAGGGGCCCGCGCTGGAACTCCGCGGCAGGCTGGAAGGGGGAGATGTCATGGGCCGGATCGGGCTCGGAGGATTCCGCCAGTTCCATCGCTCTGGCGGCCCCCTCTTCCATGGAGCGCTCATCTGTCCTGTTCATAGAAAGTGAGCCTTTAGCGCCGTTCCTTATCCCGCCGAGATGGAGGGTGATGTCATCCGTGGTCCTCAGGAGGCTGATCTTCCCGCTGTCCAGGTTCAGCTCCTCCCCGTGTACGGAATTCAGCGTACACTCCGCCTTCGCGAATCCAATCCTCTCGAGGGCATCAAGAGCATATTCACATCTGTCTGCCCCGTTCAGCATGAACAACCTCCGATCTTCTGAATGAACCTTCCGGCAGCCACGGCCGGAAAAAAAGCATCGACAGCTTTCCCGTATCCATGTTCCCCCTCCTGTTCACCGTGGCGGTGAATTCCCCGGGACACACGCCGGTTTCCTGAAAGTACCTTTCCGGGGCTTGTCCATACAGCCCTCGACGCAGATACAAGAATATACTGATGATGATGCAGGAGGTTCAGCCTTCCGGATAGAGCGGACCTTCGACGGCATAAGCCGGTATCATTCTATTATCGATATCAAACGACCCCGGGAGATTGCATGATGATATCCTCGCGAACGCAACAGACAGCTTGATGAGCATATCCGAGTTCGGTCAGGCCTTTCCCCCGGGCAGCGGATTCAGGAATGTGCCGAAGATCGTTATAATAGAATAGAGCCGAATTTCTCAGGCAGTCTCAGCGCTTCGGGAGCCTGGCATATCATGGGACAAGAATAACTACTGCATTCCCGGTAGTGCCGGATGGATGAAAGGAAAGTAGAATGCGATCGATACTGCTCCTGCTCATTGGTTTGTCGGCTGCTGCCGGGCAGAGTTACTGCAATGCCTGCTGGGAAGACCTTGGAATGGACTCCACGGCATGCAGATGCATCACATGGGACGACAACGGGTCCAGGATACTGGTGGGCACGGCCGTGGGCTTTCACTACTACGACCTGAGTTCTTCACAGTGGACGAACATGGACGAGACCGGGATGATGGGGCGCGGTGTATCTTCCATCGATGCAGGCAGCACAGTCCCCGAGATAATAATCACGGGAAGATCCAACGCTTTTTTCAAGGGCTACATCGATGTATCGTTCAACCTCGGACTTACCTGGGACTATATGTACATGAGCAACGGGGGGGCATTCTGGGCTCTTCAGGAAGACATCTCTACCCCGGGCAAGTTCTACTGCGGGGGAATTTCCGACATCACTCCCGGAGAACTCATGGTGACCGAGGACAACGGCCAGACCTGGACAGCCATAACCAAGCCCCAGGAGGCTATCTCTGACATAACCCAGGCACCGGACGGAACTCTGTATACTTGCGGCGTACCTTACGTCTACAAAACGGAGGACGGGGGGATCACATGGACCGCCGCTTCAGGCGGGTTGAACCCCTCCACGGTGTTCTTCTCCATAGCGGCCGACGGCAGCGATCCGGACAACCTGGTCTGCTCCGACGAGCAGGGCATGTACAGGACAACAGACGGCGGGGCCGGCTGGACTCAGGTTAGTGCCGAGAGCTGCAGGAACATCGAGTACGACCCGGAGGATCCCTCCAGACTTGCGGCTGTGGCCGACGCCGGGATCGTGCTCGGTAGCACTGACGGCGGCCAGACCTGGTTCGACATATCGGGAGACCTGCCGGGCCTTCCCAGGGACGTGGCTTTCTGCGGCGAGGACCACAATCTCTACTGCACCACTCTGTATCATGGAACCTACAGGACGCCCGGGGGATTCACGGGAGTGACGGAAGGCTATTCGGAAACTTCAATGGTCCCGGTTCTCTCCATAAGCCCCAACCCCTGCGCAGGAACCGCACTGGCTTCGTACTCAATACCCTCTGCCGGGAACCTGAGACTGGACATCCTGGATATCTCAGGCAGACTGATAATGACGGCGGAGAACGAGTACATGTCCTGCGGGCTTCACAATTCCGTGGTCCGGCTCCCCGTCACGTTGTCCGGAATCCTGTTCGTCCGGCTTACCACTGATTCTGGAATCGCATCGGCCAAACTGATCCTGTGCAGATGACATCCCGCCGAACCCGATCCTTGACCGTTCAGGACTGATCGTAATAGTAATGAATTACTTCAAATCGAATCTGCACTACACCGACGCAGGTGCTGCCGTCCCTGCTACTCGCGCCGGGAGGACGGCCGCCTTTTCCTTGACAGCCGTGTGGCGGGAGGAGTTGCTT
>JAFGPK010000072.1 GCA_016936235.1 Candidatus Fermentibacteraceae bacterium | reverse complement strand
GTTATCTCCCTGTGGTCCCCGATGTTCTCGAGGTAAGAACTTCTTGATGCATCATCCGAAAGAGTGCCTGCGACCTCCATGAGCGATTCGTACGCTTCTCCGAGGTAGCGCTTGCTGAGCTTTCCCATTCTTCTCTTTTCGGTTCCCGTGCCCTGGTTCATCAGCTGGCCGTAGAGTTTCGACAGCTTCCACAGTATGACTGTCCTCTCACTCGTACCCGGGGTCAGGATGCTTTCCACCGTCTCCATGTGCTCGATGGCCAGACTCCTGATCTCTTCGCTCTCTCCAAGGTCGAGGAGGACTCCCGCCAGCTTCGCCCTGGCAAGGGCGGTCCTGGCTCCGGCACTCATATCCTCCATAAGCTCTATGGACGCTTCCAGGGCTTCCCTGGCTTCCTCCGGTCTGCCCATCAGGCGGTAGTCCTCGCCCATGAGGGTAAGATTCTCAGCCTCACCCTCCAGGTCATCCAGCTGCCTGCAGATTTCCATCGCCTCAGTATGAAGCCTCAGGGCCTCATCATGGTCACCCATGGCGGATGCGTTGTTGCCAAGGTTGGTCTTCAGTATCCCCCTTGTGACCCTGTCATCCAGTTCCTCCGCCATGGCCAGGGCATCTCTGTAATCCTTGAGCGCCAGATCGTACTGACCCAGATACATGTGAATGTTGCCCATGCTGTTCAGACAGTGGCACCGGCCCAGTCTGTCCCCCAGTTCTTCATAGACCAGGTCCGCCTCTCTGGTCAGTTTTATGGCCTCCCCGCACTGGCCCATACTCCGTTTGATGATCCCGATGTTCCTCATCATGTAGGCCTGGCCGTTGCGGTCCTCAAGGGTCTCGTAGAGTGACGTGGCCTTCTCGTAGTAGTCCATCGCCAGCGCATTGTCACCCATGTGCCAGTGCGTGAGCCCGATGTTGCAGAGAGTGTTCGCCCGAAGGCTGCTCACATCATCGGTTCCCGAAACCTCCAGGGCTTTCTCCAGGTAATCAAGAGCTCGATCGTATCTGCCCAGGTTGCTGTCCATGAGCCCGATGTTGCTGAGAGCCCTCGCCTCTCCTGTAACATCATGAAGCGCCTTCGCAAGCCTGAGGGTTCTCAGGAACGTATTGCGCGCCTTCTTGAAGTCCGCCTGTCTCCACTGGTTGATTCCTGTACGGTTCAGACCGTTGAGGTGCCCCGATCTGTCTCCCTTTTCCAGTGCGATATCGCACGCCTTGCTGAGAAGCTCCTCCGCTTCGTCGTACCTGGCGGATTCGCTGTAGATAGTGCCCAGCAGAATGCGGGCGGGTACCAGGCGGGGATCCTGGCTGATTGAACCAAGCAGCAGCTCTTCTGCCTTCTCAACGTCGCTGGAGTTCCTCTTTGTCCAGAAGAGTTCCCTGGCCTTGAGGTAGTTTTCGTAGGCTTCCGATCGGGGTGTCTCGCTCTCGGTTATTCCATGCAGGTCACCGGATTCGAATCCAAGCACTTTGAGAAGGCCATCGGCCATTTTGCCCTTGATCGCCGGGAGTTCGAACCAGTCGTCTATCCAGCTGTCGGTCCAGGAAAGCCTGCCTTTCAGCAGATCATGCAGTTCTATCGAGAGCTGGAACCTCTCCTGTTTGCGCCAGAGCGTCCCGGTGACCAGAAAGCGGGATTTCAGTCTCTCCGCGATCAGGTCACTGGATCCCACAGCCTTTTTCAGCCTCAGGACATCGCTCAGAGGCGTGACTATTATCCTTCCCGCCCTCGATATATCGCTGACAAGGTCGGCCGAGATGCTGTAGGCATAGAAGTCATCCCCCGCCGGGCCCAGATTCTCCAAGGGCATCACGGCAATGGAGGGCAGATAATCCGATGCGTCCAGTCTCTCCGTGCTGCCCTCTATCCTGGGACTTCGAACGGGCAGTGGACTCCTGCAGTTCCCTTTCAGTGCGAAGAGGTTCACCAGCCGGCCAAGGCCCTTGAGCTTGCGAAGACCCATGGTATGGGTGCCGGGTCTTCTTCCCGGTCCGTAGCTCCTCAGCAGTTCACCGGTGACGCACACACCTCCGGGAGGGGCCAGCTCCTGAACCCTGGATGCCACGTTCACGGGATCTCCGAGAACATCGTTCCCCCTGATAAGGATCTCGCCCCAGTGTATGCCTATCCTTATGAGAAAACCCGTTCCCCTGAGCTTCTCCTGGATGTACCTGGCGCACCTCACCGCATCCGCCGAAGAGGGGAACGTGCTCAGTGTTCCGTCACCCATCTCCTTGACAAGTGTGCCTCGGTGGGTCCTGAGAAGAGGCAGCTGCACTTTCCGGATACGGCTCAGGACCTCCAGCGCAGCTGATTCGCTTCCCTCCATTATCGTAGTGAAACCCACCACATCCGTGAACATCACGGCCCTGGTCTCTCTGATTACCTGGTCCAATCCGTAAACCTTCCGTTCCTTGAAGCCTGAAACCTGTTGGCTTGAATATAGAACCCCGGCGGATTCCGGGTAGCTTCGGGCAGGTCGGTCCTACCCTTCCCTGGAATTCGGCCTTTCGCTTTCCCCATGAAGTCATTCATTTGATATACTTCTGATGACACCGATTGAAGGAACCGGGAGTACCGTCTCAAGGTCCTCAGGGCACTGAGACGCAACGCAGATGGAAAGTAGGGAGTTAACTTTGGATAAGGACGCGGGTAAAGGGGGAGGGATCAGAGAAGATCTCATTCGAGGGCTGTTCATGGTCCTGTTCTTTGTCGCCGCCAGGGTGGTCGGAGTTATCGTGACAGTGACGGCGCTTGTCCAGTTCATCGTGGTCCTGTTCGGGAGGAAACCGAACGAAAGAGCAGCTGAGTTCGGAAGGGAACTCGGTCTGTACGCAGCCGGGATAATCCGTTTCATGTCGTACTGCACGGAAACAAAGCCCTGGCCATTCTCGAAATGGCCGGTACCCGACGAAAGTCCGGTGGGAGAGGGGCAGTCCTGACATAGGCCTGCTCAGGCTGAATGGAGTTGCCCTGTCATTACATAATGCTGATAGTACACATAGAATGAATAAGGCAGCTAAGGCGATGCAATATCCGTTCCGGACCAATGATGGAAGGAAGGGCTCATGGGCATGTTCAGGAAGAAGACCGTTGACTGTCCGGCAGCAAAATGGACCTCGCTGATATCCAATTTCGGGACCGGAATGCCGAAGACGTTCACCATTGCCTTCACCCCCGAGGCAGGCGATGATGTCTCCGGAGAGTTCGAGGAGAAGAAATACTTCTGGGTCTTTCCCGGAAAGACCCTTCACGGCCCGCTGGTACCCCTCATGGAATTCCAGCGCGACTGGATAAACGGAATCTACAAGGTCAGGGTTAGGCCTGACAGCCGGCTCACCGCCGAGTTCAAGTAAGGTCCTCCTATGTGCACTCCGATGCGGTTCATCCTGGCGGTCCTGCTCACCGTACAGGTCGGCCGGGGATTCGATGCGGACGAGATCGAGCTCTTCCTGCGTCGATCTGAGGTGAAGGCGGATCTGCAGGCAGGATATCGGGCGGTGTACGAAGGGGAGATCGACAACCTGGATTTCAGACTCACGGACTTCCAGGTGGCGTTCCTGGACGGCCATGAGCTGATGCTGCTTCGCAATACCGTTTTCGCAAGGCTCGGGTACATCTTCAGGAACGAGACACTGCTGGATCATTTCAGGCAGTTCCAGTGGTACGGCCCTGAGTATGATGATGTGAGCCCCATGCTCAGCGATGACGACCTCTGGAACATCCGGCTGGTGCGGTATTACGAGGACCGTATCGATCATACCGTTCCCGGGCTCCCCGATGAAGAAGGTATGGCTGGATTCTGGCACGGGAGCGCCGCTGTCGGTTCAGGGTACTCCGACAGGTTCCTGCTCTTCGAAGAAGGAAAGTTCGTCTACCGCGGGAGCAGCATGGACGGATCATCCAGACTTGAGGAGCTTTCAGGCATGTGGAGCCTGGACGGCGGCCATCTGGTCCTCGATGCCGATTCAGCCTCATACCTGCTGGGAGGGGATATTATTGAGCCATACGCCTCATGGGGGTCCGAGTACGTTATCGAGAACGGTGTCAGGACCGAGGTGGAACTGGTCCCTCACAGGGTCTTCAGGATGCCCCTGGACGGTTACACCAATAATTACGCCGAATGCAGCGGCGAAGAGGAGTATCGGCATCTTACGGTGCCCTATGTCCGCATCGGTTTCGGCGGCTACTGGAGGATCAGCCGTGACCCGGCCGGTATGGACTACTGAAGGAAGGGAGGGGTCGGGTTGAAGGCAATGCGTCTGCACGGTGTGCATGACATAAGGCGGGAGCCCCGACCCCTTGTCCTGGAGGAGGTGCCCGTTCCCCGACCGGGTCCTGACCAGCTGCTGATCAGGGTGCTGGCCTGCGGGGTATGCCATACGGAGATCGACGAGATCGAGGGAAGGACGCCTCCCCCCGACTACCCTGTCGTTCCCGGTCACGAGGTGGTGGGTACGATTGTGGATGCAGGCGTGGATGCGGACCGTTCCCGGATCGGCACCAGGGTAGGTGTGGGCTGGTTCTTCTCATCCTGCGGCGCATGCAGGTTCTGCGTTGAGGGGAACGAGAATCTGTGCCCCGATTTCAAGGCCACCGGAAGGGACGCTGACGGGGGCTACGCTCAGTACATGAAGGTCCCATCGGGCTCCGCCTTCCCGGTTCCCGAGCATCTGGGCGATACCGCCGCCGCGCCTCTCCTCTGCGCCGGCGCGATAGGCTACAGGTCCCTGAGACTTACAGGTGTGAAGGACGGAGACCTTCTTGGTCTTACCGGGTTCGGCGGCTCCGCCCACCTGGTCCTCAAGATGGTCAGGAACGTTTATCCCGGCACGGATGTGTTCGTCTTCGCAAGGGACCCCGGTGAAAGGGAGTTCGCACTTGAACTGGGGGCGGTATGGGCCGGGGACACCAGCCAGCGTTCACCCGTGAAGCTTAACAGCGTCATCGATACCACTCCGGCCTGGAAACCCGTGGTGGAGGCCATGAGGAACCTGGCTCCCGGTGGGAGGCTGGTCATCAACGCCATCCGCAAGGAGAACGCCGACAGGGAGTGCCTGTTGACGCTGGATTACGCGGAAGACCTCTGGATGGAGAAGGAGATTAAGAGCGTGGCCAACGTGTGCAGGAGGGACATCTCCGAGTTCCTCAACCTGGCCGCGGAGATGAAGCTTTCGCCGGAGGTCACCGAGTACGCGCTGGACGAAGCAAATCTTGCCCTGGCAAGGCTTCGAGGAGGAGGCGTCAGGGGCGCCGGAGTGCTCAGGATGCTCTGATACCGTTTTTCTCACCCAACCTGTAGTTTTATTACATACATAATTAATTATAACACTATTTAATGACACCTCGGTGTTGCCGCATGCCCGGGCTCCCTTTCTTTACAGGAGCCAGGACGATTCAGCTGTTTCCAGGAGGTTGCGATCAATCCCTACTATTTGCCAAGGAATTGTATATATATGTCTGATCTCCTGATTGGAGGCTCCAAGGGACAATGTGCGGCATAAGCGGGATGATTACCGGGAGTCTGGGCGGCGACGAGGTTCTGGGAAGGCTCCGTTCCATGGGATGCCTTCAGCGCCATCGGGGTCCGGACGATGCTGACGAGATGGTCTTTGAGTCAGACGGGCGATTCGTCGGCCTTGGCTTTGTCAGGCTCTCGATACTTGACCTGGAGACCGGGATGCAGCCCATCCTGTCGGTGAGGGACGGCTGCGCCATTATCTGCAACGGTCAGATATACAACTACCTGGAACTAAGGGACGATCTGACTTCGGAGACCTTCGTAACCAGGGGCGACATTGAAGTCGCACTGCACCTGTACAGGAAGACGGGGCCGGACTTCCTCAATCACCTCAACGGCATGTACGCGGGAGCCGTCTTCGATCCAATCAGGAAGAGAGTGGTCCTCTTCCGCGACAGGTTCGGGATAAAGCCCCTCTATTACACTGTGAACAGCCGGGGTTTCTTCTTCTCATCTGAGATAAAGCCTCTGCTGGAGGGAAGCGGAACCAGTCCGGAACTCAACAGGGACTCTCTGCCGGTGTACTTCTCCTACAGGTACGTTCCCGGTGAGAGCACAATGTTCGTCGGTGTCCGAAGGCTTCCACCGGGTTCATTTCTGGTTTATGACCTTCAGAGCGGTGAATACAGCATAACCAGGTACTGGGAATACCTTCCGGGATCCGCCGGGCCCTGCACTGGCGGTGAAGAGGCGGAGGAGCGGTTCATGGAGCTTCTCCTGGACTCGGTGAGGATCCGGATGAGGTCCGACGTGGAGGTGGCTAGCCTGGTCAGCGGCGGGATAGACTCCTCCTCGGTCGCTTCGATTGCAGCCTCTGCCAGGCCCGGTCTCAAGCTCTTCACGGTCTCCTTCGATGATCCCCTCTACGATGAGCTTGATGATGTGAGGTCCCTGATGAAGTCCGAGCCCGGGATCTTCGGAGGGGCTGATCTTTTCAGCAGGACATGCGGTCCCGGATCCCTGGAGAGACTGCCCGGGCTTTTGAGGTCCGTGGAGGACTGCATTTCACTTGGGACCATACTTCCCACGGACCAGGTCTGCGAACTGGCTTCGGAGCATGTCAAAGTCGTGCTCACGGGTGAAGGAGCGGACGAGATCTTCGCCGGATACAGGAAATTCCTCCTGGAGATGGCGGCGGATGAGATAGATTCCATGTCGCCGGGGGAGAGGGACCTGCTGATGGGGGACTTCCCGGAGCTGGAGAACTACCTCTCCACCAGGGTACCCGATCCCGCCGCGCGCTTCATCCAGAGCGAGCTGCTCTTCAGCCCGGCGGAGCTGTCCAGGCTCCTGGGTATTGAGGAGAAAGGGGTGCCTTTCCCGGCGGACGCAATGCCGGCGGTCACCGGCGGGATGCATCCCCTGGACCAGCTCCTGGCGATGGAATGCAGATCGAGGCTTCCAGACTACGTGGTCCTCAGGCTGGACAAGCTCTCCATGCGGCATTCTCTGGAGACCAGGACCCCCTACCTCGATTACAGGCTGGCGGAGTTCGCCGCAGGGCTTCCCGTGAGGCTCAAGGTGAACCTGGCCGGGAGGATGGGCAAGTACATCTGCAGGAGATCACTTTTAAAACACGGGACCGTGGACAGGGCCACGGCCTTCAGGGAGAAGAAGCCCTTTACCATTCCCATGGCTGCATGGCTCCTGCGGAGGGACGTTCTCCCTGAGTTCGTCGGAGACGTACTCGAAGGAGGCAGAGGACCTCTGAACGGTTTCCTTAACATGAACATGGTGAGAGCTCTGTGGAACAGCGTAACCGCCGAGGGAGTGGGTCCCGACACCCTGGTATCCGAAGCGGACAGGGTATTCGCGATTCTCACCTTCGGTCTCTGGACAGGGGAGTTCCTCGTATGATTGAGAATACCTTACGAGTGTCGCGGGACATTGCCCCGGTATACGCTGACAGGCTCCTCGAGATGATACTCTCCCGCGGGAACGCTCTGCCCAGGAGCTACGGCTTCGAGTACGAGTTCCTTCCCCACCGCGTACTGGAAATGGAAGACATGCTGAAACTCGACGGGTTCCTCAGGGGAAGAGGCTGTTCGCATGCCGATGGAACCTACACGATGGACAAGGGGCAGGTGGTATTCGAACCCGGCGGTCAGATAGAGTATCTCAGTCCTCCGATGAACGCCGGGGATACCCGGAAGCTTCGTACGATCCTGGACTGGATAGCCGGAACGAACGAAGACATAGAGAAGGACCTGGGGATCAGATATACAGGAACCGGTTTCATTCCGGGACGAATGGAGGCTCCGCTGCTCCT
>JAFGPK010000071.1 GCA_016936235.1 Candidatus Fermentibacteraceae bacterium | reverse complement strand
TCTTCCCTTCGCATAACGTCCAATGACATATGGGAGCACAGACACAGGCTGATAGACTGCGCAGGGGCCCTGAGGGAGGCCGACCCGTTCTGCGTGCTGGACCTGGTCCTTATGCCCTGCCGCCCGTTTCCCCTGGACCTTGTGGAGATGATCCGAAAGCTGGACACTCCCCTGGACTACTCCGGCAGGACCGCGCAGGCTCTGGGCAGGGAGGGCGGTCTGAGGGTGGCCATCCTGGTCCGGGATGCCTCGGATTTCGATCCGAACTGGATAGTCTCGGCTTCCAGTGAGTGCACGACAGCCATGGATGCAGCGCATCCTTCCATGATGCCAGACAGAATGTGGAGCCGGGGTGTATGCGTCAGACTCCCCGGGGAGGACTGGGATATGGCTGAACTGCAGTCACATGTCCCGTCGATGCACCAGGTCTTCTTCACGGAGAGATCCATGGAGGAGAAGTGGAGCGCCGCACTGGGCCTGTGAGTCGCCGGCGTCCGGTTCATTGACAGGGTAAGAGCTTCGGCTTATTTGTCATCCGAAGTCAAGAACAGACCCGACCAAGGAGACCACATGAACAAGATAGTCGCCCGATTCGCGGATGGAAGGATCCTCAAGGGTTTCACAAGCGATTTCGCACCGGACAAGAAGATGTTCCATCTCTCGAGAATGGCCGACCACCAGGTGGAGATAGTCAACGTCGAAAAACTGAAAGCCGTCTTCATCGTGAAGGAATGGGGAGGCAATCCGGAATACAGGGAATCCAGTGACTTCGATGAAAGCCACACGGTCGGTTACGGCTCCCGGCTCAAGGTCGTGTTCAGGGACGGAGAAGAGTTCATCGGGGTCGGTATGGGATACAACCCGGACAGAATAGGATTCTTCATTACACCGTGCGACCCGAACAGCAACACCGTGAGAGCTTTCGTGGTAAACGACTTCGTCGATCACATAGAGAAGCTCTAGCCGCCTACCTCTCCTTCGTCTCCTTCTTGAGAGAGTCCGGTACCGGCTGCTTCCTGTCGTAGGCCACCGGGACCCTGCCCTCCTCCACGTGAAGGATCTCCCTGCCTTCCCTGTGCCCTATCTCGAAGGCGTTCAGGTTCATCTTGGCGAACCGGGCAGGCACCGTCTTCTCTATGGCCCTGACCCATGTGTCTATGCTGAACAGCCTTCCAATCGATGCCAGCATACCTATGGCTATGATATTGGCCGCCAGAGGAGTCTTGAACTCCTGAACGCTGATGGTGGTGAGGGGGAACCCGTAAACCC
Organism: Candidatus Fermentibacteraceae bacterium; assembly: GCA_016936235.1. Lineage (GTDB taxonomy): Bacteria > Fermentibacterota > Fermentibacteria > Fermentibacterales > JCC-6 > Aegiribacteria. Next base: position 15,575 of record JAFGPK010000071.1, on the reverse strand, counting down.
TTCCCTGGGGAAGCTGGTTAACGAAAGTGCTGTCCACCAGTATGATGCCGTCCTCCTCCACTTCGCCCGCGAACTTGTCAGAGCTCTCCTGGTTCATGGCCAGGAGGATGTCCAGATGCCGGCAGTTGGGATAGAGTATCTCCTTCCTGGAGATGATTATATCGGTCCTGCTGGCACCGCCTCTTGCCTCCGGGCCGTAGCTCTGGGTCTGGCACACATTGTAATCAGACTGAATCGAAGCTTCGGAGAAGACTCTTCCGGCAAGCCCCAGACCCTGGCCTCCCGCCCCCGACAGTCTTACTTCGTAGTATTTCTTCATTTTTCAGCCTCCGCCTCCTTCTTCGCCTTCACGCAGAGCGCCCTGTACCTTTCATCGTAGGAAGGAACGTCCCTGTCAACGAATATCCCTCTGACGATCTTGTCGTCGGCCTGGCCTTCCTTGAGAGCCTTGAGCTGACTGATGTTTATGGTATTGTCCTTGAGCAGCTTCATCATCTCAACAGGTCCCCCCTGCCGGTTGGCTCTCCCGAAATTGGTGGGACATGGGGCCAGTACTTCGACAACGCTGAAGCCGTTCTTCCTGAAAGCCTTGAGGAGCAGGTTGTCAAGCTCGGTCACGTGGTAGACGGTCCCCCGGGCCACGAATGTCGCTCCGGCGCCTTCCATGAGCTTGCAGACGTCGAAACCCGGCTCGATCATTCCGTAGGGCGTCGTGGCGGTTCTGGCTCCCGGGGGAGTGGTGGGGGAGAACTGACCGCCGGTCATCCCGTAGTTGTTGTTGTTCACTATGATAGCCGTGATGTCTATGTTGCGCCTGGCCGCGTGGATTATGTGGTTCCCGCCTATGGCAAGTGCGTCTCCGTCACCCATCACGGCCATCACGTTGAGGCTCGGATTGGCCATCTTCACTCCCGTGCCGAAGGCAAGGCTCCTGCCGTGCGTGGTGTGGAGCGTGTTGAAATCCACATAGACAGGCATCCTGGACGTGCACCCTATGCCCGAGACCATGACTATGTCATCAAGGTCCCACTGCATGGCGTGCACCGACCTTATGATGGAACCCATAACGATACCGATCCCGCAGCCCGGGCACCATACATGGGGAAAACGCTTCTTGGCCCTCAGGTACTTGTACTCGTATGGAATGACGGCAGGCATCAGATCACCTCCATTACTGCATTTACTATCTCCTCGGGTGTGATCTCGTAACCGTCGACCCTGTGAAGCGGAACGACTCTCACCGAGTCCTTGGTCATCCTCTCAACCTCATGTATCATCTGGCCCTGGTTCAGCTCCGGGACCACTATCACATCCTTCGAGTCGAGATTCTCCTTCACCGTCTTGTCAGGGAAGGGCCACAGTGTCACCGGGCGGAAGACACCTACCTTCTTCCTCCTCTTCTTCAGGATGGCCTGTGCCGCCAGTGCCGAGCGGTAAACGGATCCGTAGGCGAATATCACAACCGAGCTCTCATCCAGGTCATGCATCATCACGTCCTCGAGCTCGTCCAGCCGCCTGGTTATCTTGTGCTTCAGCCTGTCCATCTTTGCGTTGACCTCGTTCTCCTTCCTGGTGGGGAAGCCCTGCCTGTCATGGGTGAGACCGGTCACATGGAACCTGTAACCGCTTCCGAATGAGGCCATGGGAGAGACATTGGTGGCTGAATCATGGTAGTGCTCGTACCACTCCACCGGCACGTCCGGCACCGGCATCTTCTCTATATGGACCTCGTCCCGGAGCGGGAACCTGACCCTCTCCCTCATGTGGCCTATGACCTCGTCGGGAAGAAGTATCACCGGGGTCCTGAACATCTCTGAAAGGTTGAAGGCCCTGATGGTGAGCCGGAAGCACTCCATGACATTCGCAGGGGCCAGTACTATTGCAGGGTGGTCGCCATGGGTTCCCCACCTGGACTGCATAACGTCGCCCTGGGCTGTCTGGGTCGGAAGACCGGTGGAGGGCCCGGCCCTCATCACGTTCACCAGCACAAGAGGCACTTCGGTCATGCACGCGTAACCCAGTCCTTCCTGCATCAGGCTGAATCCCGGCCCGCTGGTGGCGGTCATGGACCTGGAACCCGCCAGGCGCGCTCCAATAAGGGCGCTTATACTGGCTATCTCGTCCTCCATCTGGATCCACTTCTTGTCGAGGAGGGGCATGTACCTTGCCAGTATCTCGGCTATCTCAGTGGATGGAGTAATGGGGTATCCGGCAAAAAAATCAATTCCGGCGGCAATGGCTCCCAGGGCAACCGCTTCGTTGCCCTGCACCAGTCTGGTCTCTCCCCAGGGCACTATCACCTTGAACCACCTTCTCCCTTTTCTAGAGACTCCTGCCTGGGCTTCTCATAGGTACCGTTGACCCGCCCTTCACTGTCCTCGATCCCGATGGCGAGATCAGGGCATCTCCTGGCACAGAGATAGCATCTCACACATTTTTCAGGGTACACCACCACAGCCTTCTGCCCCTTCATCTCAATAACGCCTGTTGGACAGAAAGCCACGCATATTCCGCATCCCTTGCACCACTCGGGAAAAACATGCACGAAGGCGGTCGCCTCCGCTTTGCCGCGGTTCTTCTCCGCGGCGGAGGCTTTCTCAGCAGGCGAGGATTTCTTTGCCATGTAACCTGTACCTCCCTTATCTATCGCACAGGTAAGCAACCGATTGCGCAGAAAGGCAGGATGTCCATCCTGCCCTCTGCATCATGTGACAATGCCCGTTCCAGCTAGACCGTGAATGACCTCAGCACCTGGGGAAGGTCGGGCTTCCCGATCTCCTGGAGGTCGTATCCCACTTTTACCACAGGCTTGCTGATCTTGATCACCCTGGTCAGGTCGATGGGTGTGGCTATGATGACCGTATCGCAGTCTGAGGCGTTGATGGTCTGCTGGAGGTCCTTCATCTGGTCCTCACCGTAGCCCATTGCCGGAAGGATGTAGGCATCCTCCCTGTCGGCGTAGTACTTCTCATAGGTATCGATGATGGTCCCAACGGCGAAGGGCCTTGGATCTACGTATTCCTCCGCTCCGAACTTCTCCGCCGCCACGAAGCCGGCGCCGTACTCCATCTCTCCGTGGGTGAGGGTGGGACCGTCTTCGACTATCAGCACCCTGGCGCCGGTGATGGCCGAGGGATCGTCGACGGTTATCGGGCTGGCTGCATCGACGATCACTGCATCCGGGTTCACGGCCCTGATGTTCTCCCTCACGATGTCCACATCGTCAGGGTAGGCGCTGTCAATCTTGTTGATCACGACCACATCGGCCATTCTCAGGTTGGTCTGACCCGGATAGTATGAGATCTCGTGGCCGGGTCTGTGAGGGTCGACAACGGTTATCAGAAGGTCCGGCCTGAAGAAGGAGGTGTCGTTGTTGCCGCCGTCCCAGATGATGATGTCGGCTTCCTTCTCCGCCTCTCTCAGTATCTCGCCGTAATCGACGCCTGCATATATGATGTTGCCGCGTTTGATATGCGGCTCGTACTCCTCCATCTCCTCGATGGTGCAGTCGTGCTTCTTCAGGTCCTCTATCTTCTCGAACCTCTGGACCCTCTGAGCGACCAGGTTGCCGTAGGGCATGGGGTGCCTGACCGCAACGACCTTCCTGCCGGCCTGCTGGAGTATCTCTATTACCCTTCTTGTGGTCTGGCTCTTCCCGCACCCTGTCCTGACGGCGCAGATCGATATCACCGGTTTGGTGCTCCTGAGCATCGTCTTCTCTGCTCCGAGAAGGGTGAAATCCGATCCTGCCGCGTTGACCCTCGCGCAGAGTTCCATCACCGCGTTGTCCGAAAGGTCGCTGTAGGACATCACACAGAGTTCTATCTCCATTTCAGTGATGATGCGCTCCAGCTCGTCCTCCGGAAGGATGGGTATTCCCTCGGGATAGAGCTCGCCGGCAAGTTGCGCCGGGTACTTCCTGTCATCGATGTCAGGGATCTGGGTCGCGGTGAACGCCACGACATCGTAGTCCGGATTCTCCCTGTAGACTACGTTGAAATTATGGAAATCGCGCCCTGCGGCGCCCAGGATCAAGGTTCTTGTCTTGCTCATCTGTCGTCCTTTCCGCAAGAGGATGACTGCTTGCGGGAAAGCAACAGCGAACCGATTTGAAGCGGTTCGGCCTCTCCCTTTGTGCATTGGATCCGGTCGTCGTCGACCGGACGTAACCTGCTAAATCTCACAGTCGGCCATCTGATTGTCAACTCAATGCAACCGGAGGCATCAGGTCAGGTCATCGGTGCCGTGCCATACACCGCCGCCCAGGAGTGACTGGGCTATGTTAGTGAGGTGATCCCCGATACGCTCGCAGTAATCGGTGAAATCAAGAAGCGCAAGGCGCTGAAGTCCATCCTTCCCCCGTCTGGTGAGGCATTCGGTGTACTCCTCCCTGGCATCCTCCTCTAGGCTGTTCAGCCTTGCCTCCAGGGCGAGCACCGCCTCAGAGGACTCCCTGTCATGCGATTCCAGAGAGATCCTGGTGGATTCAAGCATCTTCTCGACCATGTCCGAGGCTTTGACTGCCGACGAGCCGAGCTCGCTCTGCTCCAGATCAAGGATACCCGAGACCCTTCCCCTTGCTTCCACTATGTTCACGGCGTGATCGGATATCCGCTCGAGGTCATTGATGGTGTGTATCAGCACAGGCAGCTTGAGGGACTGGTCCTGATCAAGATCCCTCTGAAAGAGCTTCGATGCGTATATGGTCAGGTCCCGCTGCATGTAGTCCACCCTGTCCTCCATGGACATGATGGTGCCCTGTTTGGGAAATCCCTGGAAGAAGCATGATATGGCCCCCTTCACCGTCTCCTCGGCGTAGGCCGCCATCTTCACCATCTCTCTCTCCAGATTGTCGATGGCAAGGGCGGGAGAATCAAGCAGATGCTCGTCCAGTACAAGTTCGACCTCACCGGTGGACACCTCCGCACGGTCCGGAATGATGAACCTGCACAGCCTGGCCAGCAGCGGCACCAGCGGAAGGAAGACCAGAGCATTCAGAATGTTGAACATGCTGTGCGCATTGGCCACCTGTCTCAGAGGGTCTCCCGCCGTAGACCTGACCAGGTTCATTACGAACCCGTTGTCGTCTGATATGAGCAGTCCCATGTAAACGGCGCCTATGACGTTGAAGAGAGTATGGGCCATGGCCGTCTGCCTGGCTGTCCTGCTGGCCCCGATGGCCGAGAGCTGGGCCGTTATCGTGGTACCTATATTGTCGCCCAGGACCAGGTAGAACGCACCCTGAAGACTGATCAGACCTGCGCCCGCCAGGGTCATTGTAAGACCCACCGTAGCGCTGGAGCTCTGTATTATACAGGTGAGGACTGTACCTGCGAAGACCGCAAGAAATGGGTTGGTGCTGAAGTCGGTGAAGAAGGTCTTCACCGCCATGCTGCTCTTCAGGGGGCCCAGAATATCCTTCATCAGGGTCATGCCCAGGAAGATAAGGCCCAGTCCGACTATGGCCCTGCCCCAGAACTGGTTGCGGCGGGTCCTGGCGAAGGCGAACATCGCGAAACCCACTGCCACAATCGGGAAAGCGTAGGTTGTTATCTTGAAGGCTATCAGCTGGCCCGTTACGGTGGTTCCGATGTTGGCGCCGATAATGACTCCCACCGCCTGTTGAAGAGCCATGAGTCCGGAATTAACGAAACTCACGGCTATCACCGATGTGGCGCTGGAACTCTGTATCGCCGCTGTCATCAGGGCGCCGGCTGTGAGGGCGAGGAACCTGTTGCTCGTGATCTTCTTCAGTATGGTCCTCAGCTTGTTCCCGGCCACAGTCTGAAGGGATTCGGACATCATCTTCATACCCAGCAGGAAGATGGCCAGACCGCCGATGAGCTGGAAGATTATGCTCCTGAGGTCAACCGCAAGGGCGGAGAAGTGTATCCTTTCCTCGCTTCCATCCGGGAGCACTATCCTGGCGTCCACGCTGTTGTTGCTGGTCTTGTCCCCGAGTTTCAGGGAGATTCCGGCGAAGCCGTCCTGATCGGTGAGGATCCTCACCGCCGATAGGTCTCCCGACAGGGTGTCACCCTCTATTATCAGAGGTTCCCGACCGGTGAACGGATAGGCTATTACGCCGCCGTCCGAGTAGGTCTCGAAGATCACCGACACACCCTCGAGAGGTCTTCCCACGGAATCCAGCACCCGGACCTGTAGCTGGTCTTTCAGAACGGTCTCTATCTTGCCGGTCTGGGAATTGCCGTATTCCTCCACCGTGAAATCGCCGGCAAGCACCGTGGCGATGATGAAGAGCAGTGTAAGAAGAGCGGTTCGCATCGGTTCCTCTCAGGTTTTGGTCAAAGTGATGAAAGCTCTGGCTGACCTGAAACGGAATGTCGTATGGACTAATAAATGTACTCGAATCAAGATATGAAGATATCTCTCACAATGATGGGAGGAATATATCAAACGAAACAGGGAATGGCACAATCGAGAAAATGTCCCGAACTGGTGCCGGGCCTGAAAATGGGACATCGCAATCTGACACGAATCAGCTTTGATAAGCGGGTTGTTTCGGTTATTATACATGTTATGAAGAATCTATCGGCCCTTCTACGCAGCCTTCGGATCAGGTCCTGGACCAAGAACCTCTTCGTCTTCGCCGGGATACTCTTCGCCGACCACTGGAGCAATCCCAGGGCGCTGGGGATCACGGCCCTGGGTGCGCTGGGCTTCTGCCTGCTGTCCAGCTCGGTCTACCTCACCAACGACATCGCAGACAGGAAGAGGGACTCGACGCACCCTGAGAAGAGGAACAGGCCGGTGGCTTCGGGCCAGCTTTCCGTTCCGATTGCCGCGTTCGCCGCGCTCTTCCTGGCAGCCCTGGTCCTGTGCGTCTCCTGGTCAGTGGCTCCCACCTATGCTATGGTCCTCAGCTTCTACCTGGTGCTGCAGATCTTCTATTCCTTCGGGCTCAAGCATGCGGTGATACTGGATGTGCTGATAATCGCCTCCGGATTCGTTCTCAGGGCCCTGGCCGGTGTTACGCTGGCCATGGACACCGGATACACAGATGTTTCCATTTCGCACTGGCTGATACTGTGCACGTTCTTCCTGGCCATGTTCCTGGCATTCGCCAAACGGCGGTCGGAGGTATTAGCCCTGGGCGAGAAAGCCTCCGGTCACAGGAAGAGCCTGGAGGATTACAGCATCACCCTCCTTGACGAAATGATGGGCATAGCCACTGCAGCAAGCATAATCGGCTACTCCATTTATTCCATCAGCGAGAGGACCATGCAGCTCGTCTCCACGAAGCTGTGGCTCACCATACCATTCGTCACCTACGGTGTCTTCAGGTACCTCTACCTGATCCACGTCAAGGGGCACGGGGGAAGCCCGGACAGGCTTCTCCTGTCAGACAAGCCGCTGCTTCTGTGCATTCTGCTCTGGGTGGTGGCTGTAGCCCTTTCAATAACCCTCTTCCCGGGGAACCCCGCGGTGTGAGGATATCTCTGCAGCCCCGGGCCAAGCTGAACCTGGGACTCAGGATCCTCAGCATCAGAAAAGACGGGTACCATGATCTGCAGAGCATCTTCCAGGAGATTTCCCTCTGCGACAGGCTAACGATCGAAGCTCTGCCTGGAAGACGCCGGATAAGGCTGAAATGCCTGGGGGACGCGCCCGAAGGCCCTGATAACCTGGTCTGGAAGGCGGCTTCCGTTTTCATGGAGCTATCCGACGAAAGCCTGGACATCAGCATTCTGCTCGAAAAGAGAATCCCCGCTCGTGCGGGGCTCGGAGGTGGAAGCAGTGACGCCGCCGGCGTACTCCTGGGTCTGGCCCGTATCACCGGCAGGGAAGATCTCGATCTTTTCGAGGCGGCAGCGGTCCTCGGCAGCGACGTGCCCTTCTTCATTAATGGCGGGGCAGCCATGGTCACGGGTCGGGGGGAGAGGATAGCGGCCATCCCCGTGATCCCCTTTCACGCGGTACTGATCCATCCTCCTGTCAATGTATCCACACCGATGGCCTACTCACTATGGGATGCTGAGTCGGATACCTACTTGACAAACAGTGATACGATTAGGCATGATTCAGCCTCGTCAGCAGTATGGCATGAGGGTAAGCCCTTTCCGCACGACCTGCGGAACGACTTCCTTCCCCTGCTCGAGAAACACATCCCCGAGATTGCGGAAGTGGCGCGGTTCATGTCGGACAGCCAGTGCGACAGCTGGGGTCTGTCCGGGTCAGGTCCAACATTCTACGCCCTCTTCCGCGGGGAGGGGGAAGCACGGTGTTTCTCGCGATCACTGCGATGGAACAACTCCATCTGCAGAACAGCAGATACTGCTGGGGCGTCGTCAAATGGTTAAGACACAGGGTTTTGGTCCCTGCATTGGGGGTTCGAATCCTCCCGCCCCAGCCACTGCCTGAATCGCTTCGGGAAAGCAATTCAGGACTGAGTCGCTCGCGTAGCAACTCGGAATGAAGGAAAGGATATAGTAATGCCTGGTAAGAAAGCGATCAAGATTGCCGAAAGGACGGAATTCGGCTCCAGGAACGCAAGGCGTCTGAGGAAGGCCGGTTCCGTGCCGGCGGTGATCTATGGCAGAGGAGGCGACGAACTCAATGTCGCCGTCTCGGAGAAGGATTTCATGGACACGGTGGGCTACTCGACTTCAACCGGCATCATCAACCTGGAGATGGGACGGAAGTCTCCGGTTACGGTCATCGTCAAGGACATCCATTGGGACATGATCACCGACAGGCCGGTACACATCGATTTCCTGAGGGTCTCCGCCGATCAGATCGTATCGATCCCTGTCCATGTGCACCTTGAGAACATCCCCGTCGGGGTGAAGATGGGCGGAGTGCTTGAGCACTCGCTGCACGAGATCTACATCAAGGTCCGTGCAAAGGACATTCCCCCCTCGATCACCGTCGATGTTGAGAACCTAGATATCGGTTCATCCATCCACCTGTCCGATATCACCCTTCCGGAGGGAATGACACTGGACATGGACAGCGACATCGTGGTCGCTTCCGTCGTTGCTCCCAGCGTTGCAAAGGTTGAAGCCGCCGAAGGAGCCGGAGAAGAGCTCCTTGAGGGCGAGGAAGCTGCTGCCGGCGGTGAGGAGGCTCGCAGAGCCGAAGAAGAGGCTCACGGCTCAGAGGAGAACTGACCGTTGTCGTTTCCCCTTGTCGTGGCATGCCTGGGCAATCCGGGGAAGCGTTACAGCATGACCTGGCACAACGCCGGTTTCTGGGTGGCGGATATCCTGACCCGTGAAGCCGGCGTAAAATTCCTGGATGCAGGTCTCTTCCTCGTGGCCTCGCTCCCGGGTGGAAATCACATAATCAAACCGACGGTGTATATGAACCTCAGCGGCCGGTCCGTTTCAGCCTTCATCGACGCGGAAGGACTGGACCCGGATCGGCTCCTGGTGGTGTGCGATGATTTCAATCTTGATCTGGGAAGGCTCCGGCTGAAGGGCTCGGGGAGCAGCGGAGGCCACAATGGACTTCAGAGCATCATCGACTGCCTGGGATCCCAGGAATTCCCGAGGCTGAGGATGGGGATAGGTCCGGCGCCTGACGGGACTGACCTCGCGGAGTTCGTATTGGACAGAGTACCCGCGCGGCTGGAGGAAGAAGCCTCTCTCATGGCTCACAGAGCTGCGGACTGCGTAGTCCGTTACATGACCGGAGGGTTGTCTTCGGCTCAGGAGCTGTACAACAGGAACCCTGAAGACGTGTGAACCGGTCCTGAGAAGAGCATCGAAATGAGGATGCCGGCAGCCAGCTGCCGGCATCCTCTGCTCAGAATGATCTCAGTGTGTTACTGCGCCAGGGCTGCGAAGGTCTGGATGGCCTTCCCGATGAAGACGCTCATGTCGGTCCCTGAAACACTGAACTTGCTGCTCATGCCTCCCTCATGCAAATCAACCTCTATATGCATCCATACAGGTTCCGAATCGATGGGAGGCACTTCCAGCCCCGACATGGCCATGGCCATGTTCAGGTATCCCGGGATGTTGAAGAGCATGGCCATCTCCGATGAAGGGGAGAAATCTCCCATCTCGGGCATGTCGGACGCGTAGCCGCCCTGATAGGTCCCGTCTATGATGGCTGCAGCCACCATGGGTTCCCGGGCCATCTCGAGATAGAGCACACCGTCGTGAAGGGTCATCCATGCTATCCACGAGATGCTGCCGGCCATTGGAGCGCTGTTCTCAATCGAGTCCGGACGCATTGCGCTCATGTCCATTTCCATTCCGAAGCTGATCCACTCCATGCCGCTGTATTCAGCATAATCAACAGGCATTAGCGTCAGACCCGGCATGGTCAGGAAGCTCCCCATCATCTGGAACTGAGCGTCATAGGCGTTCTTGACATCCTCCAGGGTCACGTTTTCGCCCACATCGTAAAGGCCTATTATGTGGATCGGGTTGACGCTGTCGAACACCCAGCTTACGGCCGTGTTCTTCGCCGACTGCGCCCAGAACTCAACCATGTCCTGGGGTATGCCGGTCATGCCCATGGCTCCGAACACGGCGTTGATTGCAGCCGAGCTGGTGACTGGATCGATGCTCACCCTGGCGACCATGACATCGCCAGCGGGTATCATGTCCGTCATATCCTCGGGTTCCACGGGGATCATGTACCGGTCAAGCGTGGAGCCAGGAATGAATTCCAGCTTGGAGGTTCCTGTGATGTACTCCGGACCCAAGGTGAGAACGCAGCTCCACGATCTGGTTTCTGTGAGGACCATACCGACGGCATCGAAGTAGAGGTCCATGATACCCTGCATCATGTCCGCGTTCATCCCGCCCTCGGCGGTCATCTCGGCTACGAGCTGAGTCTTGAGCATTGCCAGCTGGCCGGCCATCATTGGTCCGAAGGTCTCTATATTGGTGAACATGTAGAAACTGCCGTCGGGAATGTCCGGAATGGACGGGGGTATCTCACCATCCAGCCTACCAAGCATTGCCTGAAGGCCGGCGCGGCTGCCCGCCGCAAGGAGGAGCCCGTTGGTATGGCAGAAGTAGAGGTCACCGAAATCGACCGGGATCGATGTGACTTCGTAGCCCTCGATGGCTTCAGCTGCCTGGGGTGTCACTCCGATGTTGGCCCAGAAGGTGGCCGGGTCGGTCACAGTGAGAGCCCCCCCCATGCTCTGGGGCATCATGCTCTCCATGTATACCGCAAGGCCCCCTTCCGTCCTGATGCCAAGACGGCTGTCCACCTCGGACATGTCCGCGCAGTTAAGGGCCGAGAGTATCCAGCTCGAGACGGCGCTTTCCCCGAGGACGGGCACCCCTGCAGCATACCCGTCAATGGCAGAAATTACGGCCGAAGGGTTGACGAGGGCCACGGAGAAGAGCGAGGTCTCGGGAAGGACGTCAAGTGGCGACGCCGCGGTCAATTCCTCCGGCTGCCCCCCGCATGCCGCCAGCAGCATGGCTAGAAGAACCGATGACGTTACTATCGTTTTCATGTTTCCTCCTATAATTGGACAGGTCTTCGAATCAAGGTTCTATAGTATATTATATACGATTTCGTGGATATGCCAAAATATGAACGGGTTCATGTTTATTCGGGTTTTCAATCATGTACCGGCGAGTTAGGATATGGCCATGAAAAACGAACCTGACCTTTTCTCCGGCACTTTGGACACCGGGGAGGAAACGAGGGTCCTCTTCCTTGACACGGAGACCACGGGACCGGATCCGGAAACCGCCAGCGTATGCGAGATCGCGCTTCTTCTCTCGACCTACCACGGGTTCCGGAGGGACCCTGCTGCCGATCTGACACTGCAGCGGCTTGTCCTGCCGCCGGAACCGGTACCGCCCGAGGCTTCAGCCGTACACCACATAACCAACTGCATGCTGGAGGGAAGTCCTGCCGTCTCCGGAATCGCGGACGAAGCAGCCGAACTGGCGGGCCGGGCAGATCTGATATGCGCGCATAACCTTCCCTACGACCTGACCATACTGGCACGGGAGCTGCCCGGAGTGTTCGGAGGGATAGGCGCAGAGAAGCAGCTGGATTCTCTGAGACTGTCAAAACACCTCTGGCCCCTGATACCATCCCACGCTCTGCAGGCATTGCGATACCGCTTCGAGCTCGATGCAGACCTTAAGGGAGAAGCCCACAGAGCCATGTTCGATACGGAACTGGTCCGCGCGCTGGTTGAGTACATTACCGGTACCGGGCTTCTGAACCCTGGAAGCTGGAGGGAACTGGTGGACTATACGATGTCGCCGCTGGAGGTGAAGATATTCACCTTCGGGAAGTACCGCGGAAAGCTGGTGGAGGATATCGCGGCCCAGGACCGGGACTACATCATGTGGCTCCTCAAGCAGGAGTGGGTCCCACAGGACTACCCCGACCTCTACCACACAATACTCGACAAGACATCGGGCAGGGGCCGCGCCCATGACTGATGTTCCCGGTGACAGCTACCGGGTCAGGGGCGGCATCCCGCTTTCGGGCGTCCTCCGCCCCTGTGGAAGCAAGAACGCCGCTCTGCCCATCCTTGCGGCGTCACTTCTCACCGACGGTGAGGTCAAGCTTCGGAACCTGCCGGACATCCGGGATGTAAGGACCATGCTCACCCTCCTTGAAAGCCTTGGCGTGTCAGTGTCGGGCACCGTCGCCGAAGGGATCACCCTCGATGCCTCGAGCATAGATCCCGACACGATAGACAGATCAGCCTGCAGGGAGATCCGGGCGTCCATCCTTCTTGCCGGACCCCTGACAGCCAGGACCGGAAGGGTCATGCTGCCTCCCCCCGGTGGCGACATCATCGGTAAGAGAAGGCTGGACACTCATTTCCTCGCTCTTGAGCAGATGGGGGCGATAATCACGATGGAGGACAGGATGCTGTCCTTCAAGGCCTCCGGCCTTGAAGGAAGGTACATTTTCCTGGACGAGCCTTCCGTCACCGCAACGGAGAACGCTCTCATGGCCGCCTCAATCGCCGCTGGAGAGACGGTTATATACAACGCCGCCTGCGAACCCAACGTACAGGACCTGGCCGCCATGCTGAAGGCCATGGGGGCGGATGTTTCCGGGACGGGCACGAACCGCATACATGTCAGGGGATCCGGCGGCCTTCTCGGAGGGTGCAGCCACAGTGTCGTTCCCGATCATATAGAGATCGGCAGTTTCATCGGTCTTGCCGCATGCTGCGGAGGCAGGGTGCGCATCCCCGATGTGCCGGAGGATGTTGTAAGGCCGATCATGAACGGGTTCTCGAAACTCGGTGTAGAGGTCGTCGCAGAGGAAGGTATGCTGGTCATAGACGGAACCCGTGAACTCATGGTCAGGCCCGACCGGGGAGGGGCGATTCCCACCGTCTACGATTCCCCGTGGCCAGGGTTCTCACCGGACCTGACTAGCACGGCCGTAGTGTTGGCCACTCAGTCACGGGGTATTTCCCTTATCTTCGAGAAGATGTTCGAAAGCAGACTCTTCTTCGTCGACAAGCTGGTTTCCATGGGGGCGGACATCATTCAGTGCGATCCGCACAGGGTGGTCGTCTCAGGCCCATCCAAACTCCATGGAACGGATGTGAGCAGCCCGGATATAAGAGCGGGGATGGCCCTGCTCACAGCGGCCCTATGCGCAGACGGCACCAGCGTGATACGCAACGTCCATCAGATCCAGCGCGGATATCAGGATCTCGTTGAGAGACTGAGAGGACTGGGAGCGGACATATCCCCCGAATCCTGAGGGAACACGACCGGACATCCATTATCTATCACGGAACGGGACGGAGCTTTGATATGAGATACATTGCCGCATTCATGACGGCGTCACTGCTGGCGGCGGCCTGCGGGGAGGACCCGTCGGGACCCGAGCAGTGGCCCGATGGAGCCTACCTGTACCTGGGCAGCATCTACCCCGACACAGCTCTCTCCTGGTCACCCGGAGGAACGGTACTGATCTTCACGTCTTATGCCTACTCGTCATACTGCATCCTGGGCTTCGACGGCATTACGGACCCGGTCCCCGTGGCTGCGTCCAGTTACGATGAGTCCGCAGGGCCCAACGGATGCTGGAGCGGTGAGCAGGGATTGATAGTCTATACCAGCTACAACACGGATTCCACATCCTCGGTAAGGACGGTCCCCGGCAACCTCGGTCCCCTGCTGGTGGTCGTGAACGATGGGAAGAACCACCTCCATCCAACCTGGACCCCCACGGAGGATTCCCTGCTTATCTGCACCTTCGACAGCGGCTACTGGGGCTTGTGGAAGACAGAGTACCATGAGGACACCCTCCTTACACCGGAGCCGTTCTACACTCCGGACTTCGACTGCCTCCGTCCCTCATACTCACCCGACGGAGAATGGATTCTGTTCGAAGTGTCCATCGGCGGCAGCTCTGAAATATGGCTCATGAAACCGGACGGGACGGATCCACATCCCGTGATAGATGATTCCTGGGACAATATTCATCCCTGCTGGGGTCCGGAGGACGACCGGTTCGCATTCGCCTCCAACAGGAGCGGCAGCTACGATGTCTGGATAAGCGACCTGGCGGGCTCCTCGCTGGTCCAGGTTACGGAGGACCCGGGGGACGATGTCTATCCGGCCTGGAATCCCGTTTACGGGTGGTTCGCCTTCTCATCCAACCGCGAGGACGGCGGAGAGAACTTCGACATATACAGCACGGAAGCGCCGGAGTACTGACGCGTTCAATATCAGTCAGACAGGGGAACCCCCCGGCCGTTTCCGGCCGGGGGGTTCCCATTCTGCCCTGAAGAGACCGTCAGCTGTTGATCATCGTCTCTATCACGGCCATGAGGTCCGTGACGAAGCTGGGACTCGTTGGGTCGAGCCCCATGCCCTGTCCCTCGCTCATACACGTGAACCATGCGAACTTGAAGTACTGCGAGGCGAAGGCCAGGGCGGCGCCCGTACCCTTGACCTGCATGTTGCTCAAGCTCTCGAATCCCTCATAGTACTGGCCCGAGCCGAAGATGTAGTCCGAATCAAGGATGTCCAGGGCGAAAGCGCTTGCGCAGCCGAGAAGGGCGTCGCCGCTCTCCGATCCCCTTATGTCCTGAAGCATGACCGATCCGGCAAGGGCGTCAAGCAGATACTGTCCGCTGGGTGAAGCGGACTGGTCGAATATCCTGTAATCGTAGTTGACCTGCTGGTCGACTCCGATCCAGGTGTAGTAGTCCTCGTCGGACACTTCCAGCACCGACTGGGGTACTGTCACGTAGACCCAGCCGCCGGCGATACTGTCCACCTCGGACATGACCGTGGTGTAGCTGTTGACTATTTCGAACAGAGCTATGACACCGCTTTCAAGGGGCTGGAAGCGGTAAGGCAGGTCGGCATCGCCCACGATGGCCTCGATCTGCTCGCCTACCCATACTATGCCCGAATCAGCGGTGTTCTCCAGAATCGGGTCCAGCACGCTGGCCGGAAGGTCAGGATGGATACACTGGAAAGTGGTCCACATCGTGTCCTGCACCTGGCTCTCGCTGAAGTCTCCCAGCGGGTACATTCCGACCTGCTGCTGCACGGCCATGTAGAAGTACTGGTCCGCTATCCTCCAGTAGTCGGGCAGGTAGAGCGAAGCCCATCCTGCTCCCAAGTAGCCGCCGG
>JAFGPK010000013.1 GCA_016936235.1 Candidatus Fermentibacteraceae bacterium | reverse complement strand
GTACCAGGACTTGGGCTCTACACCACCGATGGGGGCATCTTATCCTCCTTTGGCGAAGTCTGTTTCGGAACAACAGACTGCAGCTCAATCGGGATAGGGTGCCCCCTTCCTTGATGAAGAGCCGGTCTTAACATATAATACCGGTCTTATAGGAAATCGTCCCTCTCATGATCCGGGAGAACGCATGAACAGAACCGTCAAGGTCCTCGGTACCGGCTGCCTGAAATGCAGCACGCTCTTCCACAACACTCAGCAGGCAATGGACAACCTGGGCATCGAAGCTGAGATAGAGATGATAACCAACATCAACGACATCATCTCCTTCGGCGTTGCCGTGACCCCGGCCCTAGTGATAGATGACATGGTATGGACCTCCGGCGAGGTTCCGTCAGTGGAGGAGATCCAGGTGATCTTCCGGAAGAACGGGTCCATGCAGGTGGAAGGTTCCTAGCCGGCGACCCTCTTCAGCATGAAGAGGCAGGGGCTTTCCTCGCCCCACAGGGCGGGAAACTCCTCGAAGGGTACGAAACCGCATTTCTCGTAGAACTTCCTGGTCATGGCGTAGTTCTCGTCGGGATGTCCGCTGCTGAGCGTCTTCACCGACATGTAGGGTATGCCCTTCTCCCTGCAGTACCCCTCTATGAAACCAATCATCCGGGTTCCAATGCCTTTGCCGTGGTACTCCTTAAGTATTCCCAGGACGTAGAGATCGGCGTTGATGCCGAAGTTCACCTTCAGCGAGCAGAAACCCACCGCCGCTCCATCGATGTCGATCCGGATGAAGGGCAGGTCCCTGGCCCCGCGAACGTACTCCTCGACGGCCGACTCGATGCCGAACCATTCAGGCAGGCTGCGGAGGATGGAACCGCATATCTCCGCCCTGGTCTCATGATCGTCCTCGAAACTGAAGACCGGGTCAGCGGAAGACAACATCCGCTCCGGCGTACTCGGAAAGGACGGGGGCGAATCCGTTGAGGCGGGCCAGTATCTCGGCTCTTTCCGGAAGGAGTCCTTCGGATTCCACGAACTCCGTCGCGACGGAATCCATCTGCGCAAGGAGAGCCTTGTGCATATCGTATCCGGATAGCCGGTCGTACAGCCAGACAAGCCCGGATGTCTTCGTATAGATCTCAGCCGTGGTCAGATCGGGAGACATCTCCAGGAGCTCCACATCCGGCATATGAACGATGAGAGCGCCCTGACTCCGTTCAATGGAATCTACGGTCAGTACCGACAGGTCCATTCCGAACAGGTATGTGACCTTCATAATGAGCAGACCCTCTCTGTTGCCCATTATGAAGCTGTTCTCGGTGATGTCGGTATAGATGAAGGTGGTTATCCTGTCAGTAGCCAGGAACATAAGGCTCTCCGACCGCAGCACCTGCAGGATCGAGGTCGCGTTCCTGGAGAACCCGAGAACACCGCCGAGGTCTATGATGTCCAGCTGTGAGAGGAAAATCGCCAGGACCATTATGAACAGCAGGAGGACCGTGCAGCCGGTGAGCTTCTTCACGGGATGCTCAGCATTGAACGAAGCGCAGAATCAGATAAGCTGCAACAATAATGGCTGCAAGGATGATTAATTTTTTCAATGATCCCCTCTCATGCTGCCTTGATTTGATTATCGGGCCACTGCATACGGCTGTCAAGCAGAAAATACAGAAAACTCACAGGCGAATCCCCCGGGACAGCTCCTCCCTGAGAGACGAAGCCAGCTCTTCGTACTGCGGCAGGGAGTTGTAGAGCTGGCAGCTGAACCTCAGGAAGCGGCCACTGGGGTTCGGCGTGAAGGTCACCGGCACTTCGATCCCCCTCTCGGACCTCAGCCGGTCCTGCAGGGGGTCTATACCCTCCGGGGGCGGCAGGACCGAAGGCGGAAGGTAGGGAAGGACAACGGAGCCCATGGAACCGAGCATGTCCAAAGGACACGGGGGCTGAAGCCCCGTTTCCCGGCTTACCAGTTCGGTGGCGGCAACGGCCAGTTCATGGTTGTCCCTCATGATACCCTTCCACCCTTCCGGGTGAAGGCCTTCCATGTACCGTATGGCGAAGGGTATGGCCATCCTGGGAGTCGGGTCTATCGTGCCGTTCCATGAGAACTCCACCTGGAATGGGGACATGTCCACATCGAAATCGGTGTGGAAATGGCTCATCACCGCCGGGCGGAAGCCCGCCTGCCTGTCGGGCCTCACGTAGAGGAGGGCCGCGGTCTGCGGCGTGCACATCCACTTGTGGCAGTTGCCGGTGTAGTAGGCGGCCCCCAGTTCCTCGAGATCGAGGGGTAGCATTCCGGGACCGTGCGCCCCGTCCACCAGCAGGTCCACTCCAAGCCGGTCAAGTTCCCGCGCCAGGGTCTCCACCGGAAAGACCATGCCGGTGGGACTGGATACGTGGTCCGCAAGGACCAGGGCGGTCCTTGAGGTCACCCTGGACATGATGGCCCCCACGACCTGCTCGGGTCCAGCCACAGGGATCTCTATGGGAACCT
The DNA here is from genome assembly GCA_016936235.1 of Candidatus Fermentibacteraceae bacterium. Lineage (GTDB taxonomy): Bacteria > Fermentibacterota > Fermentibacteria > Fermentibacterales > JCC-6 > Aegiribacteria. The sequence continues at coordinate 9,483 of JAFGPK010000013.1, read as the reverse complement.
CGATCACCCTGGCGCCCCTTCTCTCGGCGTAGAACCTCAGGGCGTTCCTGGAGGCGAAGTACTCCTGTCCCGTGGTGACCACCTCATCGCCGGGATTAAGCTCGAGATTGGACAGGACGGTATTGACCCCGGTGGTTGCGTTGGGCACCAGGACAACGGAGCCTCTCCGGGCTCCTGTGAACTGCTCGATGGATTCCAGGATGCCGGGGAGGGCTGGCATGTATTTCCTGAGTATGAAATCAAGGGGCTGTCGGTCCATCTCCTTCAGAAGGGAACCCCTGAAATCGGCTACCTGCCTGGGAACAGCTCCGAAGGAGCCGTGGTTGAGGAAAACGCAGTCTCCGGACAGGCTCCATGCCGCTTCGAACCTGCCCTTATCCTCCAGGTTGCTCAGTGTGGCGTATACCTTCCGAGGAGCTGGGCCATCTGCAGTACATGCCCTTCCATTGCATCCTGCACATCGTGGTGCGACGCTCCGCCGGGAAGGACCAGCCTGCTGTCCAGGGCGTAGAGCCTGAAGAACAGCTCCTGTTCGGGGATGTCGTCCGCCGGGCCGTCCCAGCCGATGCCTCCGAAGCTGTTGACTCCCTGCAGGGTACCGTCGTGGGAGACGCTGCCGTGAGGATGCTTGCCGTAGATGGTCTTCGACTTGGGCGGGATGTTGTACATGACCCAGTGACAGTACTCCTGACCAGTCTTGTCATCGACGCACGTGACTATCAGGGCGAGGCTGACGGTCTTTCTGGGAGGGTCGGTCCATCCTACCGGAGGGGATGAATCACCTCCGGTCCGGGAGTACCACGGGGGCAGGTAATCGCCGTCCTTGAAAGCACTGCTGACAATTCTGAACGCCATTCGGACTCCCTGCGTGAAAGCACTGACACTGAATAATTATAGCTTCCCGGAGGGATCGCGCAAGTCCTGTACGGCCGGACCGGGTTCCAGCCTGACAAGTGCGTCCACCACACCCGGGCCGGACCTTCGGAGCTCCTCCTCGACCCTCTGCACTATCCCGAAGGCCTTCTCAACCGGCATCGAACCGTCCACGACTATGTGCATGTCGGTCTGTATCCCCTCCCCCTGGTACCTGGTTCTCAGGTCATGGACGTCCATGACCCCCTCGATGGACATGGCTATCCTCCTGAGCTCCTGAATGATCTCCGGGGGGGCAGCCGTGTCGGAGAGCTGCCACAGGGCAGGCCTCAGAATGCTGTAGCCCATCCTGAGGACGAAAAGGGAGACGAACACGCCGCCTATGCCGTCCAGGATTATCAGCGAATCGTCCAGTCTGGCGGCAAGGACCACTACCGCCACGGGTATGGAGCTGAACACGTCCGAGCGCTGGTGCATGGCGTTGGCCGCCAGGGCCGCGGACCTGAACCTCCTTGCGGTGCTCAGGGTCCATCTGGAGAGAAGACCCTTTGTCACGATGGCGGCGATGGCGATGCAGAAGGCCGACCAGCCGGGAGGCGATTCGGGTGGATGGACGATGGATCCGAAGGATTCCCAGGCGATGTAGAGACCTGTTATCACCACGAAGAAACCTATGAAACCAGCGATAAGGGTCTCGATCCTGGCATGGCCGTGGGGGTGGCTGTCATCCCTGGGCCTGGTCCAGTATCGGGCCCCGATGATTATGGCGATGTCGGTGCAGCCGTCTGAGAGGCTGTGGACTCCGTCGGCGGTAAGGGCGTGGCTTCCGGCCAGTATGCCTCCGGCAAGTTTGGACAGGGACATGAGGACGTTCACGGCCAGGGCAGCGGTGGTTATGCGCATGGTCCTCTTCAGGATGCTGTCCTCCGGAAGCCCGCTCATGCTCCGCAGATCCTTTCGATGTACTCCGAGTAGAAACGGATCGATCCCATGTAATCCTCCACCGAAACCGACTCGCCGCTGGAGTGAAGGGCGGAGAGCCCGTCGGTACCAAGATGCACCGGCTGGAACCTGTAGACATCGTCGGCGATGGAGCAGTAGTGACGCGAATCAGTGGCTGCTGGGAATATCCCGGGGACAACCGGGATCCCCGGCCAGACTTTCTCCATTGCGTCTTCGATGGCCCTGTACTCGGGAGTGGCCGCCGATGATACGGCCGAAGGCTCGTGAACGTGGTTTGTATCCTCGCACTCCACCTCGACGCCCATTTCCCCTGCAATGTCCCTGACGTGCCGGATTATGCTTCCGGAGTCGTCTCCGGGGACGGCCCTCAGATTCACCAGGGCATGAGGGGCGGCGGGAATGATGTTCTCCTTGCTGCTGCCGCTGATCATGGTTATAGCCGCAGTGGTCCTCACAAGAGCATTCCCGGAGGGATACCGGCTCATGATCTCCATCAGTGCGTTCGCGGAGACATTCCCGTCTGCGTCCCTGATCAGGTGCGCCGTTCCCTCCATCATCTTCCTTACAGGTTCGCAGAGCCTTGGTTCCATCTGACTATCCTCCAGCCGGGCCAGGGCACGGCACAGGTTCCCTGCGGCGGTGGCCGTCCCGGGGACAGAGGCGTGTCCCTGCCGGCCACGGGCGGTGAGCCTCAGGGTGAGGTAGCCCTTCTCCGCCAGGCCGACCACAGCCACATCACGGCGGAGCCAGGGGAAGCTGTATATATACCCTCCCTCGTCAAGGACGGACCTGAGTCGCACGCCCCTGCCGTCCAGGAGTGCCACAATCCCCGCCGCGCCCCTGTCGCCCCCGGTCTCCTCGTCATGGCCGAAGGCCAGGAACAGAGATCTCACCGGGCTGAAATCCCTTGCCAGCAGCCCCTCCAGGGCTTCCAGCATGGCGGAGACACCGATCTTGTAGTCGATGGCGCCCCTGCCCCATACCCTTCCCTCCGAAACGGTTCCTGAGAAGGGCGGGTGCGGCCAGCCTCCGTCTTCCTCGGCTGGAACCACGTCAAGGTGGGCCGTGAGCATCACCGGATCGAGGTCGAGGTCAGTGCCACGGAGGCCGTACAGGAGGCTGGCCTCCGCGACCCTGTCCCTGGAGCAGCGGGAATGGACCATGGGAAAGAGCGACTCGAGGAGACCGGCCATCCGGATGAAGGGGCCCGGGTCGGTCCCGGAACCTGGCTGGCGGGAGACGGTCCTCAGCCGGAGCAGACGGCAGAAACGCTGGATCTCCGCGGGGGTCTTCATCCGCCCTCCTCTCGACTGCGATTGACCCATGGCGAATACCGGAATATTAGTAAGATGAATAATACAACAAATCAGCTGCATCTGCAGAACGGGTATCCAGGGGGTGCGATATGCTCGAGATTCTACTTGCCGCCGCCATCGTAGCGGGTCCCGGCCCGCTGGACGACTGTGAGAGGGTGCGTCTTCCCTCCCTTCACATGCTGGAGCACATGGAGAACGGGGGACGGGTCACACTGCACGTGGACGGCGCCGACGGAGGAAGGTCGCTCAGCGGCACCGTCTACGGGTTCCTCCCCTACTGGGGCGGCGACACCTGGCTCCGGTACGACCTGATCAGCATACTTGCCTGCTTCTGCGTCGACATGAACGCTTCCGGGGACATTTCGGCCTGGAACGGCTTCCCCGAGGTATTCGAGGACGCCATCGACGGGATAAACGGTGCGGGAGGCACTGCCGTGGTCACTGTGGTGAACTTCTCGTCATCGTCCATCCATTCCATACTCACAACCGGCAGAGACAACGCAATAGCGACAATCGTCGACCTCGTGGACCAGTACCCCGTGGAGGGTGTCTCCATCGATTTCGAGAACGTGAGCGGATCTGACAGGGACAACCTCACGTCCTTCATGGAGGAGCTCCGGAACCAGCTGGACCTGAACGTCCCCGGAAGCCACCTCTCGATCTGCACGCCGGCGGTGGACTGGAGCGGGGCCTTCGACTACCAGGCCCTAGCCCAGACAGCCGACGCCCTTTTCATGATGTGCTACCCGTTCCACGGGTCATGGTCCACCGTGGCAGGTCCGTGCTGCCCTCTCACGGGCTGGGGGTCCAACCCGGAATCCTCCTCGAACATGGTCTGGTGCCTGGGCGACTACGCCAGGTACGCTCCGGGATGCCATGACAGGGTCGTGGTTGGACTGCCTTATTACGGTTTCGAATGGGAGACCGCCGGAAGCTCCACCCATTCAGCGGTCACAGGCGACTGCACCACGCTGGTCTACTCCACACTGGCCGGAAGGGCCGAACTCTACGGCAGGCTGTGGGACGGGGAATCACTCACGCCCTGGTACGCCTACTACGGCGGCGGCTGGAACCAGGGATGGTACGATGACCAGGAGAGCCTGCAGCTCAAGTACGACCTCATCAGGGCCTCGGATCTGCAGGGGGCCGGTATCTGGGCGCTCGGGTACGACGGTGCCAGGGAGGAACTCTGGGACTGCCTTGAGGAGTCATTCTGCTCAGGCGCGTGGACGGACAGCGTCACGGACAACCTCGAGAGCAGGTTCCAGGCCGGTGGCCCGGCCCAGTACTGGAGGAACGTCACCCAGGGCGGCGAGTTCTACGGCTGCTTCTACACCTACAGTATATCATCGGGGCCCGACGTGAACTGGGCGGAATGGACCTTCCAGCTCCCGGACAGCTCCATGTTCTGGATGCTGGAAGCGTACATACCGGCCGGGGGCACCGCGACGGTGCGCTACAGGATAGAGAGCGGCGGCGGCCTTGATACCGTGGTGGTGGACCAGTCGCTCTACGGCGACCAGTGGGTCCCGCTGGGAGGACCCCGGGAAGCCGGTCAGGGCCTCCGGGTCATCCTGGGCGACCATACGGGACAGACCGGGGACAAGATAATGGCGGACGCCATCAGGTTCACCGCACCGGAGGGCATCGGCGGAGGTTCCAGGGAGACGGGCGCTGAAGGGATTTCCCTTATGTCACCCAATCCTTCGACCGGCTTCACGTTCTCCCTACCGGGATCATTCAGCAGCGGGAGGCTCACGATATACGACATCACCGGCAGGGCGGTATCCAGCTTCACCCTGGATGATGGACGGTGTGCGCGCACCGTTACATGGCCCCTGACGGGGAGGCACCCACCCGGGGTCTACACGGCCGTGCTGAGCGGTACCACCGCTGCGTCGTCTGTGAGACTGGTTCTTCTGGGATACTAGATATCAGTCGGTCAGGGCGAAGACACTGAGGGAGAACCCCTCGTAACCCAGACTGTCGATGGTTACCGGCGCCAGTCTCCGCATTATCTCCACCGCGTCACCCAGGTCGTAGGCATTGTAGTCGAACAGCACCGCCACCTGGACTCCCCTGTCGGCGTATTCCTGCCGGGCGAGCCTTCCGGCTACGCTCTCAAGGAGATCCGTCAGCTGGCCGTCCGTGAACTCGTCGGTCGTTATCGCCCTGTCTATCTGTATGTTGAATTCCTCGACCCTCCCCCGCATCATCTCCGGGGTGAAGTACAGTTTTACCAGGACCGGTCCGGGAACGGAGTCCACAAGTGACTGCCGGAGCCTGATTATGGGTGCCGAGATGAAGCCGGTCTCCGTACTGTCAGTCCATACGCAGAGCCTGTCTATGCTGAGAACGTTGAACTCCCTCTGGCTTATCTTCTGGAGTACGAAGGTGGCGGAAGGCCTGAGAGGCGTTGACCACCTGGCAAGGAAGGAGACGGTGGAGCCTTCCGGGATGGCGGTCATGTCGACGTTGGCCCTGGGGAGGGCGACGGTGGCGCTGTCATCAAGGACGTAGACTATATCCGATCCTATGAGCAGCGCGAGGCTGTCCACCTGGATCTCTGGGACCAGCTCCTCGAACCTGTCCCTCTGAGGCAGCGCGGGAGTGTATTCGGACCTCTCGAAGGAATGGGTGATGACGAATGCCGCCGCCAGGCCCATCAGGGCTATCACTATTCCTATTACAGGGGCGTGTCCTCTTGGAGGGGGTGTCCTGAACTCGGTCCTCTCCCTGAAGGAAGCCGGCTTCTCCAGTTTGCTCTGAAGGGCGCTGCGTTTCTCGGTGATGCTGAGGTTCTGCTTCGAAAGGTCGAATCCGCAATTCCCGCACCTTCCACTGTCCCTGCCGTTGTTGTCATACCCGCAGCATCTGCAGAACATTCACATACCTCCAAAGGCCGGCGATAGGGGCGCGGTCGTTGTGGTTAAAGTCTCTATGGCACATCCTGAGAGGGCGGGGCCGAATGGATGAAGCCGTCGATGAACTCCCTGTCGATTTCAATATGATATACAGATGCAAGGCTGTCTACCAGTCCCGCCAGGACCTCCTCCTCCATCTGGTTCCGGAGCATTGAGGTTATCTCGTCAAAGGACTCCTCGAAGGTGGCGGGTCTTCTGGGTTCGATCACCACGGGTTCGAACACCAGCACACGGTCCGCGGTCAACGAGCAGATCACTGTCTCGTTCAGTTCCGCGCCGAACAGCATGTCGCTGTAGGGCTGCGGGATGGAGTATACGTACAATGATCGGGTAAGGGTCTCTTCGCCGGGTGCCTGAATATCCGGCAGCAGAGTGAGTTCATCAGTGAGAAGGAAGGGGTCATCTCCCCTCTCCAGAGTCTCCTCAAGGATCTGAAGCTGGTTTTCTCCAACGGCGCTTATGGCACGGAAGACGCGGCTCTCGGGAACCGTCAGGGAATCGCGGTTGGCCTGAAAGACCTCCATCATCTCATCCTCGCCGACGATTAGCCTGGGCTCAATGACCTGGGAGTAGTAGACGTCCAGAAGATGATTGCTCAAGCGCTGTTCCAGGTACTCCCTGACCTCCGGGAGAGTGTCCATGCGCTGTTCCCTGGCTTCCATGGCCATTATGTCGTAGAGACCCAGAAGAGCGCTGTAGCGACTTAGCCAGGCCGGGTCCGAAGGATCCGTGCCCTCCACCGGCGGGAGGTTCCGAATGTTCTCCACCAGCTGGTATACGGTCCTGCTCCCTCCCCGGTAGGAATAGGCCACCATCTCCTCCTCCTCGGGAGTGAAGGGTTCATAGATCCTTCCGCCCTGAGGATAATGAGAGGTGATCAGCTGCAGCATCTCCTCCTCCATCTGGAAATCGTTGGCGGTCCTCAGACTGTCGAAGAGCTCATCCTTGTAGTCCATCCTGAGCCTGCCCAGTATCCGGCTCTCTATCAGCTCCCTGATCTCGGAAATGGGAGGAGGCGAATCATAATAGGTGCTGTCCAGCCTGACGAACCGATATCCGTCGGAGGCGAGAGCGACGGGTGACAGGTCCCCCGGTTCGAGACCCGAAAGCAGCATGTCATCCGGGGTTCTGAGGTCCATCATGTCGATTGGACCCACCCTGCCTTCACTGCTCCTCTCCATCATGTTGGCCGTGTGCTCCAGAGCCATGCGGTTCATGTCCTCTCCCCCGAGCACAAGCCGCCTGAGGCTGTCGGCCAGTACGCTGTCCCTTGAGGATATGGCGGTGTAAAGCACCATGTCGCCCATTCGGGAGTAATACTCCTCCACCGTATCGGGCGGAAGGACCACCTTCTGCTGCAGTATCCACTCGAACCACATGCTCTGGAGCTTTTCGCGCTCCCTCTCGTACGCATACAGGCTGAAGCTGCGGGTGGTGTCCAGTCCCCTGTCCCTGGCATCCTGGAGTATCAGGAACCTGTTGACCAGGTTGTTCACCATGTGCTCCACCATGGCCGAATCCCCGCGGACCCCCTCCAGCAGAGGCGAGATCCTCCCGGCTGTAATGGTCTGACCCGCGACGTTCATGATCACCTCGTCGTCAGGGTCCTGTCCTGAGACATTTTCCGCTGGTCCTCCGCCGCAGCCGTTCACGATCAGGACCAGTGCGAATAGAGTCATTGCGCGCAACATGTGAACCTCCGGGAAGTTTCTTTCAAGCCTGTTCATCGTCTTTTCTTTGAATGGTGTTGGACTATATTTCGAGTAATCTAATGTACTGGCTGAGCGATACAAGTCAACCGGAGGAAAACTTGAGCCTGATCCCGAATCTGCTCCTTATGATCATGATGGTCAGCGGTATGCCTTCGATACCCGCCGCCTGGAGGGCCGGGATCGTAGCCATGGATGCGGACAGCGGAGAGATGCTGCTGGAAGTCAACGGCGAGGCCTACTTCAGACCCGCCTCCACCGTGAAGCTCGTCACGACCCTCCTTGCCATGAGGGAACTGGGGCCTTCGTACGTCTACAGTACCATGGTCATGGCGGATACAGCCCGGGGTGACCTCTACGTCGTGGGTGCGGGAGCGCCGCTCCTCAGCGGTGAACACATAAGGATAGCGGCCATCGAGACCGCGGCCGCTCTCGATCCCGGATCTGCCTGGGACCTGTTCTACGATACCAGCAGGTTCACCAGCGAAAGCCACTGCCCGGGGTGGGACGCATCCGACTGGAGCATGACCTATTGCCCGCCCATAGAGGGCCTCTCGGTGGGTGACAACATCATTCAGCTAGTCATTTCCACCAGGGGCGATACGATGAGGGTCTTCATCTACCCTCCGCTGCCCGGTCTGGAGCTTGTGAACAACCTTGTCACGGGACCGGAGGAGTCGGTCCGAACGAGGGTGGAGGGCTGGGACGAGAACCGCCCGATCCTCATACTGGAGGGAACAGTACCCCCTGATACAAGTCTGGTCATCTACAAACCCTATGCGGGTCCCCCGGCGGAGTTCGCGGGGATGCTGTCGCTGGAACTGGAGAATGCGGGGCTCTGCATAGGAGATGTGATGCCGGGGAGCATGCCCGATTCAGAGGCCATGGTCCAGACCTCGATCATCTACTCGGACCCGATGTTCGTCCTTCTCACCTCGATGAACAAGTGGAGCAGGAACATGGTGGCGGAGATGGTGCTGCGGACAGTAAGCCTGGAGCAGGGCTCCGTGCCGGCCTCCACAGGGGCCGGATGCGATGCCGCGGGACGGATGCTGACGGAGCTTCTGCCGGATCTCACTGAATTCCAGCTGGCCGATGGGTCTGGGCTCTCACGGTTCAACAGGCTCACTCCCCTTCACCTGGCCGCCGTCATCATGGAGAGTTTCAACTCCGCTGAATGGGGCATAGAATTCCTGGCCACCCTTCCGGTGAACGGTGTGGACGGAACGCTGAGGTCACGGATGGCCGACCTGCCTCCGGGATCGTTCCGGGGAAAGACCGGTACGCTGAACGATACATCCGCCATAGCCGGTCTCCTGAACACGTCCTCGGGCAGGGAGATCGTTGTGGTCATCATGTTCGAGGTGCCGGCGGGCCGCACCTGGACGGCCAGAGCCCTTCAGGACAGCATCATCTCATGGATGTGGGAGAACTACTAGCCCGATCATTTCACCAGCTTTTCTGAACACCTCATGAAGTTGCCGGATTCCTGGTTTATGGCGATGGGCAGGTCAAGGCCTTGTGAACAGTGTTACAGGCCAGTCCGATCTGAGCGGCAGCCTTCCCTGTGGAGACCTCCAGATCGAAGAGCTTGATGATCCTGAGCCAGTTCTGACAAGACAGGGCTCCCGTATTGATCCAGCGTCCGGAGAAGTCATGGAAGGTGTAGCCGCATCTGCTGCAACGCCGCCTTGCGTC
>JAFGPK010000012.1 GCA_016936235.1 Candidatus Fermentibacteraceae bacterium | reverse complement strand
CTCCTGAACAGCGGTGAACTGGCTGTGTTCACCAACCCCGCTCTCCTTGCGTCCACGGGATCGGCCAACCTTTCCGCCGGCCATACCCAGTGGCTCGGGGACGCCACGCAGAGCTTCCTGTCCTGGAACTTCCGCCTGGGCGATATAGGATGCGCCTTGGGAACGCGTTTCGTCCACGTCGGCGGCATGGAGATGAGGGAGGAGGCAACGTCCGAACCCGTCACCACCTTCTCCTCATGGGACATCTCCTTTCACGGGGCGGCGGGGCTGAGGCTGGGCATGTTCGACCTTGGTCTCGGATTGAAGCTGATAAGGGAGAAGCTGTGGACCGAAAGCTCCACAGGCGCTGCCTTTGATGTGGGTGTCGTGATCCATCCTTCAGAGGACCTGGAGCTTGCCGCCGCGGTTCAGCACATAGGCCCATCGGTGACAATGGTCGAGGAAGATTTCCGCCTCCCCACCACCTGGAGGGCCGGAGGCAGGTACCGGATGGACCTGCCCCTGGGCTATGTATCGCTCTCCGCCGAGACGGGCAAACCTCTGGACAACAGGGTCTTCGCTGGAACAGGGCTGGAATACGTGCCCCAGAGATGGCTCAGGCTACGATGCGGCATGAGGTTCGGTGACGATTCCAGGGACATCACCTCCGGAGTGGGACTGGCAGCAGGCAGCTGGACCCTTGACTACGCTTTCGTCCCCACGGACTACGCCCTGGGAGCTGTCCACAGGTTCACGCTTCACAAATCACTGTAGGGCATGAGAATACTCCTTACCAACGATGACGGGTTCGATCAGCCCGGCATCCTCGAACTTGAAAGACTCCTCGGAGCGGACAACGAGCTGTGGGTGGTGGCTCCCCTTCATCACTGCAGCGGAACGAGCCACTCCCTCGGACTGTACGCCTCCATGGAGCTCCGCGAGACGGGACCCCGGAAATGGGCTCTGGAGGGCACACCAACCGACTGCGTGAAGATAGCCCTGATGGAGATAATGCGGGACAAGCGTCCAGATCTCCTTATATCCGGTATCAACCCCGGAGCCAACATGGCCAACAACATCTTCTACTCCGGCACCGTGGCCGCCGCTACCGAAGCTGCCCTCTGGAACATCCCCTCAATCGCGGTAAGCGTGCAGATCACATCTCCCGAGCGCAGGCCCCGCTTCGGAACCGCATCCAGGGTGCTCGCCCACCTGCTCTCAAGAGGACTTGCCACCTTGATACCCCCCGGAACCATCCTCAACATCAACGTCCCCGATACCGAACCGGACGGAATACGGGGCGTCAGATGGACCAGGACCGCCCGTTTCGCCAGCGACATCTCCTTCAGACAGCTTGAACCGGGCAGGGTCTTCGCCTACGACAGGTACAGGTCGCTTCCCGTCGTGGATCCCAGGAACACAGATGTCGAGGCGGTTGAGAACTCCATGGTCAGTCTCACCATCCTCGACTCCAATCGAACATCGAGAGTCGTCCCTCCAGATCTGGAGCTCTTTGACGGGAGCTTCTGACCTTGCCGCTGTTTCTCCTGCTGCTTCTTTCCTCGGCCGATGCCGTATACCTGCAGCATACGGCGGCTGTGGAGCTTTTCGGACCTGATTCGGGATACACGGAGACGACGCGGGAAGTGATGATCCCCCTCACCGCCAGGGGAGTACGGCGCTACGGGACCATCTCGACCACGTACAGGAACACCTGGGAGACGGTGGAGATCGATGCCCGCATAGCCCACTGGCGTCCCGGAAGGGGAGATTCGGAGGCGGAGATACACGAGGAGCCTCACAGCTCACTGCTTCCCGGAGGCATGCTCGAGAGCTCTCTGAGGGAGGTTTACATCAGCTTCCCGGGGATCGAGATCGGGGACACCATCAAGGTCGAGATAACACGCCGGATAAGAAGGCTGCCACTGGGTGATTTCTATTCCTTCACCTACTACTCGTCCTCCAGGGACAGCATTCATCAAGGTAGTTTCTCCGTCGCGGCTGATCCGGGAATCGAGCTCCATACGGCGACTTCCGGGGGCGGCTTCCTTTTCAGAGACTACACGGGCGCCGACGGTCTGCGGCATCTGGCATGGGAATCCGGCCCGCGGGTGCCGATCCCACTTTTGCCTTTCTCCCCCGACCCCGTCTTCCAGAGTCCCCGCGTTACGGTGGCCAGCCACCTTCCAGATCAGGTCAGCAGCGGCCTGTACAGGTCTCTGGTGGAGGAATGCCTCCATGGCGTGCCGGGTCCCGGCGATTCCCTGATGGAGGCCGCCGGGAACGAACCCTCGGAGCTCCGTTCATGGGTTGCAGCCGGTATTGAGTACCTCAGCGGCGAATGGGGGAGTGACCCGGGATACACTCCAAGGTCTCCCATTGAAACCCTGAATGACAGGGCGGGTGTCTGCAGGGACAGGGCCGTCCTGCTCATCTGGCTTCTTCGCGGCGCCGGCCTGGAACCCTTCGCGGTCCTCTCTTCCTATTCGGCTCCGGTGGGACCGTACCCCGGCTCCCGAAGTTTCGACCACATGCTCGTGGCAATTGAGGAAAGCGACGGGGACACTCTCTTCCTCGACCCGACCAACCTTCTTTCCCCGGATGGTTACACCTACACCCTCAGGGGAAGGGAATACCTGCCGCTGACACCGGAGGGCGCTCCTCTGGCCAGGTTCCCCGACCCTTCCGGGGGAGATACGCTGGAAATAGAGATAGAAGGCGGCTTCGTGCCTGGTTCCGCCGTAATCCGGGGAAGAATATCCGTCGAATTCTCCGGAGCGGCGGAGGAGCTGTTCAGGTCCATGCTCTCATCGGTGGATGTCTCCGGCAGGGAAGAGCTGCTGAGGAGGCTTTTCAGGGCCCTTCCCGGATCAACGATCTCCCTTTCCGGCGATCCCGCCTCTCCGGGGGAGGATATGGGAGTCTGCGGCACCGCTGAATGGGAATATGGAATGCTCAGGACCGGCGATTCCACCGTGATAATACTGCCGGGCCTTTCCGGCATCGATCTCGTGGGGTCCAGGGCCACCGCCTACCTGCTTCCTCCGTTCAGGGAGCGGGTGTTCGTCGAGACCCCCTACGCGGCGAGAATGAGGATTTCGCTCGTGGACTTGCCTTCGGGCACACCGAGCCTGCCCGATCCCGTCCAGATGGATAACTACAGCCTTAGGGTGGAACTGGAGGGCGATACACTGGTCCTGTGCGAGTGCATGTCCCTGCTCCCCTCACACCCCGACCAGCCGCAGACCCTGGCTCTCAGGGAGGGGGCCCTCGCCTGCATATCATCGTCCCACAGAACGGTGACGTTCAGATGAACAAAAGTATGCTGCCCCTTCTTCTCCTTGCCCTGTCAGGGGCTGCCCTGTCAGTTCCCTCGTCCCTGACGTTCTACTCGCTCTCGATTTCCATGCAGGGGGACACGCTGGTCAAAGTGCTGGAGTTAAGAGGTTTTCAGGGCAGCGACAGGCTTCTGGGGAGGATAGCTGTCGGATTCGAGCCCGGGAACCAGTCCATCGTTCTGGATTCCGCGGAGTACGGGACGTCACCCGGTGACCTTCACCCGGTCCCGCCGTGGGCCGTGGACACGCTGTCGGGAGGAGCCCTGTGGCGCAGGTCGCTGGTAACAGCCTTCCCGGCCCTTTCCGAAGGCATGGAAGTGCATTACAGGGTCACAGTGAGGGACTGGAGCGGAAACTGGTCCATGGGTCCCTGGGGGGTCCTTTCGCCTGACTTCAAGGGCATCAGACCGGACTCATGCGTCTTCAGGATCGAGCATGACCTGATGGAGGGCCTGGGATGGAGCGGGGAAGGCTACCGTGTCTCCTCCCACGGAGGCTGGGCCCTGTTCGAGGCCTCGGACTCTTCAGGTTCACTGGCGATATCCCCCTTCGAAGACCATGTCCGGCTCGCCGACTTCCTTCTCCAGGAGGCCCGTTCCGTCTTGTCCTCACCCTTTCCGCCCGACCTGAGAGAGGCGGCGCTCCAGGCGACATCAGCCGGAGCGGACGGCCATGCCCAGACTATGAGGGCCAGGACGCTCCTGTGCAACAGCATGGCGCCCGGCGCAGTCCTGGGGGGCGAGGACCTTGGAAGAGTGAGGGACCTCCAGCTGATACTGGACAGCAGGGAAGCCACACCCCTGGAAATGGCCGTGCTCTATGCCGCCGTCTGCAGTGAGCTCGATCTTGAAGCCGTTATAGTCCCTGCCGGAGGCGATCTTGACGGTGTGCCGGTCCCGCAGGGCTGGGACAGGTTCCTGGTCCGCGTGTCGTCGGAAGATGGCGACCACTGGTACGTGGAGCCCTCGGCCTACCTTACCGGCGCCTCATGGGTATTCCGCCCCGACACCCTGAACATCATCCTTTCCGGTGAACCCCTCAGCCTTCCCCCGAACACCCCCGGGGAAAGCACCTGCAGGGAAACATGGAGGATAGACCCGGAGGAGGGCTCCTTCGTCCTGACCATCGAGACCTCGGGATGGTACGACAGGGCCCTCAGGAGAATGACCGCGGGCATTCCCGGAGAGCAGCTTCTTCTTGAACTGGCGGAATGGAGCTGGCTCAGCGGAAGGACCGCCGTTCCGCAGTCAGTGACCCTTTCCGATCCGTACTCCCTCGACAGCCGCATGGAGTTCTCCGTCACCGGTAACCTCTGGCAGGCCATGGACGGTGGGAGATTCGCCGAAGTGCTTCCGGCACTGTGCTGGGCAAGGCCGGACAGCGTACCGGGAGAGCTGGAAAGGCTCTGGATACTCACGGGTGGCACCGAAGCCACCGCGGGCGCTGAAGTGCGTGCCGGGAGGGAAGGGGGTTCTTTCACCCTCCTGGATGCCTCCGGCGGTTCCGGACCGCTTCCCGTACTCCTTCAGGTTCCGGAATGAGGATTTCCGTACCCGGCACCGTCATTCTCGCAGTTATCCTCGCAGTGCTCCTACGCTCGTGGGTTTTCGTCAGCCTTGACACGATCCTTCCTCAGAATGGCCTTTACGTGGACGAGAAGACCTTCGCCATGAGCCCTTTCGTGCCCGGGGTCCGGGGATTCTCAAGGCCTCCTGGGATGTTCGCGGCGTTCATGCTGCTCGGTTCCGCCGACGGCGCGGTCCTATGGCGGGTGATGATGTCACTCTTCTCCATCCTTCCCGCCCTTGCTCTCTACCTCGCAATGGGGAGGAGGGGACCCCGCACTGCCGCCCTTGCCGCCGGTCTTGCCGTGTCCCCGTTCCTGGTCCTCTACGGTCTTCAGCTGATGCCGGCGGTGCCTGCGGCGGTTCTCCTCTCTTTCGCCCTTCTTGCCTCGGTGCGTGAGAACCATGCCCTGGCCGGTTTCCTTACCGGCACCGCGGTTCTCTTCAGGGCCGAGCTGGCAATCGTACCCGCCGTCCTGCTGCTCATGTCCTTCGGCAGCCGGTTCAGGTCCTGGACCCTGTTCACTTCCATGGCCGCGGTCGCAGTGCTTCCGGTGGTGCTGATCAACGTCATCTCCGGCGCGGGTCCCGTGATAGCCGCCAACGGAGGGGAGAACCTCTGGATAGGTACCAGCTGGGAGATGATCTCGACCCCTCCCGGCGTGGAATTCGAGGAACTGGTGGCCATCGGACCCGGCGACCAGGCTGGAGATCATGTCTTTTTCAACCGCGCCCTCCGCAGTATCGGAGACGACCCCGTGGAATGGGCCGGGATGGGCATTGTAAAGGCTGCGGAGTACTTCAGTCTTCCGGGTCCCGGCAGGAACATGGAAACCGGCTGGGTGATGGGGAAGACCTTTCTTCTGGTTCTGCTGCCCCTTACCCTTGCCGCCATGTCCCTTGGCATATCCGGGGCTTTCATCCGTAAACCGGAATACTGGGTGCTGCTGTCGGTATCCATCCTGGCGGCGGGGATTATCTCGTCCTTCGTCTTCTTTCCCTCGGCCAGGTTCAGGACCGCCACCCTGCCGGCTTTCTGGTTCCTGGCTGCCGGAGCGGTGACACGTCCGGGAGCACTGAGAAGATCACTTCTTCCCGCTTTAACCATAATTCTCATATCAGCGCTGTTAACTTACCCCGGGAAGGAGAGATCCGGCCTGACCTCAATGCTTGCGGCCGAGCACATGTTCGCCATCGGTGACCCCCGCCGTTCCATGGAGTACATTCAGGAAGCAGCCGACCGGGGGTACGACGGGGCGGACCTCCATAATGTCAGGGGCGCATGTCTTTCATCGTCGGGTTACCTGAGGGAAGGGCTGACCGAGTTCGAGAAGGCTCTTCAGACAGCACCGTCCTCGCCAACGGTCTGGAAGAACTACGCCGTATCCCTCTGGTCGAACGGAAGGTACGTCGAATCTCTTGACGCGGCTCGAAGGGCGATATATCTCAACCCTCTGCTTCGCGAAGAGCTTGGACCGATACTCGACCATGGAGAGGACCGCGGGCTGAATGACGGGACCTGACAGAATGGATCCTTTTGAAGACCTGGACGATACCGGGAGTGTGGAGGACCTGGGCACACCGGGTCAGGAGGCCACCAGGATAGCCAGAGCCACCGGCCTCATGGGCGGTCTTACCGTCACCAGCAGAATACTGGGCCTTCTCAGGGACGTCGCCCAGGCCGCCATACTGGGCACCGGCATGGCGGCGGACGCGTTCACCCTCGGCTTCATCATCCCGAACACACTGAGGAGACTCTTCGGCGAATCAACCACCAGCGCCGCATTCGTTCCGACCTACGTGGAGACCCTGGGCAGGGACAGCAGGAAGGACGCCTTCAGGCTGGGCAGCCGCGTGCTGACCCTGGTCGGGACAGTCCTCCTTGCCCTGGTCATCCTCGGGATGATCGGAGCTCCGCTCCTGGTGAGGCTCTTCGCCCCAGGTTTCGGTGAGATACCGGGCAAGACCGAACTGGCGACGGATCTTCTGAGACTTCTCTTCCCGTATATCCTCGTGGTGGGCTGCGCGGCCATAGTCGGCGGGATACTCAACGCCCACAGGCATTTCATGGCACCCGCCAGCGCTCCAATTCTCTTCAATCTCTCCGCGCTCTTCGGAATACTCCTTCTATCGAGATGGATAGTCCCGGGTCAGCCGGTATGGGGATATTCCATCGGCGTCCTTGCAGGCGGGGTCCTGCAGCTGCTCGTGCAGATCCCCGCACTTCGGAGGAGGGGATTCAGCTTCAAGCTGGACTTCAACTGGACCAGCCCCAAGGTGAGGCGGATAGGGAAGCTCGCTTTCCCGGCCCTCGTAGGTCTCCTGGCAGCTGAAGTGAATATCATAGTCGACAAGATGATAGCCTCCATGCTTGAACCCGGAAGCGTGGCCGCGCTGGCCTACGGCAACCGGATAATGCAGTTCCCTCAGGGCGTATTCGCAATATCGCTGGCCACCGCGCTTCTTCCCACTCTGAGCAGGCAGACGGCCAGCGGGAAGCTGGGTGATGCGGGGAAGACACTGGGAAGGGCGACTCTGGCCCTCGCCGCCCTCATGGTTCCGGCGACCATGTGCATGGTACTCCTGGCCGGACCGCTGGTGCAGGTGCTTCTCGCCAGGGGAGCGTTTACCGCGGAGTCCACGATTCTCACCAGTTCCGCCCTGGTTTATTACTCGGCCGGCCTGCTGTTCTACGGTGCGGTAAAGATAACGGCCCCCGTGTTCTACGCCATGAAGGATACCAGGACCCCGGTCAAGATCGCCGTCGGCTGCATGGGTCTCAACATCATCCTCAACATAGTCTTCACTCTCTTCTTCATAAGGACCGGACTTGCAAAGCCCCTCGCCGGGCTGGCCCTCGCGACAAGTGTCGCCTCCATGGTGAACTTCTTCGTCCTAAGGATAGCCCTGAGAAAACGGGCAGGTCCTGTGGTGCAGTCATCCAGGGCGGCCTGGCTGGCCATGCTCCCCGCCGGGGGTGCGGCCCTGCTGATCCTCCTCCTGCTCTCTCCGTGGGTGGACGCCGCATCATCGTCGTCAACGCTCGAGGGACTCGGCTCCATACTCGCGGCATCCGCCGCCTCCATAGCTTCCTTCCTCGGCGTCTTCGCCCTGATGGGCGGAGGGATGGCCAGGTCCGTCTTCTCCCTTGCCTTCAGACGAGGGCACTGACGCCCCCCCATTATGAATGCCGTATCAGAGAGCCTTAGACAGGCGATCGAACGGGCCCCCGACCTGCCCGGGGTCTACAGTTTCCTGGACAGCGGAGGCAGGATCCTTTACATCGGAAAGGCCAGGAGCCTCCGGAAAAGGCTCAAGGGCCACCTTTCCAGCACCGGGGACACGCGCCATCAGCTTCTGCTGGAGAGGTCGGTCTCAACCGAATGGACCATAACAAGGGACGAAGTGGAGGCCCTGATACTGGAGGCGGAGCTGATCAGGATACGGAAACCGCCTCTCAACGTCCGGCTGAGGACTTCGGGAAGATACCCATACCTTGAGATAACCACCGACGAGACCTGGCCGAGGCTCCAGGTCACGAGGGAACGGAGCAATCCCAGGGAGCGCCCGAGGTTCGGACCCTACCCCGACGCCAGGAACCTGAGGAAGCTGGTGGAATTCCTCCTTGACAGCAGTCCCCTCAGGAGATGCCATGGTGCGGACCCTCCCAGGGTCTCCAGGCCTTGCCTCATGGGCCAGATGGGCAGGTGCCCCGCTCCGTGCACGGGTTCCGTTTCCGTTGAAGAGTATTCCCGGAACGTCCAGGAGTTGATTCGAATACTCCGTGGAGACTGGGATTGGGCGAGGGAACGGCTGGAGCGGAGAATGAAGAGCGCCTCGGACATGAGGGATTTCGAAGAGGCTGCAAGGCTGCGGGACCTGCTGGCGAGACTTGGAAGCTTCGGCTGGCCCGCCCCAGACAGCGTACACGACAGGGTCAACCGCGACATCGCCGCCGTCAGGGAGAACTGGGGGCTCATCATGAGGATGAGGGGAGGCAGGTTCACGGGTGTGGTGAGAATACCCTTCGATGGCCGATGGAAGCTGGCGCCGGTGTCCGAAAGGCTGTCGATCCTTCTTCGCAGCTACTATTCCCGGACCGGCGAGATTCCCAGGGAGGTCCTTGTCCAGGAGCAGCCCGATGACGGGCACTACCTGGAGGAATGGCTGTCGCGCAAAAGAGGCGGCGCCGTCACCGTAGCAGTACCGAAAAGGGGCGGGAACAGGGAGGTCCTGGAGCTGGCCATGCAGAACCTCGAGCAGTTCCTGGTCCGTCTGAGCTGGAAGCATCCCTCCGGCGGAAGGGAGAAGGTCGAGGCCGCACTGGAGAGTCTGGCGGACATCTTCGCGCTGCAGTCGGTCCCGGAATGGATAGTATGCCTTGACGCATCCACCATCCAGGGATCATGGCCGGTGGCGGCGATAGTCAGCTTCCGGGGCGGCTACCCGGACAAGGCCGGTTACCGGAGGTTCTCCATGCCGGACGACATAAGCAGGAACGATCCAGCCATGGTGGCTTCCGCCGTCCGCAGGTACCTGTCATCACTGGAGGACGATCATCCGGACCTGTTCGTAATAGACGGCGGGATCGCGCAGCTGAGAGCGGCCATGGGAGCCGCCGGCGAGGAGTGGCGCGAGAGGATCCGCTTCGTTTCCATCGCCAAGAGGGAGGAGCTTCTGATCGAGGGAGGGACCGAAAGGAAGATAAGACTTCCCATGGACTCGACACCGCTCTCCTTCATCAGGACCGTAAGGGACGAGGCCCACCGCTTCGTCCTGCATTACCACCAGCAGAAGAGGTCCCGGGGAAGTCTGAGATCGGTGCTGGACGACATTCCAGGCATAGGCTCAGCCACCAGGATAAGGCTTCTTACCCATTTCGGAAGCGCGGACAGGATCGCCGCCGCCTCAGTGGAACAGATAATGGAGGTCCCCGGAGTGGGAAGGGCCAGGGCCATTACCGTACATGATCACTTCAGAAGGATGGAGACGGGGGAATGAACAGAGCTATCTTCATATTCCCCGGGCCACGGCCCTTGAAAGGTCCATGAACTCGCGCCTTTCGATGTACCTCTCGGCCAGCCTCGAGCTGTTCCTGCGGAGTGTGTCATCCTGGAACGTGAAGCCGATTATCATTGCCGCGTTGGCTTCGTTCCATGGATCCGATATGTTCCCGCCCTTTCTCCTTACCAGGTCCAGGTAGTCCCAGGCTGCAAGGCGGGTTTCCCTTGTGCCGAGGTAATTGCTCTGCCAGAGTACGATGAGCCTTTCCCAGTACACCCCTTCGTTGTCCGGGCAGTTCCTCACTCCCTGCTGGAGCAGCCGCATGCTCTCCTCGGGAAAACCGAGGTTTATTCCAAGATGATATGCCCCGTCTATGTAGGCGTCGGGAAAACCGGGATTCAGCCTGATGACAAGCCACAGCTGCGGAAGGTAATCGGTGGCGGAGGTCCAGTCCCTGCCCTGGTACATCCATATGTGGTGGTACCGGTCCATCTGCAGCCAAAGGATGTCTGCGAGTACTCTTCCTATCTCTCCGACGCCGGCCGTGACCGTGGCCTCCGCCGCATCGTTCCCGCAATGCCTTCCCGAAGAGGCCAGACTGCCTGTGACGACCGCCAAAGCCAGGAACAGGACGGCGAACAGGTAGAGGAAAAGCTCCCGTCTCAACGGTTCTTTCTCCTGTATCCCGATAGAATGATCAGGCCTGTTGCCAGAAGGACCAGTATCACCGAATCCCTGACCATCTTTCCCCAGATGAAATCGGCCGCCCAAGGCTGGTTGAAGAACCACTCGGTCCCGTGGTTCCTGACCCCGGCTTCATGGATGTGCCTGTCGCTTCCCGCCGGGTCGTGGACATGCTCACCCTCCGGATGGTCATGTTCAACCTCCGTGGTTTCCTCGCCGCATGTCTCGCAACTGTCTGCATGAACGTGGTCCTGACCGAGGAATTCCGCCGTAGCCACCTCCTCGATGTCGTAATCTGTCCGGCAGGCGGAAATCAGGAGGATTGCGGCGAAGGTCAACACGTTTCTCATTTCAGGTCCCTCTTCCGGAAGACCGCCAGCGCCACCGCAAGCATGAACACCATGTAGGAGAGCCCGTATACCATGGCCAGCAGGAAGTAGAGACCGGGGACATCCATGCCGTGGGCTATGGGATCCTTTATGTGGAACACGTCCATGTGAGGAAGAAGAAGCCTCAGTGTCCTCATGATGCCGGGCGCTGTGGGAAGGAGGCCGACGAAGCCCGAAACAGACATCTGGGAAACGATGAAGAGGAGGATGGTGAGTGGAGCGTTGAGAGGGGGGGAGGTCCAGAAACTGAAGAAGAAGACCACGGCAAGCAGGAACCATCCTTCGACGATAAGGAGACCGGTCGCCGGGAAGAGGTCAGGCGGAATCGCATGTTCGTTCAGCATGAGTATGACCATCAGGCCGAGACAGCCCGCGAGCATGGCGGCTGCCTGCACCAGGGCGGCCCCGACGAACCTCCCCATCAGGTACTGACCCCTGGAGAGGGGAACGGCTATTATGGGCATCACTGTCTTCCGCTCCCTGTCCCTGGGGTATATGTTGGATGCGAGACCTATCGCCAGCAGGAGGGTCCCGATCTCCAGGCCGAAAAGCCCGAAATCCAGCATGAAGCGGCCCTGATTGGATACTCCGTAGCCGGGCACCTGGCCGATGCCCACGAGGGCTATCAGTATGACTATGCTTATTCCCCAGATCGTCCTGCGCCGAAGCAGGCTTCTGAGGGTCATCAGGGCGAAGGTCATGACGGGTCTCATTCCCCGCCTCCACCGGTGGCCGACAGGAATACGTCCTCCAGGCTGCGGTAAACGGGAGCTATCCTGATAATGAACACACCTCTGCTCCTGAGGTCGTCTATGGAGCTCTGGAGTGATTCCTCGCCGACTTCCACTTCCTTCTCCTCTTCGATGCCGCCATGGGCGAGTCTGTAGCGGATGCTGTAGCGGTCCTCAGTACGGAGAAGCTCTTCCATGTCCCCCTCCACCACTTTTTTGCCCCTGGCCAGTATGACGGCCCTCCGGCAGACCGTTTCCACCTCCGAGAGCAGGTGAGAGGACAGGAAGACCGAAGCGCCCCTTTCGTTCTCCTCGAGTATTATGTCCCTGAACTCCTTCCGGGCCGTCGGGTCCAGCCCTCCGGTAGGCTCGTCCATTATTAGAAGGTCGGGCTCCGACTGAAGGGCGAGGGCCAGGCTCACCCTCTGCCTCATGCCCTTGGAGAAGTTCTTCAGCCTTACCGTCTCCCAGCTCGAGAGACCCACCCGGGAGAGGATGGCCATCATCCTGTCCCTGCCGGTGTCCAGCCGCCTCATGGAGGCGAACATTGTGAGAAGCTCCAATGGAGTAAAAAGGTCCTCGTAATCCGGATTCTCCGGCACGTATCCTATCCGCCTGCGGACCTTGGCCGACCCCGGATGCTCTCCCCAGAGCGTTATGCTGCCGGAGAAGGGTTTCAGAAGTCCGAGGATGCACTTGATAGTCGTGGTCTTGCCGGCCCCGTTCGGTCCCAGAAACCCCATTATCTCACCGCCGGACATCCTGAAATCCACTGAATCGACTGCCTTGAAGCTAGAGAGGCCGAGTCTCCGTCGGAACACCTTTCCCAGATGAGTTACCTGCAGGGGACAGTCTTCCATTTCCACCACCTTTCTCTCAGGAACAAAGATATGACACGCGTCTCCGGCGGACCAGTCGCAATAACTGGCGAAGGCGCAGGAGCCGGGTTATATTCCGCCTGCAAAACGGTTTCACTCGCTCCTTTACAGATATCCCTTTTTCCTCTTCCCGGAAGTCACACTTGATGAAAGGCTTTGAAGATGCTTGTACCTCCCCATGGCGGCCGGCTTGTGGACCGCCAGTACGAAGGCCGAGAGGCCGACGAGATCATCGCTGGACTCCAGGGTCTCAAGTCCCTTACGCTGAACGCCAGGGAAAAGAACGACCTGGAGATGATAGGCAATGGCGCCATGAGCCCTCTGGAAGGATTCATGTGCAGGGATGACTACGAATCAGTGGTGGACCTTATGCATCTCGTGTCAGGTCCCGTATGGTCCCTGCCCGTGGTCTTCGCAAGAAAAGTGGGAGACCCCGAGGTGCGGCCCGGAGAGCATGTCGCCCTGGCAGATGCCTCAGGAACCATCTGGGGAGACATGGCGGTGGAGGATGTCTTCAATGCCGACCTCGCTTCCGAGGCTGACAGGACTCTGGGAACCACTGACATCTCCCATCCCGGAGTCGCTTACCTCGATTCGCTGGACGGAACCTATATCGGCGGCAAGGTCCGATCGATCCGGCGAAGGGACACCGAGAGCTTCCCCAATTACAGGCTCGACCCCAAGGAGACAAGGGTGCTGTTCCGGGCAAGAGGCTGGAAGACGGCTGTGGCTTTCCAGACCAGGAATCCCATCCACAGGGCCCATGAGTACATCCAGAAGTGCGCCCTGGAGATAGTTGACGGGCTCCTGCTCCATCCCCTGGTGGGAGAGACCCAGGAAGGTGACATTCCGGCCGACGTGAGGATGCGGTGCTACGAGGAGATACTGAAGGACTACTACCCTTCCACAAGGGTTGCCATGAGCGTCTTCCCCGCAGCCATGAGGTACGCCGGGCCCAGGGAGGCCGTCTTCCATGCTCTTCTTCGGAAGAACTACGGCTGCAGCCACTTCATCGTAGGCCGGGACCATGCGGGAGTGGGGAATTTCTATGGTACGTACGACGCGCAGCTTATCTTCGACGGTTTCGACCCTGATGAGCTCGGGATAACGCCGCTCCGGTTCGAGCACGCGTTCTTCTGCAGGAAGTGCGGGGGCATGGCCACCCTGAAGACCTGCGCCCACGATTCCAGCCATCACGTGTTCCTTGCCGGGAGGAAAGTCAGGGAGATGCTCGGCGAAGGTGTAATGCCTCCGCCGGAGTTCACCCGCCCCGAGATAGCTCAAATACTCATTGAAGCCGCCAGGAAGGGAGAGGACCGATGAAGGGGCTCGTTATCTGGATACTCGCGGATGAGGGATCGGACGAGGCCGTCCTGGACGAGCTGGGAACCGAGATAAAAGACAGGGGGGGAAGGGTGGAGGTCTTCCACAGCGAAGCCGTGGAGAGCCTGGGCATGGAGGAGAACTACAGAGCAAAGGCCGTCGCGTGCGCCATGCTCGCCAGCCACGGGGTGGTGGTCATAGCCTCCGGCCGGTCCGGTTCGGGGATAGTGCCCGGTGAGAAGCTTGCGGTAAGAGAGGTATCAGAGGAACAGCTGAGGGACGGCAGGGTGCGAACCGGCTTCATGAGGGACCTGGAGCTTGCCGGTCTCGTCCCACCGCCGAAGTACGATGTCCATCCTGACGAGGAGAAGGAGATACTGAAGAGACTGCAGGACCTGGGCTACCTGGAGGAGTAGGAGCCTTCACGGTCGCGCATGATCCGCGACGTTCGATCTGGAACC
This sequence comes from Candidatus Fermentibacteraceae bacterium, assembly GCA_016936235.1. Classification (GTDB taxonomy): domain Bacteria; phylum Fermentibacterota; class Fermentibacteria; order Fermentibacterales; family JCC-6; genus Aegiribacteria. The sequence goes on along the minus strand of JAFGPK010000012.1, from coordinate 22,117 downwards.
ATGAATGCCGAGAATCCAGGGCCGCCACTATCAGGGAAGCTCTCCGGTGAGGAGAAGTACAGGTTGCGATGCGGTGAATAATGAGGCTATTGCTTCTTTGTCGAGTCTGCTTCCGGGTACAGCTTCTCTGAACATTCCGGGCAGATGCCGTGGGTGAAATCGGCCTGGGACCTGTTGCTGATATAGGATTCCATCGGCTGCCAGTTACCCTGGTCATCTCTTATCCTTTTGCACCTTGCGCAGATGGGGAGCATACCCTCCAGTGACTTTATCCTCCTGAGGAGACGCCTGGTGTAAAGCACGCATACTGCACCGACCAGTGCTATGACGATGGTCTCGAAGAGTGACTCGCGCCAGTTGACAGGAGTGGATTCAGCGAAAATCAGGTGTGGCAGATCCAGCACCTCATCGATCCAGACGAAGGTTATGAGTGCCAGGAACGCTATTATCTGTGACCTCACCACGCGGACCCGGGAAGTAATACTGCTCATAAGTCGTGAAGTCCGGCTATTCGATGTAGCCCAGACCCTCCATCTTCTTCCTGATCTCCTCTTCGGATTCGCCCTGTTCCGGCGCAAGGCTGTCCAGCTCACGCTGAATCACATGCAGCACGAACTCCTCCGGAGATGAGTAACCCCCTGCCCGGGAGACCTTCCTTATCCTCTCCATGGAGGCTTCGTCGATCTTGAGCTTCATCTTTGCCACGGCGGCTCCCTCCTTATATCCTGACCCTGAGAAACCTCGCACCGGCAAGTGCAGAAAGCATTGAGAACACCAGGAAGACGGCTGTCCATGACCAGTGCCATCCGAATATGCTGTAATCCCTTCCCTCCAGCGAGTACCACCCGGAGTCAGGGCCTCCGGATACCCGCCTGACCACCTGGACATGGGGCGTGAAGAGCCTCCAGAGGGAAGGTGCGGCGTCAAAGCCCCTGAGAACCCTGCTTCCGTTCCATTCCCCGGTCCTGCCTATTCCCGCCGCCGTACCGTTTACCAGCAGCTCCGCATCGGCCCTGCTCTCCGCAACCACCCTGAAACTCACCTGATCAAGAGCCTGAACCATGACCAGTGGAGGTACGAGGCCGGCACCCGTCAGCTGTACGAGCATGTCCTCCCTTGCGGGAAGCTCATCCCTGAACTGGACGGTCACCGTGACCGGCACCTGCTCTTCCATCCCTTCCGCGCCGTACCTGGCCTCCAGCTGTCCCCAGACGAGCATGAACGGCAGGGCCATGACGAGGAGCGGCTTCAGTAGACAGGACAGATATACGGTGTTGCTCCGGATCAGCCTTCCAGCGAACCTCAGAACGGTCCCCGGACTGCTGACATGAAGGAGTATGCCCAGGATCTCGCCCCCCATCCTCCTTCTCAGATCCGCTATCCTCTCCTGGTCGGACACAGCCTTGAACACGGCTATCATCCCAATGCCGGAGAGAAGGGAGACCAGGAGCAGACCCCAGAAGGCCGGCAGACCGCCGAGGGGGTAGAGAAGGGCGTCGAACAGCGCGTTCAGTGAGGCGGACGCCGGTCCCAAATCCTAGCTCCCGTCTTCCCTGAAGACATCGCGGCCTCCCTGCGGCAGGACGGGGACATCGAAGAGCCCGGCTATGCTCCGTCCCATGTCCTTGAGATCCGGATCATCGATCACGGGCCTCACTGTGGAGAGAAAGGTGCAGGGAACCGCGGAGGGGTCTATGCAGTGTGTGCCGCTCCAGGGATCGAGGTTGTCCGTGAGGACTTCTTCGGGGTAGCTGCCCAGGGTAGTCTCCCAGGATGCCCTGTAACCCCTGGCGTACCCTATTATCATGTCCGGTGCGTAGGGGGGAAGCGGACCGGGGAGTATTCTGGAAGTTATGAAGGCGTTATTGATAACTCTTCTTCCGCTGGCGGGATCCGTAACGGACTCCAGTTCTCTCTTCAACCTGTCGAGAAGATCGGGAACCTGTTCCGGCGCAACGGGTCCGTCGATCTCCCTGCCGCGCCTGTTGAGGTAGAGACCGTTGAGTCCAAGCCCGTAAGCGGCCGTGGAACCCCAGTCGACGGCGGCGAACATGTCCCGTTCCCTGTCCATCTGCGAGGCGATGCAGGCGTAGCCGTTCACCGCGAGCCAGGTGTTCAGGTTGAAGGACCTGTTGAAGGGGGCGAAGCCATGGTCCGACATCACTATCACCTCGGTGAATCCGTCCCTTGCGTCGAGAGCCTGCCCTATCACCAGGTCCATCTGCCTGTACAGTTCCCTGACGGCGCCCTTGAACCTTGGATCTGTGCTGGCATGGAGGGGAGATCCAGGATCAAGAGACCTGTAGAACATGTGGATATTGAGGTCCAGTGAACTGAAATAGAAGAAAAGAAGGCCCTCCCTGAACCTGTTGAGTTCATTGTGGAACAGGCCCAGCCTCTCTTCAAGCACTATCCATGCCTGCTGAAGGTACTCCTCATCGTCAAGTATCCCTCTCGAGAGGGCTTTTGTGTCCTCCGGGAAACCCTGGGTGTAGAAGGCACCGAGATGCCTGGCAAGATCGCTGCTGAGGTCCGGCGGGTTCGATATGGGTAGGGCGGGGTTCAGAGGGTCAATGTTGATGGGCGTCATGTACAGTTTCAGCCTGGGGGACACTTCCTTCACGTAGAACCTCACGATGCCGTGGACCGATGAAATGTGCGGGATGGCATCGAAAGCGAGCCTGAGCCATCCACTCCATTCACCCCTGGCCAGAACGGTTGACTCCCCCTGGAGGTCTATGCGGAGGGCGTCCGCCTCCCTGTCCACCCAGACCCTGGCCGTTATCTCCATCTGGGGGTTCCCGGCCCTCATTGAATTCTGCGGGCCCTTTACAGGGCATTCGTAGCAGCCGTCACCGTAATCCCTCACGGGAACCACGATACCTCCCGAAGTGTCATCGGTGATGGACCTGGCGTCATCGGTGAAGAATGTGAAGCTTCCCTGGCTTCCCCTGAGATCCGGCGTGCCGAGTCCCGACAGTATCCTGGCCCTGCCCCTGTCAGGAGGAAAATCCACGGGCAGCTTTATCATGGAGACCGGTATTCCCTGGTCCGTGAGGCTCGTCCAGAAGGGTTCCCCCTTTCTGAGAAGCTCCACCTTCGCGCCTGTCAGAGGAAGTCTCCAGTCACCGAGGCTCAGGACCCTCTCGGGTTCCAGCACCCTTGAAGTGGAGAGGTAGGGGATCCTGGTCTCCGGGTCCCTGTGTATGAAATCGAATATTCCATGGACGTCCGGACCGTATCCGGTAATGAAATTGGACCAGGCCACTGGACTCTGGGGAGGATTGCTCGTCCCGAGCCTGTTGATACCGCCTCCGGCTGCCATCAGCCTGGCGGCGTTGGGCATGACCCCCTCGTTGATGAACCCCCTGACCAGGAAAGGATCCATGCCGTCGATCCCGAGGACTATGACCCTCCTGGCCGGGGTCGTACTGCGGGCGCAGCCTGTCTTGAGCGCGACCAGGGCCGCGGGGGAAATGGCCGCCAGCTTCAGGAAATCCCTTCTGTTCATTCTCGTTCCTCCTCAGGGAACAGCGACCTTCCCTCCATGTAGAACGGCGGCCGAATCCCCAGGGCCATGAGCACGGTGGGAGCCACGTCTGTTATATCGGCGCCGGAATCATCAAGCTTCATACTGCAGGCCAGAGTGCCTGGAACCAGGGAATGGTCGTGGCAGTGGTCCCCGTTCCAGCGCTTTTCGTTGGGGTAGAGTACCCTCTGGCCGACTCCTCCCGTGACGCAGCTCCATCCCGACCTGTAGCCCTTCACCGTACCCACTATGAGATCGGGGGCATCCTCGGCGTAGGGGCCGTTGTATACCTCGCCGGCGGCATAGACTGCATTCACGACCTTCGTTCCGTCATCGTCCTCCAGCTTCAGCAGCTTCTCCGAGATCTCCTCGAGAAGTTCCTGCGCCTCGATGCCCGGCTCGACTGCGCCGAGGGCTTCCCGTCCTCTGAGGTTCAGCATTATGCCCGCGAGACCCATGGACCATGCCCTGGTCCTCGACCAGTCGACTCCCTTGAAGGAGGTCTCGACTTCACGGACGCCATCCTCCAGAACAAGATAGCCGTTCTCGAGGAGCCACCTGTTGAGATCCACACATGTATGAAATGATGTGAAACCGTGGTCGGACATCACCACCAGCATATCCCTGCCGCCGAGCCTGGACATGGTCTCACCGACGAGACCGTCCATCCTCCGGTACATCTCGTTGATGGGAGTGCCGGTCCCGTGACCCTCAGACCAGAACATGTGCTGTATCCTGTCGGATGTGTCGAAGACGCAGACCACCAGCCCCGAGGCATTGTTCCTGAGCGCGTCGAAGAACATCATCTCCCTCTCATGGAAGATGGACCAGGCCTGCTGAAGGAAAGTCCCGGCGGATATGGCTCCGTTGCTCAGGGCCCATGTGTCCTCGGCCAGCCCGAGGGTCGCGAAGGGACCGTGAATCCCGGCCAGGTACCTGCAGTAGTGCACAGGATGGGATATGGGCACCGAAGGTGAAAGCGGGCTTACGTTCAGGGCGGTGGCGTACAGGACAGGTGAGCCCGTATCATCTTCGGAAACACAGAACCTGGTGATTCCCCTGACCTTGCCGCCGCCGGCCCTGAAGACCAGTTCCACCCACCGGGACAGCTCCCCGGGTACAAGCTCGATATTGTGGTCGCATACTCTGATAGTGAACCTGTCGTTGCGGCGCTGCAGACTGATATCCACCGATGCGGGAACCCCTTCTTCGGTTTCCGGACCCGGGAGTTCCCCGGACCAGCCCCCGCCCTCGGTCTTCAAAAGCTCCTTCCAGAGCCCTCCTGTGAATCTATCCTCCGGTTTTTCGCATGAGAAGAGTGTATAGCTCCCCTGGGTACCCCTCAGGTCGGGCACGCACATACCGCTGAGCAGATGGCCGTCAAGGGGTTCCGGGGGATAGGTGATGGGAACCCTAAGGATGGTTGACCGGAGACCGTAGCGCCTCAGCAGCCCCCAGAATGGCCTGCTCCTGCGAAGAAGGCTGATGAACGGTCTTCGGGCTGTCCTCCGGAAGGGCCATATGCCTGACCTGGAAGTCGCCGATCCGGTCTTTACCGAAGAGAGCGTCGGTATGTACCTCTTCCTGTCGGGCGCCAGAAAATCGAATATCCCGTGCCTTCCGGGATTCACACCGGTCTGGAAGGAGGACCATGCCACCGGCGAGATACCGGGGCAGGTAGTCCGCATCTCCGCGAACGATCCTTGATGGGAAAGCCGGGCCAGGTTCGGCATTTCACCCCTGTCCATGAGCTCCCGCGCTATCCCGGGGGAGAGTCCGTCCAGACCCAGGATGACAACCCTCCGGACCTTTGCCCTGAATTCACGCCTTCTCTTCCTGCAGAGCCTGAGGATCATGCTGACTGGCCACAGGAGCGCGGAGATGAGTGAGACCACAATGGCGTTGATGAACACGAGAAAGGAGGTCACGATGCCGAAACCGGCACCCGGCCCGACGTAGGCGGAGGCGGAGGACGCCGCGAGCAGCACAGCGATGATGAAAAGGGGAAGCCGGCGGCCGCCGGTTTCCCGGTTTTCCCTTAGAATTTCCGATCCTCCCGATCAAGCCTCGAAACGGAATATATGAGATCTTCTTCCGCGATCAGTCCCAGTGATGCCGTCAATCTACCGGAATATAACGGATTTGCTTATCTTTCAGTTCCTGTTAAGTAATATCACACGTTCCAGGGTCAGGAAAAAGATGCCGGACGAGCAGAGCGAGGATCGGCCGCAATGAGCAGAAGGATAGGAATAGACATGGGCTCCGTGAGCACCAAACTGGTCCTCATGGACGATGATCGTATGGTTTCGGCCCTCTACAGGAGACATCACGGAAAACCGGTGGATGCGCTCATCGGCATACTGTCGGACCTCGAGGGCTGGGAGGGGTGCCCGGCTTCCTTCACGGGCAGTGCCGCGCGGTCCGCCGCCACGATTGCGGGATGCTCCACGGTCAACGAGGTGGTCGCCCTGGCCGGTGCCGTTCCCCTTTACTGCCCCGGGGTCAATTCGGTGATAGAGATGGGAGGCCAGGACTCCAAGCTGCTTCTGTTCAGGCAGACACGGGAAGGTCCGGTCTTCGACGATTTTTCCATGAATTCAGTCTGCGCGGCGGGAACCGGCTCCTTCCTCGACCAGCAGGCCTCCAGGCTGGGGCTGGACACCGAGGAACTCGGAGAACTGGCCCTCCAGTGCTCCCATCCGCCCCGAATAGCCGGCAGATGCAGCGTCTTCGCCAAATCGGACATGATACACCTTCAGCAGATCGGGACACCCGTCTCACATATAGTGGCGGGGCTGTGCTTCGCCGTGGCGAGGAATTTCAAGAGCTCCATTGCGTCGGGCCGTGACTTCCGCCCCCCGGTGGCCTTCGTCGGAGGCGTGGCGGCCAACAGAGGAATGATAAGCGCTTTCAATGAGGTTCTGGGAAGGGACTTCTACGATCTTGTGGTTCCGGAGCATTTCAGATGCCTTACGGCGGCCGGGGCGGCTATTACCGCTGATGACGGCGAGAGGGCCCTCATCGACCGGTCTTACTTCCAGAGCCTGATGAATGCCGGGACCGATCCCGGAGGAGGGGAGGGATTGCCTTCCCTGGCTCCTTACGAGATACCCCACCCCGGAATGCCAGGACAACCCGCCGAATCTGACGAACCGGTCTACATAGGTATTGATGTCGGCTCCATCAGCACGAATCTGGCGGCCGTCGGACAGTCGTCCGGCGAACTCCATGCATCCGAGTACCTCATGACCGCCGGCAGGCCCCTGGAGGCCGTGAAGCAGGGGCTCTCCAGACTGGCGGCGACTCTGGGCAGGGACAGGGAAGTACTCGGTGTGGGAACCACCGGATCAGGGCGCTACATGACAGGCGATTTCGTCGGAGCCGATGTGGTCAGGAACGAGATCACGGCCCAGGCCAGGGCGGCGGTGGAGATAGACCCCGACGTTGACACGATCTTCGAAATAGGCGGACAGGATTCCAAGTTCATATCCCTTCGCCGGGGCAGGGTGGTGGATTTCGAGATGAACAAGGTCTGCGCAGCCGGGACCGGCTCATTCCTCGAGGAGCAGGCCGAGAAACTGGGGCTGGACATCAGGGATTTCGGTCCCATGGCCGTCAGCGCAGAGTCCCCCTGCAGCCTCGGGGAACGCTGTACGGTCTTCATGGAGAGCGATGTGTTCTCACACCAGGCGGATGGCGCACCGGTGGACAGCATCGTGGCCGGCCTGTCCTATTCCATCGTCAGGAACTACCTTCACAGGGTCGTTGGAGAGAAGAGCATAGGCAGCAGGATATTCTTCCAGGGGGGCACAGCGTTCAACACCGGCGTCGCCGCGGCGTTCAACGCCGTCCTTGGAGACAGGACAGTGGTGATACCCGAGAACCATCATGTCACCGGAGCGATCGGGGCCGCCCTGCTGGCAAGGGAGGAGATGCCCTCCGGACCCTCACGCTTCAAGGGATTCAGCCTGGCCGAGGAGAGCTACCGCCAGGAGAGCTTCATCTGCAGCGGATGTCCGAACAGGTGCGAGATACACAGGGTGACCCTTCATGATGGGAACAGCCTCTTCTACGGCGGCAGGTGCGAGAAGTACGAAACAGGGTCCAGCCACCTCAAGGGGGACGGTCACGGAAAGAACTGGTTCGTGGAGAGGGAGTCGGCGCTGATCTCAGGGCACGAGCAGGGAGTAAAGGGCGGGGTCCCTCTGGTGGGGATCCCCAGGGCACTGTGGTTCTGGGAGTTCTTCCCGTTCTTCAGGACGTTCTTCACCGGGTGCGGCTTCGGAGTGGTCATATCGGGAGCCTCCACCAGCGACCTGATACACTCGGGCGTCGAGAGCGTGGCCGCCGAGACCTGCTTCCCCGTGAAACTGGCGCACGGGCATGTAATGGACCTCCTGGAGCGTGATGTGGACTATATCTTCCTGCCTTCCATGCTGAGGTCATTTCCACAGGGTGATTTTTCCGAATCCTACAACTGCCCTTACATCGAAGCTTCGCCATACGTCATAGACGCCGGTCTCGGGCTCTCTTCCGAGGAGCGGGTCAGGACCCTGAGTCCGGTACTCGACTTCTCCCTTCAGGGAAGGGAATGGATGAAGGGGCTGGTTGAAATGGCCGTGGATCTCGGAGTGGGTGCGGCCACGGCCAGGAGGGCGGCCGCGGAGGCCAGAGAAGCTCACGGCCGGTTCAGGAGACGGCTCCTGGAGCTGGGCAGGGAAGCCCTGGCCGGCCTGAAACAGCACCAGCCCGCCTTCGTTATCATCAGCAGACCCTACAACGGCTCAGATCCTGCGGTGAACGTGGAACTCCCGGACAAGCTCGCAAAGCTGGGGGCTTCCGTAATACCCACGGATTTCCTTGATCTTCCAATGAGGAGGACCGCGGAAATACACGGCAACATGTACTGGCAGTACGGCCAGAGGATACTGGCCGCCGCACTGGCCATCAGGGAAGACTCCAGGCTCAACGGGGTCTACATCACGAACTTCGGCTGCGGACCCGATTCCTTCATCCAGCATGAGGTGGCGCGAATAATGGGAGATAAGCCCATGCTGACCATAGAGATAGATGAGCATGCGGCAGACGCCGGCGTGATCACCAGGTGCGAAGCCTTCATGGATGCAATATCCGGAAGGAGGGACCACGGAACCGGTGAATTCAACAGGCAGCTGGGCAACAGGGAGATGAGCATCCATGGGAGGAAGGTATGGGTGCCGTGGCTCGGCGATGCGACACACATCGCGGCGGCGGCGGCGAGAAAGCACGGGGTGGACGCCGAGGTGATGCCTCCCACGAACAGGTCATCCGTCGCTCTCGGAAGATCGGTGACCACCGGAAAGGAGTGCTACCCGGCCATCATTACCGCGGGGAACATGCTTTCCGTCCTCGAGCGGGAAGACCCCGGGGAGGCTGCCTTCTTCATGGGCACCGCCTCCGGGCCCTGCCGTTTCGGGCAGTACTGCAGCTACCACAGGATACTCCTGGACAGGCTGGGATACGGAGATGTCCCCATCATCACCGCCACTTCCAGCGATTCGTACACCACCGTAAGGGAGCTTTCCTCTCTCGGTTTCCAGGTGGACATGCTGAAGTCCGCCATAGCGGGCGACGTACTCAGGAGCGCGCTCTACAGGGTGAGGCCCTACGAGCGCGAGGAGGGTGCAGCAGACAGGGTCATGCAGGAGAGCCTGCAGGAGCTTGCCGGATCCATGGAGAACGGGCAGACACTGATACCCGCTCTGGAGAGGGCCGCGGTGCGATTCTCCGCCATTGCCAGGGACGACCGGCCCAGACCTCTTGTGCTGTTGTTCGGAGAGATCTACGTCAGGAACGATCCCTTTGCCCATTCCTTCACCGACAGGAGGATTGAGGAACTGGGTGGCGAGGTGCTGCATACACCGCTGATGGAATGGTTCGAGTATGTTAATTACTCCTTCATGAAGAACTCCAGGGACAGGAGGAAGCTGATGGACCTGCTCAAGGGATACTCCAGGATGAAGCTTATGGGCAGGCTCAGGAGGGGGATGGAGACACCCTTCGCAGAACTTCTGGAGGGAAGGCGCGGATCGGAGCCGGAGGAAATCATGGAGGCAGCCGGAGGGTACATGAAGGAGAACATAGGGGGGGAGGCAATCCTATGCATCGGAGCCCCCATATCCCTCTCCGAGAGGAACGCCATCCACGGTGCGGTGAACATATTCCCGTTCACGTGTCTGCCCGGCATGGTGGTTACCGCCATAAGCAAGAAGATAAGGAAGGATCACAGCAGCCTGCCATGGCTCAACCTGGCCTTCGACGGGCAGGAGGACACGGACAACGAGGCCAGGCTGCAGGCTTTCATGTACCAGGTCAGGGAGAGGTTCATGTCCCGGTCTGATGCGGCAGAGGTCCTTGAACGCAGCGCTACTGAAGGGTACGGGGAAGATGAAGGATGATATCCTGCTCAGGGACCTGCTGGATTTCCTGGACGGTTCTCCCACGGCATCGCTGGCTGTATCATGCCTGGCGGCCAGGCTGCAGGAGAACGGTTTCACCAGGCTGGAGGAGAGCGGCGGATTATCGGCCCCTCCTGGTACAAGGTTCTACATCGTCCGCTCATCGTCATCCATCATTGCCGGCATAGCAGGCGCTCAACCCGCAAGGGACACGGGGTTCCGCATAATAGGCGCCCATACGGATTTCCCCGGCTTCCGCGTCAAGCCGTGTCCTGACAGAAAGACCGAAGGGATAAGTGCGATAGGGGTCGAGGTCTATGGAGGACCGATCATGGCCACGTGGTTCGACCGGGACCTTTCTGTTGCCGGCACCCTGGCGCTCAGTCGGGGGGACGGTATCTCCAGAGCGCACTTCGTCCTAAGAGATCCCATCTTAAGGATGGCGTCCCCTGCAATCCACCTCGAGAGGGAGACCAACAAAGACGGCTTCAAGGTGGACGCAGAGAAGAACACGCCGCTGATCTTCTCCACTTCAGGGGCTGCCTTCGATGACATCCTCTGCATGGCCTGCCGCAACGCTGACGTGGACAGGGCAGAAGTGGCGGGATGGTCCATGGAGGTCTGGGACCCCCAGCCGGCCGTTGCCGGTGGGCTTGACGGCGATTTCATCTTCTCCGGCAGGCTGGACAACCTCGCCATGTGCCACGCAGCTCTGGAGGCGCTCATTCTAGCCGGCGAGGGACCGTCCACGACTCTCATCACCCTCTTCAACAGCGAGGAGGTGGGTTCCCGGACGCTGAACGGTGCAGGCTCCCTCTTCCTCGACTCGGTCATGGAGAGACTGGCCGAAGACAGGGAGAGTTATTTCAGGAGCATCCCGAGAAGCGTGCAGGTTTCAGCCGACGGAGCCCACGGCCTTCATCCCAACTACGCCGGGAAGCATGATCCAGGATGCCGGCCCCTGCTCAATGGCGGCCCGGTGATAAAGGTCAACGCCCAGGAGAGGTACACGTCCACCGATCTTACTTCGGCGTATTTCAGCACCTGCGCTCAGCGGTGCGGGGTGGAGGTCCAGTACTTCGTCAGCAGGAACGACATGCCGTGCGGAAGCACCATAGGCCCGGTCACTTCCTCCAGGACGGGGATAAGGAGCGTTGACGCCGGGAATCCGATGCTCTCCATGCATTCGGTCCGCGAGACCGCCGGGGCGAAGGACCACGGGGCCATGGTAAAAGTGCTGACGGAGCATCTCAGAGGAGGAGTCGGCCTGGCCGACTGAGACTCCGGCCTAGCCGAACTCTACCAGACAGATAACGTTCCCGTCGGGATCCTGGCAGTACAGGTAGCAGTTCCCGAACGCGGATATCCTGTCATGCATGATCCTGCCACCCGCCTCCGAGATCCTTTCGGCGACCTCGTCGATGGAGTCCACGGATATGGCGATCGAAAGATGACGGTCCATGGGCGAGTCGTCGCTCCTGTAGACGGAGCTGTTGATGCCCGGCCCCTTGCCCGATTCCATCCGCCAGCCGTCGGGAGGGTCCGGGAATTTGGTCACCTTCCAGTTAAAGGCCTGCCTGTAGAACTCCGTTATCCTGCCCGGCTCGTCGGACGTTATCTTCACGTGTATTATCCTGTTCATGAGACTTCCCCTCTCAATACGGGCCCCCGCCTGTCAGAAGTCCATCCTTCTGAACTTCCAGTATCCCAGTGCGAGAAGGACCAGGCTCCAGGAGAAAGCGTAGACTAAATGCAGGGGTGGGATACTGGCGGTGACTCCGAAAAAAGCAAGATTCTCGGTTATGGTGCCGTTCCTCGGTATGAGACCGTACAGTACCCCCCTGTAGCCTCTGTCCGCCGGAAAGGCGTACATGGCAGTTCTGGTGATGGTCACCAGCGCGGCCGGGGCCTCGCCCGGGAACATTCGCATGATCTCGTACAGGCCTCCGAAAAGCGAGGCCACCGCGGTAAGAAAGAATACTATCAGCATGGAGGCCACTTTCCTGACCACCAGTGACAGGAGGATGACCGCCGCCCATACGACCGTCAGCCATGATAGCATAGACACGAAGACCAGGGGGATGTTCCTAGGCGTAAAAGCGAAGTATGACCGGGTTATGAGGAAAATACCGCCGAACAGGATTATGGCCAGGGCGTAGGAGAGCGCCAGCGGTGCCAGGCTGGTGTGCAGGTAGACCCTCAGCCTGGTCTGGGGCAACGAGAGCCAGAAGGGCATCCTCCCTTCGTCCATCTCCTCGGGGAGCATGGTGGCGCCAATCACTATCATCAGCGCAGTCACCAGCGTTGCTGCCAGGGGGGCGGCGGTGACGATTGCCGCAAGGGCGGCATCGGCGGGACCGAGCATCTTGGCTGCTCCGTAACCCTGGCCGTGTCCGCCCTCCAGGTCGGCGGTGGAGGCCGCCGAGATCCCCCACCAGTACAGACCCAGGAACACCATCGTGGCGATGACGGCGGTAAGGACTATCTTCCTTCTCGCGAGCTGCTCAAGACCGTTAAGGAACATGTATGTCAGCCTCCATAGCTTCATCGCCCATTATTCGAAGGAATACGTCCTCGAGGTTCTCCCTCTTCCTGCTGACTCCCGTGAACTCAATTCCTGTGTCGAGGACCACACTCACAAGCCGGCCGAAATCCGTGCCCTCGTCAAGGTCCACGGTGACCCCCCTGGGCTCGGTTCGGCATTCGTATCCCTTCTCACCGATGGCGGCGGCCATGGACTCCGGATGCAGCGTCTCGACCCAGACGAGACCGGTATGCCGGGAGAGGGAATCAAGATCGCCCTGGGCGACCAGTTTCCCCCTGCTGATGAAGGCCGCGGTGTCGCATACCCTCTCGACTTCGCCCAGCAGGTGCGAATTGATGAGGATAGTGGTGCCCCTGGAGGACAGGCTTCGGATCAGGTTCCGCACCAGTATCCTCCCTCCGGGGTCGAGACCCGAGGAGGGTTCGTCCAGCAGCACCAGAACGGGATCGCCGCAGGTGACCAGCGAAAGGGCCACCCTCTGCCTCTGTCCCCTGGACATCTTGCCCACCGGTCTCTTCATGAGCTCCAGGCATTCCAGCTCACTGCAGCGATTCCGGAACTGCTCCGCGGAGACCTCCCGTCTTACCCTCTCCATCTGCCTGAAGAGGACTTTCGGGCTGGCCCAGGAGGGAAAGGTGATGTTCTCCGGAAGGTACCTCACACCCTTTCTCGAAAGGGGGGAGGTGACAGGAAGGCCCTGCATGCGGACCTTTCCCGCATCGTGCCCGACGAGTCCGAGGAGTATCTTCATAAGTGTGGTCTTGCCCGCTCCGTTAGGGCCCAGAAGAGAGAAGGTTCCGCCCCTCTCCACGGAGATGGAGAGGTCCTTCAGGGCCAGGACCCTCCTGAAGGACTTGGAGACTTCGCAGACGTTCAGTATCTCTTCTTTTTCCACAAGGCCGTTCCTTTAGTATATATCTTCCTTACTTGCTCCACTGAACGGAATTTCATTGAAATATAGCAAAAAAGCCACAGGCGCAATCTTCGGGACGCTGATCGGACTTGCGCTGGCCTGGATCCTTCTCAGATCCTCCGCCGGGGAAGAGGGCATCGCCTCGGCACTGGAGAACATCCTCCGCAGGACCGCGGGTGCCGACCGTTTGCTCCTGGTAGGCGCCTTCGCCCTGTTCCTCGCCAGTCAGGCTCTCAGAGCAGTCCGATGGATGCTCCTGGGCTTCCGCAGGCGCTACCGCTTCTCCCTCTCCATGGCCGTCACCTCCATACATGTGGGCCTGGGGCACCTTCTGCCCTTCAGGCTTGCGGATGTGGCCTTCGTAGGGCTTTTCCGACATTTCGGAGAGGTCCCCGTCGGACATGGGACGGCAAGTGTCGTTATGGCAAAGCTCCTTGACCTGATGGCGATGGGAGCCGTGATCGGCTCAGCTGCGGCTGCCGGAGTGGGGGACCTGGCATTCGTCGCTCCCGTCATCGCACTGGCGGGTTTCGCGGGGATCATCTTCCTGTCTCCGATACTGAGGGCTCTCGGTGTTCCCGTGAGATGGATACTGGAGAGGTTCTTCCACGGCAGGAAGACCCACTGGTTCGACGACCTGGTGTCAGCTTCCTCGGTGAGGGGGAGGAAGTTTAACCTGACCATGGCGTTCCTCGTCTCCATATTGGTCTGGGTCGCCAAGCTCTCCATGTTCCTCCTGATGCTGGAAGCGCTGGGCGTCACCGGGGTGCCGGGCTGGAAGATCTTCCTTGCCAGCGGCATCACCAACATCATCATGGCGCTGCCCATAAACGGTATCCTGAGCATAGGAACCACCGAAGCCGGCTGGACGGCGGCCTTCGCAATGGTTGGAGTGGGGGGAAGCATCTCCTCCAACTTCGATATTGTGGAACTCGGGTTCAGTGTTCATATACTATGGATGATCATGGCCGTAGTCCTGATGCTTCTGGCGATACCTCTGCTTATCCGGGACGGGAGAAGACGAAGGATTGAGTAGGAAAGTCGTTATCGTAGGTGGAGGAATCGCGGGTCTCACCCTGGCGGAAAGGCTCACCGCATCCGAACGGGACATCGACGTCACCGTGCTGGAGCGCGAGAACTCGCCCGGAGGCCTCGCACGCACTTTCTCACGGGAAGGTTTCCTGTTCGACATCGGGCCGCACAGGTTCCATACCTCCGACCCTCTTGTGAGTGATTACCTTCTGGACATCCTCGGGGACGATCATGTGACCATTTCCCGCAGCAGCAATGTCTACATGGCCGGAAAATACCGGAGCTGGCCTCTTTCTCTGCGTTCCGTGGCAGGGCTTCCCCTGCCCGTCCTCTTCAGGAGTTTCCTGGATATTTTCCGTTACGACGTGAGCGACGAGTTGAGGACTTTCGCAGACCATGTCATCTCCAAATACGGAAGGAACATCTACGACTACTTCTTCCGCGATTACACTGAAAAGTTCACCGGCTGCAGGGCGGATGAGCTCCATCTGGACTGGGCGGAAGCCGGTGTCAACAGGGCCGTGATAGACAAGAACGTAAAGGCCGACGACCTGATGTCGCTCCTCAAGGGACTCCTCATCCCTAAACCCGTGTCCACAAGGTTCTATTACACCTCCACGGGAGGTATTCAGACCTTCTGCGACAGGCAGGCGAAGCGTATCACGAAGAGCGGAGGAGCATTGATCTGCGGCTGCACCGTCACGGGACTCGAGATGAAGCTGGGGAGAGTGACCGGGGTCAGGACCCGTGGCATGGGAACCTTCGAATCGGATCAGGTCTACTGGTCGGCACCGGTCTCGCTGCTCTTTCCAGATGCAGGATTCAGGTTCATGGACACTCTCGTCTGCAACATCGCACTCTCCAGGGAGCAGCAGAACGACTATCAGTGGTGCTATTTCGGACAGAAGGAGATACTGTTCAGCAGGCTCACCGTCCCCAGGAACTTCAGAAAGGACACTGTTCCCGAAGGTTGCGACAGCCTCATAGCAGAGATTACCATAGACAGCAAAGAGATGCGCAGCCGTCCGGAATCTCTCAAGAACAGGCTTTTCAGCGACCTCGCATCTGTTGATGCCCTGAGGCTTGAGGATGTGATCTTCGCAGACTGGAAAGTGATACCGGAGACCTATCCTCTGTACGACCTGGAATACAGGGACCGCCTGGATGGTCTCGGCGTCCCCTCGGGACTTACACTCCTGGGCAGGTGCGGTTCGTTCTGGTATAACAACATGGACCATTCCATCGGCCAGGCGCTGGCCATGGCCGAGGGAAGGGAGTTCGAGAAGGATTTCTGGAAGGACTGAACACCTTCTGGTCTTTTGATGGCTGTGATCTGAATGAAGCGATCACACATAAAGGGAGAGAACGGGTGAGATGAACATCGCCCTGATGCGAGAAGTGAGTCAGAGCATCTCCGAATGCGAGATCACCAACATAACCAGGAGGCCGATAGACCCGCAGGAAGCCGGGAGACAGCACGAGAACTACGCACAGACACTCAGGGACCTGGGCTACAAGATACACATGATAGAAGCGGATGAAGAGCTGCCGGACTCCACGTTCATCGAGGATACGGCAGTGGTTCTGGACGAGTTCGCCGTTATCACCCATCCCGGTGCTTCCTCCCGCAGGGGGGAGACCAGGGCGGTGTCCGAGGCCCTCAGCATATACAGGGACCTCGAGTTCATCGGCGAATCAGGGACTCTCGACGGCGGCGATGTCCTTCGGATCGGTAAAACGCTCTACGTCGGCAAGTCATGCCGCAGCAGCGCAGTGGGAATAATCAACCTCAGGGACATAGTGCAGCCCCGCGGCTACGAGGTTGTGGGCGTACCGGTCACCGGTTGTCTTCATCTGAAGTCCGCCGTCAGTCTCGTTGACCACAGGACGCTTCTGGTCAACCCGTCATGGGTCGACCCCTCGGACATCGAGGAGATGGAACTCATTACGGTGGACCCTTCGGAGCCCTACGGCGCCAACTCCCTGAAAGTGAACGGCGGCCTCCTCTACTCCATCTCCTACCCGAACACAAGGAGAAAACTGGAAGCCAGGGGCCTCGATGTGGTCGCCATAGACATTTCTGAACTGGCCAAGGCCGAGGGCAACATATCCTGCTGCTGCATACCCTTCGCTCTCTGAGCCGCACGCACTTTTCGGCGCATCCGTAACTGGTTATATTCATTCCCGAAACACTGGTCGCGGGGTGCAGGAAGGCGGTGTGAATCCGCCACGGTAGCGCCACTGTAACCGGGTACCCAGCCCCATTATGCCACTGCCGTCATGGCGGGAAGGCGGGGTGCGGGGAGGATCCGGAAGTCAGGATATTGCACCGCGGCCTGGGACGCAGCCCCCGCTCAAGGGACGATGTTCCGGCCTCTGGCCTCCGCGGCCGACAGCCGCTGGAGGTTATTTTTCTTGCCGGTATCGAGTGTTCTCATCCTGCTTCTCCTGGCCGGTTCCGGCGTTACAATCGTCGATACCTCAGGCAATCCCGTGGTCGGCGCTTCCCTGTGCTCGGACAGCGTTCTGGTGGGTGTATCTGACCGCGATGGTCATGCCGGCGTCCCGGAGGGTCTTCATTCCCTTCAGGTCCGGGCCGTGGGTTATGGTACATGGACGGGTGTCCTGCCGGACTCCCGGGTGATAATGATGGAATCCGTTCCTGTGCCTTCGGGAATGGTCGTGACCGTTACGGGGACCCGGGGGATACTCCGCGACCATTTCCCGGCTACAACGTCCCTGGGCCGGCAGTCGATGGAGTTCCTCGGGAGGACCGGTCTCAGGAGCCTCATGAACCTCTCCGGCGGCGTCTATGTCCGTGAGTACGGAGGAGCGATGCCCGTGGTATCCATATCCGTCCGGGGAAGCGATCCCGCGCATTCCGCGTACTATGTGGACGGGCATGACATCACCAGCTCAATGGACGGGGCCCCGGGGCTCACGCTGGACCCGCTGGTCTTCGGGGGCCTGGAGGTCTCCAGGGGTTCCGGCTCAAGGTTCCTCACCGGCGGTATGGTCGGTACCCTGAACTTCCTGCCAGCGTCCTTCGCCAGCTCTCCCGAGGCATCCATCTCCGCCGGTGACGACGGCTCAGGATGGCTGTCCGGAAGTCTTCCCGCCGGCTCGAACAGGATTTCCATGAGCCTGAGGAGAAACAGGGGCAGCGCAGGGACCACTGGCTACAGCGGCACTTTCCTGCTCAACGGCATGATGAATGCCGCCTCCTATGGAATGCTCGCCTCGGTGTCGGCGGGGGAGACCGAAAGCCCCCAGTGGACCCTCCCCACCGACGGCGCGAGGGAACGCGGAAGCCTGGATGGCTGGGCAAGGCTGACCCTGGGAAGGTTCATGCTGTCTTCCGGCATCAGAGCCGGAAGGCACCGTTACAGGAGCACTGTCCCTGACCTGGTGGACGACACGCATGACGAACTCGGCGCCCATTCGGGGACCGAATTCAGGGGCAAGGTCGCCGGCCTCGATATCGGCATTTCCGCCCAGCTTCTCTTGAACAGGGTTCGGAGTACTTCCATCGGCAGCAGAGGGACCGTGGAACTCAGGACTTCCCTGGAAGCGGGATACATCAGCGGGATATCGGCAACCGGATCCGTCGCCCTCAGCGCAGTCCCGGGCAGCAGTACTCTGACAGGGGCTGGGATCATGCTCGGTATGCCGTTCCCGGATTCAGTCCTGTTGACGCATGCGGGGGCATCCCTGGGCTACAGGAGACCGACGCTCAACGACCTTTACTGGCCCGAGGACAGCTTTGCCCTGGGCAATCCCGATCTGGGACCGGAAACCTCAGTCGAAGCGGAAGCGGGAATATCTCTTCATGCCCTTCGGTGGACCCGGGTCTCCGTCACCGGCTTCGCAGGCGAATCCAGGAACCTTATACGCTGGGAACCGGGGCCCGGCGGCAAATGGACACCCGTGAACGTAGCCCGTGTGCTCAGAAGGGGGATCGAAGCCGAGGCATGGGCCGAGGCCGGGTCTCTCGAGATGTCGGGAACCCTTACGCTCCTTGACGTGAGGGACAATGATCCCGGGTCCGTGAACTACGCCAGGACGCTTCCCTACGTGCCCGATTACACCTGGGCCCTCGGCGCGGGTATCGAACTCCCTCGGCGACTTGAATGGAACCTCGGGATCAGCGGGACGGGGATAAGGTTCATGAACTACAGTGAGACATCCTGGATGCCGGTCTACACAGTCGTTTCCGCGGGTCTTTCCCTCCGACCCGCGTTCCTGGAAAACGTGGCGGTTGAGCTTTCCGTGGATAACTTGTTCGATGAGGAGTATCTGGAGACCAGCGGATTCCAGGGCATGGGAAGGGTTTTCCATATGGGACTGCGCTGGAAAGGCAAATGATCAAGAAGGGGACAGCATGAGAATAGAAAAAATGACCGCGAACTGCACCATCGCGTTTTTCCTGGCCGTTCTGTCTGTTTCGGCGTGCAATTCACCCGCGGGACCCGATGTCAACCCGACACCGCAGGGAAGCCTGATAGCCTGGTTCAACGGGACCGGCTATACCGTGGACCTCTACTTCCCGCTTTCCGATTCCATAGTCACGGGCGCATACTACACCGGGAACATTCCCAACGACATCCTGTCGCCCGGGGATGGCCGTATAGCCGTTCTGAACTCCTTCGGCTGCAGCGTACAGGTGTTCGATGTGGATTCGACGGGAGGGGAGCTGTTCAGCATCCAGCTTCCCGACGGAAGCAATCCCTACCAGATGTCATGGGACGGCGAGCATCTCTGGGTCACCCTTCTGCTCACTGCCCAGGTTGCCAGGCTGGAGCTGTATCCCGGCGGAAATGTCACCCTGTTCGATGTTGATCCCAATCCCACATCCATTGCCTCAGACGGTTACAGCGTGTTCGTGGGGCACGGTACCTGGCCTGACACTTCGATGTCCGGAGGCATTTCGGTCATCGATGCGGCATCGGGAAGCGCGCTGGGATCGATCCAGACACCTGACAACGTCTGCTTCATGAGGTACTTCAGCACCTCTGGAAGAGTGCACGCAATGACCACGACCTACACCGGGGACGGCATGATATCCGTGATCGACCCGGTCGCCATGCAGGTGACCGAGGAGATAGAAACCGGCGGATCCCCGGGTTTTCCTTCGGAGACACCTTGGGGATTCGTCGCGGGCGATGGCTGGTCTTCCGGAACCCTCTATTTCTACAGAGAGACAGGCGAGCTTGACACATGGACCACAGGACTGACCTCAGCCGCCGGAGTGGTCTGCCTGGGCGACACTGCCTATGTCACCGATCCGTTGACTGACAGGGTTTTCATGGCGGACTGCAGCGCCAGGACCCTCCTGGACACGCTTCAGGCGGGTACATCAGGGCCCCAGGGGATTACTTCGGTCCAGCGCTGAAAAATGTCCCATTCCCGTGCCGGGCCTGAAAATGGGACATTTTCCCGTGAGGAAAGTGGTGTCCCTGAGGAATAACCTGCATATTACCCCCTGTCCTTCCGGGAGGTGTAATGTCATTCCTTTCCTGTGACCTTCATGTCCATTCGAAGTATTCCAGTGAATCCGGGAGATGGGTTCTCAGGTCGCTGAAGGCTCCGGAGAGCTTCACACCGCCTGAGCTCATATACGAACTTGCCCGGAAGAGGGGTATGGACTTCGTGACCATAACGGACATCAACACCATCGAAGGATCCATGAGCATCGCCCATCTCCCGGGAACCTTCATAAGTGAAGAGGTCCGGACCTTCCTTCCCGGATCGAGGACATCGGTCCACATACTCCTGTTCAACATAACGCCGGGTCAGCATGATGAGCTGACAAGGATCCGCGGCTCCTTCCCGGAACTGATGGAGTTCGTGGATGAACAGGGAATAATCAACTCGATGGCGCACCCTTTCTACTATCCCGGGACCGACCTGAAGAGCAGCGAATTCGTCCAGGTCGCCGGGCGTGTCGCACTCCTGGAATCGCTCAACGGCACCAGGTCGAAGCTTGAGAACGACTCGGTCGTCCCCCTGGCCAGGGCCATAAGGAAGGACCCTGGCTTCACAGGGTTCACCGGGGGTTCAGACGACCACTGCGGCCGTTTCATGGGTCTCACCTGCACATCTGTGGAAGGTGCCGGGAACATGCAGGAATACCTCGAAGGGGTATCGCAGGGAAGAGGCATCCCCCGAGGTGAGCACGGCAACGCCGTACGCTCGGCATACTCGGTCTACTCCATCGCCTACTCCTTCTACCGAGACAGGCTGACTGCGAAGAAGGTGCCGGCCATCGCCACCATGGCGGCAGACCGATTCTTCAGGCCATCCATCTCCTCGGACGAGCCCACCGTATGGCACAAGGCCGATCTCATCTTCCATCAGCTGATAAAGAAAGCCAAGAAGTCCGGAGAGGCTGATTTCGAGACAATATTCGCGGATCAGCTCATAGAGATAGGCAAGGACCTGAATCTCAGGTCCGGAAGCCCGGAACTGGAAGCCGAGGGGATAGACGAGAGAACATTCGATATTCTGAACATGCTGTCCAACAGGCTCTTCCAGCATTACTCCTCGCTGCTGGTGAAGCGGATCGCCGACGGGAGGCTCCTGGACGCTCTGGAAGCGTTTACCGCGCTGATACCTGTCGTACTGCTGAATGTGCCATACCCGGTCTCGTATCTGAACAGGAAGAAGGGGAGGGAAGCGGTTGAATCCGTGGCCTCCAGTGTTCTGCCGAGCCTCTCCGGGACCCTATCGAACCCCGACAGGCGCGTGTGGTTCACGGATACGATAGATGACCTGAACGGTGTATCCAGGACGATCCAGAGGTTCAGCAGGCTGGCCATGAACAGCGGCCGTCAGATGGCCGTGATAGCATCGCAGAGCAGGCCGCTGTCGTTCCCGGGATGGGTGGTGAACTTTCCTCCGATAAGGGAGTTCCCCGTGCCTGACTACCATTCCAAACTCCTTTCGATACCCCCATTCCTGGAAGTCCTCCGTTTCGTTGAGGAGGAGGGATTCGGGATGATGTACATATCCACCCCAGGTCCCGTCGGATTCGCCGCCCTCGGCATATCCAGGATACTCGGGATCCCGGCGGCCGGGATCTACCATACGGATTATCCAAGGCATGTTAACCATATAGTCCAGGACGGGAAGATGGGGGAATTCGCCGGAACCGCCGCCGCCTGGTTCTACAGTAATGTGGACATTGTGCTGGTACCCAGCAGGTTCTACATGGACGACCTGGAACAGATGGGCATCCCCAGGAAGAGGATGGAGCTCTTCCCCAGGGGGACAGACTGCCAGGCCTTCTCCCCGGAATGGCGTTCAGAGGAGTTCGTCAGGAAGTTCGGGGGAGACCCCGACGCCACAAAGCTGATATACGCAGGCAGGATCTCGAGGGAGAAGGACCTGGATGTCCTTGCCAGGGCTTTCCTGAAGGCAAAGGAATCCATTCCCGGCCTTGAGCTTTACATGGCGGGTGACGGTCCCTACCTGGGCGATCTTGTCAACCGCCTCAGCGGGATGGGCTGTCACTTCTGCGGCGAACTCGACGATGAGGAGCTCTCCCGTGCCTACGCCTCCGGTGACATTTTCGTTTTTCCCAGTTCTACCGACACATTCGGGAACTCGGTCCTGGAAGCCCAGGCTTCGGGCCTTCCAGCCATAGTAAGCGACAGCGGTGG
>JAFGPK010000070.1 GCA_016936235.1 Candidatus Fermentibacteraceae bacterium | reverse complement strand
CCCAGCATACGAAGCTGCCGTTCGCCCTGAGGAATACGCTGTCCACAGCCGGGCAGTGCATGATTGCGAGACCCCTCTCCACCAGTTCATGTTCCACCGTTCAATATAACAAGCGAAGGACGCGGACAGAAAAAGATGTCGGCAGGGCCGCCGTGAGGGGGATCATCACGTACGGAGACGGGTTTGAAGGCTTCCCTGTTACTACTGAGCTGAGATGAGGCTGTCCACCACTCCAGTCAGTAGATCTGCTATATCGGGGTTGGCCCCGACTTCAGCGAAGGCTATCCTTCCCTGCTGGTCTACCACGTACATGGTGGGTATTCCGGATACCTTGTAATCATCGGCCACGGCGTCGCCGTTAAGGAGAAGCCCGTATGTATAGCCATTCTCGTCCATGAAGGATGCCGGGTCTCCGGTCTCCCATACGTTCACGCCGTAGACTGCCACATCCTCTTCCGGCCAGGTCTCGTGCACATGCTGGATCGCCGGCATGACCGCTGCACACGGACCGCACCAGGTTGCCCAGAAGTCCAGTATCACGATTTTGCCCCTCTGGTCGGCCAGGGTGACGATGGAGCCTTCCCTGTCGGTCAGTGTCCATTCCGGGGCCTGGACACCGATGGTCAGGAAGGCGCTGTAGATTATCAATTCAGCGTCCCCTGGAAAATCCGGCGTGAATACAGCAGCATCCATTCCGTCAAGGACTTCCAGATCATTCAGCTCCAATACTATGGATGCCGGCGAACCTTCCCTGTCGGTCATCAACCTCTCCACCCTCCTTGG
Organism: Candidatus Fermentibacteraceae bacterium; assembly: GCA_016936235.1. Taxonomy (GTDB): domain Bacteria; phylum Fermentibacterota; class Fermentibacteria; order Fermentibacterales; family JCC-6; genus Aegiribacteria. Next base: position 50,997 of record JAFGPK010000070.1, on the reverse strand, counting down.
AAGGTGGTCCTCGACTCCCAGTGCCCATTCCGCCATGGAGCCTCCGGAATAAGTGACCAGCCATTTCTCACAATCGATCCCGGCGATCGATTCCGTACCCTGTAAGGAGACCGTGTCGGCACCTATCTCGTCTGAGAAGGGTCCGTCGATGAAGAACTCGTTCATGATGGCGTAGGCCACGGGCCTGAGGAGGTCGTTTCCCCCCTCTTCCAGGGCTCCCTTCTCAAGGATGTTATCGTAGATGTTGTATGCGTAGGCGGAGTCTTCGGCTGAGATCAGAATGAGGGACGGCTCGGGGTCGATGCCGTCCTCGGGGGTGGAGTCATTACCCATCTCGACCCTGATCAGGGGGTACTCGGAACTCCCGGTGAGAAAGCCCGAGAACTGCCCCACCATGGCTGGTTCCACTGCGAAGGAGCCGGTGCCGTAGAGCCTGAAGCCGTAACTGCACGCAATTACAGCCTGGGCCGCGCTGTCAGCCGCTTCGAAGGGTGAGGTTCCAGTTACTGAGGTCGTATCCGCCCCAATAGCAGGCTGTCCGCCCTCACCGCCGCAGGATGCTGCAAAAAAGGCGGCAATGGCAAGTATCAGCGCCGCTTTGACTCCTCTATCCATGATTAACCTCTCAATCAATTGGTTGGATATGCATAATATATTCATATAACATTATACCCCATCAGGGTACATCCAGTATCCTGAGTAGTCATCCGTGTACCCTCTCGGGAAGAACTCCCCGGTCTCAGGGATCTGATGGTAGTCGCCTATGTAATCACGGTCCCTTATGATGTTGATCGCTTCAAGAAGACGGTCGACGTCCTCCCGGTTGCTGTAGCACCCTAAGCTCATGCGGACCATGCCCGGCATCCTTGTCTTGTCACCCCTGAGGAACTGCTCCCGCCAGCTGGAGATCTCGCTGTCCTTTAGGTGCAGGAGCTCCACCACGTAGGGATGGGCACAGAAGCACCCGTTCCTGACGCCCACGCCGCATTCGAAACCGGCCACCGCCGCCAGCAGAGCATGGTCCGTTCCCCGGAGGTTGAAGGGTATGACTCCCACCTTCTCCGAAGCCCGTGCCGGGTCCGTCTCGCCGTAGATGAGTATGTCGCCCATCCCGGCCAGCTTTCTCAGGGCGTACTCGGTGAGTTCCCGCTCGTGCTCGGCCACTGAATCCATTCCCTCTTCCATCAGCGTCTTCGCCGCAGCGGCCATGGCTACGGCGCCCATGACATTGGGGCTTCCCGCCTCGTCGCGGTCGGGCATTCCGGCCCAGTAGACCTCATCGGGAGTGACGACGTGGACCGTTCCTCCGCCGCAGTAATCGGGCGCTCCGTCGAGGAAACCCTCCTTCGGACCGATAAGAGCGCCGGTTCCGTAGGGTGCGTACATCTTATGCCCGGCTATGGCCAGGTAATCGATGTGGTCCGGGGCGTCGTCCGGCTTCATGTCTATCTTCCTGTGGGGCGCCAGCTGGGCGGCATCCACCATGATGCGCGCACCGGCGGCATGCGCCTTCTCCGCAAGTCTGTGTATCGGCAGTATGAAACCGGTCACATTGGAGGCTCCGGTCACCGCGACAAGGGCGATCCTGCCGGCATGATCCCTGAGTATGGAATCGTAATGCTCCTCGTCCAGCCTTCCATCAGGTTCGATCCTAACATGAAGGGTATCGAAATGGTCACGCCACGGAAGGTCATTCGAATGGTGCTCCATCCTCGTGGTCACCACGAAGGAACCCTCCGGGGCGACGAACCTGTGTGAAAGCTTGTTGATGGCTTCGGTTGCGTTCTTTACGAAAATGACCGTGTTGGACCGCAGGTCGGCGCCCACGAACTCCCCGATTATCTCGTGGGCCTGGTCGTACGCGTCGGTGCAGAGCCTGGACTTGAACCCGGTCCCCCTGTGAACGCTGGAGTAGTAGGGAGCCAGCTCCGATATGGCCCTGACCACGGATTTCATGGGGGGGGTGCTGGCGGCATTGTCGAGGTTCACATATCGGACTGTCCTGCCGCTGAGGAGCGGGACCATGGCGTCGATACCGTAAATACATTCTCGCATCGTCATCTCCGGTTCATGTGGATGTGCGCTCGTCTTCCTCAGTCCCCGGTCTCATCCCGGGAGACGTCTATCCCGTATATCATCCCGTCATCGTTATTGCTGACCCAGAGTGTGCCGTCATCGTCCATGGCCACTCCCATCGCCCGGGAGACGAGGTCGGTGCTGATACCGGCCACCATGTCGCCTCCGGAGTCGAAGCATCCGACGGAATACCCGCCGCTGTCCATGGCAGCCCATATGCCCCCCTGGAGGTCACGGGCGATATCCCAGGTCTTGCTGGTCCTTCCGAAGGGCGTACTGCTGGTCATGCCGTAGATACCGGGAAGGGAATACCTGTATGTCCTGCTCTGTGACCTGGAGGCAAGGTAGAGGTAGTCAGTGTGAACAGCCAGTCCCGTCACCGACGAGACAGGATTGCCTCAACCCCCGCACATGCTCATGGAACCGATGAGTTCGCCGGATAGCGAGTACTGGTATACATAACCGTTGTATCCGTAATCCCAGAGTCCCACCAGGATCATGGCATTCTCGCTGCTGTAGGCCAGACCCGTGGTCCTGTACGAGTTCGGCAGGCTGCAGGGGAATGACCCATCCACTTCTCCGGTGGCCGGATCCATCCTGAAGACGGTCCTGGTTGACGAGTCCACCGCCCACAACCATCCTCCTCCGAACGCCAGGCCGGTTACGGTTTCCCCCGGCGAGGGCAGGCAGTCCGTGATCACGCCGATCTCGATCCCGGGCTGTGCGGAGGCGCTGGGCTCACCGGTGCAGGCAAGGGCCGCCAGGAGTCCGGCGGCCAGTAAATATCCTAGTGATCTCATAGCTTATCTCCATCGTTCAAGTTCGTTGTTCATGTGTTCCGAGATCTGAGGGAAACGTTTCCGGAAATAGTTGAAAACAGTGAGCTATAATGTATATTAGTTCCTGCTCACCGTAAATACCATTCTTGCGCCACACCCGGGAGTGAGATACCATGAACCTCGATCACCTGATCGGCCTCCAGCGAAGCGTGGAAATAACCGTTGACGATAAAGTGACCGCCTCTTCGGTCGGCTCCGGAGGTGTGGACGTTCTATCCACCCCATCCATGATCCTGCTCTTCGAGCAGACCGCAAGGGACGCCGTCCAGTCAGCCCTCCCCGAGGGATTCACCACGGTGGGGACAAGGGTGGACATCCGGCACATCTCCGCCACTCCTGTTGGCGAGAGGGTCAGGGCGGGTGCGTCGGTGATGGAAGTGACCGGAAGAAGGATCCTTTTCGCGGTCAGCGCCTCCGACCGTCATGGTACGGTGGGAGCGGGGACCCACGAGAGGTACGTGGTGGACATTGTCGGATTCATGGAAAAGCTGGTTGAAAAGTACAGCGATCGGATTGGAAAATGATGGCGAATAATCTCAGGAAGAGGAGCGAGGTCCCGCAAAAGGACAGGTGGAGCGTGGAGGAGATCTACTCCTCTCCCGAATCGTGGGAAGAGGAATTCAGTAGGACAACCTCGTTCCCCGGGGAGATAAGCGTATGGTCGGGCAGGCTCGGGGAGACACCGGGCACACTGAAAGAGGCCCTGGAAGTACTCCTGGCGCAACACCGCACGCTGGAGAAACTGCAAACCTACGCCGGTATGAAGAGGGACGAGGACCTCTCCGATTCCCTTTTCGGAGGAATGGCATCCAGGATCGACAGCAGGGTCGCCGAGGTCGGCGCGGCATCCTCCTTCTTCGTTCCGGAGCTTCTGGCCATCCCCGAGGAGACCATGGACTCCTGGATCGGAACACACGATCTGAGAACGTACGCAGCCTGGCTGGAGAACATACTCAGGTACCGGCCCCATACGCTCTCGAAGAGCGAGGAGAAGATCCTTGCAGGCACAAGCGAGATAATCGGATGTTTCGCGGATACCTTCGGCAAGCTGAGCAACGTGGACATGCCCGCCAGGCTCCCTGAGATAGAGGACGAGACCGGTGAGAGGGTCAGGTTGACCAACGGCAATCTGAGCGCGCTCCTTCAGAAGAAGGACAGAAGGGTCAGGAAGGATGCATTCGAAGGTTTCTACCGCGAAGTGCTTGGGAACGTCCCCACCAAGGGCGCCCTTCTGCAGGGACAGGTTAGGTCGCAGGTATTCAGAGCTAGGACGAGGAACTTCGCTTCCGCCCTTGAGGCCTCACTTTTCAACGATCGGGTGGACACCTCGGTCTACGATTCCCTGATCAGCTCCGTCCACGACAACCTTCCCGCGATCCACAGGTACTACCGTCTTCGAAGCGAGGTCCTGGAACTCTCTCCCGCTCACATGTACGATGTCCACGTTCCCATCGTGCCTGAATCCAGCGGGGAATACAGCTGGGACGATGCCGTGGGCCTCACACTGGAGGCCACCGCCAGGCTGGGGAGCGACTACACCGATGTACTTGCAGCGGGATTCAGGGAAAGGTGGGCGGACAGGTACGAGAACATAGGAAAGCGCTCGGGAGCCTATTCCGGCGGCTGCTACGACTCCCATCCCTACATACTCCACAACTTCAACGGCAACCTCTCCAGCGTTTTCACCCTTGCCCACGAGGCAGGCCACTCCATGCACAGCTACCTTTCGCGGAAGCACCAGCCGTACCATACTTCGGATTACAGGATACTGGTGGCGGAGGTCGCTTCAACAACCAACGAGATGCTTCTCATCGACCTGCTTCTACGGAAACTCGACGATGAGAGCGCCAGGACCTACATCCTCGACCATCTGCTGGGCAAGTTCAGGAGCACCATCGTCAGACAGACCATGTTCGCCGAATTCGAAAAGCTCCTGCACGAGGAAGTCGAATCCGGCGGTTCCCTGACGCCGGACTGGCTCAACGAGACCTATTACGAACTGGTGCGCCTCTACCACGGCGATTCCTTCGCCTGGGACCTTGAGGATGAGCCGATAGCCGCGGAATGGTCCCGCATACCTCATTTCTACTACAACTTCTACGTCTACAAATACGCCACCGGGCTTTCATCGGCCGTCGACATATCCTCGCGGATACTGGAGGGAAGACCGGGAGCCGTGGAGAGCTACATGGAGTTCCTCAAGGGAGGCGCTTCAAAGCCCCCCCTGGAACTGCTGCGGAACGCGGGGGTTGATCTTGCCACACCGGCGCCTGTCAATTCTGCTCTTTCCAAGATGGAGGAGACTCTGGACGAGCTGGAAGAACTCCTGGACTAGGTCCCGCCGCCGCCCAGGAGAAGGGTCAGCGCTGCTTCAAGCTCACGGCTGTCCACCCACGTATCGTAGCACGGGCCGTTGCGCCACTGGTTCAGGACACCGACAGTAGTTATGGGCTGCACGTCCAGTATTCCCAGCGAAAGATCGATGGGACAGGCCACAGCTACGATCAGGGAAGGCCTGACCTTCTCCACGATACGCCTGGCCGACGTTCCTCCCGAGGCAATGGCGAAATGTGTCCCGAACCTGTCACGGATGTCCAGCAGGTTCCCTATGGGGCACCTGCCGCACCTTTCGCATCCGTCGGGATCGTAGGTGAGCCTTATGGGGCACTGATGGCTCTGAAGACAGTGAGGCAGCAGTATCAGGGTCCTGTCAGGGCTGAAACCTGCCGGGGCCGCGGCCAGAGCTTTCCTGTTGTTCATGACAACCACCACCTTCTCCGGTGTGTACTCGGAGATAAGGTGCAGCGACTGGATCATCTTCAGTGTCAAGTACGAGAGCCTGAGGGGAAGGGCCCCGGGAATCGCTCCAGCCCTGTAGAGCGCCCCAAGGAGCTGGAAGAGCGCAATAACCGCAAGGCCTGACAGAAGTGGAACCGGGCTTTTCCCCGTGGCTGCCGCCAGCAGCGGGAGAAGAATCAGGGCGGGAAGCAGTGAGAAGACCGCCAGGCCCGTATGGAAGAGAAGAACGGATCTCTTAGGGTCTCTCAAGACGGTCACCCGTTCTCATCCTGTATCCCCGCAGGAATTCCTCCGCGGTCATCACGCCGCGGGAAGCCGGCTGGAGCGATATTATCCTCAGTGATTCCCCGTCTCCGCAGCCAACGGTGAGGCTGCCGCCTTCCACCGCCACCTCCCCGGGAGGGACAGAGGCATTGGAGATGCAGGCGGCAATCACCTTAAGCAGCCTTCCACCGTGGGATGTCCTGGCGCCTGGAGAAGGCTGGAAGGCTCTGACCTTTCTTTCAAGGGAACGGGCGGTGCATTTCCAGTCCAGCCAGGTTTCCCCGGCGCTTATCTTCTTCGCGTAGAGGGGCTCCCCCTTCTGCGGCTCCGGTTCGAGGCTGCCGCCGTCATATCCTTCCAGCGTCGGGAGGATCATGTCGCCCGCAAGCCGGGCAAGCCTGTCCTCCAGTGTTCCCGCGGTATCGTCGGGATGTATGGACTCCCGGTAAACGGCCACCACGGGACCCGTATCCCATCCGGAGTCGGTGAGCATGAAGGAGACTCCCGTCTCCTCCCTTCCGTCCAGTATCGCCCTTATCACGGGCGAAGCTCCCCGGTAGAGAGGGAGAAGCGAAGGGTGGACGTTCAGGACACCGAGCCGCGGAATCCCGAGAAGTCCCTCCGGCAGCCATGCGCCGTAGGACGCGGTGACCATCACGTCAGGCTCCATTTCAGCAAGGATGCCGATGAACTCTTCGGTGAGCTTCGCAGGCTGATGGACATCCACCCGGGGAGCGTTCTCCCTTATGTGGAGGTATACCGGGGGCTGTGTAAGGCTTCTTCCCCTCCCGGCCGGCATGGGAGGCCTGGTGACCACGCAGAGTACCGGGTGCACCGATCCAAGGAGACTCCCCAGCACCGGTACGGCGAAGGATGACGTGCCGAAGAAGACGATACGCAGATGCGGCTTCACTCAGAATATCCCGCGGTCGCTGCCGTACTCCCGCCGGATATCGGCAAGCTGTTTCCTGACGAGCTTCTTTCTTATGGGACTCAGCTTGTCTACGAAGAGCACCCCGTCGAGGTGATCTTTCTCGTGCTGAACGGCCCTGGCCGCGTAATCCGACAGTTCCAGAGTGAACTCGGCCCCCTCGAGGTCCGCAGCCCGTACGGAGACCATGGACGGACGGCGCACCAATTCGAAGATACCGGGGATGCTCAGGCAACCCTCCTCGTCCTTCTGCATTGGGCCGTGGGCTCTGACCTCAGGATTAATGAAGACCGAATGCCCGTTCAGGTCCAGCTCGGCAGGATTGAGTATGAAAACCCTGACATTCTCCCCGGCCTGCGGGGCCGCCAGTCCCAGGCCTCTCTCCATGAGGAGTATCTGCTTCATGTCTGAGACCAGGTCACGGAGAAAATCCATCCCTGCGGATATGTCCACTTCACCTGAAACGTTCCTCAGTATCTCCGACCCGTAATACTGAAGTTTCCTTCCCATTTGCGTGAAATTCCCCTTTCGGGCGGCAGGGATCTACCTGGCCGCTTCCTTCTCAACGCTGTCGAGTTGAAGGGAGTTCCTGTCAACGTCTATCTTCACGCCCTCGGCTATCCTTACGGTCACCACGTCGCCCTTGAGATTGGTTATTATCCCGTGGATGCCTCCGCTGGTAATGACCCTGTCATCCTTCTGCAGAGCGTCCCTCATCTCCCTCAGCATCTTTGCCTGTTTCTGCTGCGGACGTATCATAAGGAAGTAGAAGATGGCGATTATGGCTATCATGGGAACGAAGCTCATGATGCCCCCTCCGCCCATGCAGGTCTGCGGCTCCTGGGCCGTGGTCTGGGTCGCAGCGCCTCCGGAGGCGGCAGGCTGTCCATCGGCCGGGGCGGCCTCCACCGTCTGCTGGTCCATCGGGGCGGGTTCGGTGCGGGATCCGCTCTGGGCGAAGACCGCGGCGGTGATCAGCATCAGTACGATTACGGTACTTTTCATACAACAACTCCTGTCGTTCAACATGCTTTGCCATTGAATTCCGGCAGTGAAAAACCTATCGCCGGGGCTTGGGGACTCCCGACCTCATCCCGATCCAGCTGCCAGCCGCTCCCGAGCCCGCGCCCAGGACCAGCACAAGGGCTATCCAGTCTCCGGGAAGGAACTGGTGGGGCACGCTGGACGAAAGCATCCATGATACAGCCCCAGTCAGAAGCAGGCTTCCGGCTGAACCCGCCGTTCCCGTTACGAGCCCCTCTCCGATGAAGGGCATCCTAACGAACCATCCCGGTGCCCCTACTATACTCATTATCTGAACCGTGAGCGCCCTCTTGGCTATGGCCAGCCTCACGGTATTCGCGACCACCAGTGAGAGGCTCACCGCCAGAACAAGGCCGGCAAGGATGACGAGCTTCTCCAGGATGTCCACCGCCCTTGTCAGTCCCGGAAGGTACTCCTTGCCGTATATGACGTCATCCACGCCGTCCATTCCCGATACCGTCCTGGCCACGCCGCCTACCCTCTCTGAGGTCCTGTATTCGGGGTGAAGCGTGACCTGAATGGAAGCCGGGAGGTGGAACTGGGGGCCAAGGAGCGCCAGGAGGTCCGCCTGCTCGGGCATGTCCGCCCTGAAGATGGCCTCGGCCTCCTGCGGAGAAACGTAATAGACGGACCTTACGCCCTCCATCTCCGAAACGAGGTCCGCCAGGTTCACGGCATCAGTCTCGCTTACGGTGTCCTTCAGGAATATCTCTATCCCCACGTTCTCCTGCTCGTTGCGGAGTACGGTCCCGAGATTCCAGGAGACCACCAGGAAGATATCGAAGACCATGAACGAAAGACTTACCATGAGCAGCGTGATGAGGAAGGTGGCCAGCTTGCCCCTGATGTTCATGAGACCCTCGCGGAACGCATTGCGGATGAGGTGTATCACAGCTGCTCGTAGCCGTCCCAGGAGCTGGGATTCACCAGGTGTCCCCTGTCCAGATACATGAACCTGGCCACACCGGCGGGAACCTGCCTGGGGTCGTGAGTGGCGAGAACCACGGCTGTCCCGGACCTGTTTATCTCCATCAGGAGTTCTATGACCTTCCTGGAAACCTCCGGGTCCAGGTTGCCCGTGGGTTCGTCGGCGAGGAGTATCACGGGATGTGCGACCATCGCCCTCGCAATGGCGACTCGCTGCTGCTCGCCGCCTGAAAGCTCGTGGGGGTAGGAGCCTCTCCTGTGGTTGAGCTCCATCTCAGCCAGGAGGGAGAAGACCCTCCTCCTGACCGCCTTGGGGGATGTTCCGGCTACCTGCAGGGGAAGTGCCACGTTATCGTATACGGTCCTTTCGGGGAGCAGACGGAAATCCTGGAACACTATTCCCAGTTTCCTCCTGAGAAGCGGGAGTTCCTTCCTGCTCAGCCGGTCGGAACTGTAGCCGGCCACTTCGACGGTGCCGGAACTGGGCAGGTCGCCCATCCAGATGTGTCTGAAGAGTGTAGTCTTGCCGGCGCCGCTGGGCCCGGAGATCACCAGGAATTCGCCCTGTTCCAGCTGAAGGTTTATCCTCTCGAGAGCCGGCCAGTCGTTGTAGAACCTGCTGACGTTCTGGAAGGAGACCACCATCAGTCCGGGTCTCCAAGGATAGTGAAATACTCCTGACGGTCCCTGCGGGATACCTGGCGGTTTTCCGGGATCTCCTCCACGCGTATGGAAAAGGCTGTCCCGTCGGGCTTCACTATGTGAAGGACGTCACCTCTGCCAACCGAATGGGACGACTTCAGTTTCCTTCCATCCATGGATACGTAACCTGCGGATGCCGCCTTGCCCGCGGAGGAGCGGGTCCTGAAGATACCCGTAAGCTTCAGGAATACGTCAATCCTCAATTGCGCCATCATCTTCCAGGAGAAAGACCACGGGTATCTCATCCATGAGCGAATCCACCATCTCATAGTAGGTATCCTGATAGATCACCTGCTGGACAAGGCCGTTCAGCTCAGCGGGGGTGTAGGAGCTCCAGTCCACCCGGCCCGTATTCTCGTGCAGCTGCACTATGACCACGGCTCCTGCTTCCGCGAGGATGATGGGATCGGAGCAGCGGCCCGGAGCCAGGTCTTCGATGCCGAGGGCTACCGCCGGCAGCCATAATCTCAGGGGAACCACTCCCATGTCCCCTCCACTTGAGGCGGAGGTCCTGTCAAGGCTGTAAAGGGATGCGGCTTCTTCGAAGGAGAGCTCTCCGGTCTCGATCCCGCCCATGATCCCCCATGCTTCGACGACGGTGTCCTGAATGTCCGTACTGTCGACCGGGACCACTCTGAGTATATGGCTGGCGGATATCCTGCCGTCGTCCTCACGGCTGTCAAGTCTGATGAGATGGACACCGAACGGAGTCGACACAGGCTGGCTTACCTCGCCCGGTTCCAGGGCGAAGGCGGCATCCTCGAAGGCGAAGGTCATCTCCCCGGGGCCGAAGGTCCCCAGGTATCCGCCTCCGGCTGCTGAACCGTCGTCGGAGTATTCCATGGCCAGTTCCTCGAAGGATTCGCCGGCCATTATCCTGGCCCTCAGCGCGAGCAACTCCTCCACCGCCGACTGGTATTCGGGTCCGGAGGGGAGAACGGGAAGGTAGATCCAGGATACTCCCCTGGGCATTACGATCTCTTCCACCAGGTCCGCATTCGCGGCGAGGAACGTCTCGGGACTCATGGGCATCTCGGAGAATGCCGCCTGAATCTTCCTTCCCAGGAATACCTGCGCCGCCTGGTTCTCCGCCAGATAGCGGGAAAGGTAGACCGGGTCCAGGGAGGCCATATCGGGGTTGTTCTCCAACTCCTCCGTCACCAGGGCCTGTATCTCCTCGTCAGCGGGGTAGTATCCGGCATCGATACCGGCCTGGACAAGCAGCCTGTTCTCCACCAGCTCCTGGAGAGCTTCCCGGTAGCCGGGGGTCCCGGACACCGTTTCGAAATCACCCTCGGGTGCAATTCCCATTCCAGCCAGCAGCTCCATGACCTGTGAATGCAGAATGGGGTTGTCCTCCACCACGGCCACCGTTCTCTCCAGCGGGACGAATCCCGCCACAAGGGCGGCAAGTATCATAAGGCTCATTGCGTCCCTCTTCCCTGGGTAGTTCCGCTGACTTCCGTCTCCGGAGCACCGCCGTCAATCAGCGATGGATCGATGTAGATATCCCTCTCCAGCGATGCGAGTTCAAGAAGGCTGTCCCTGGCGGTCCGCAGCATCTGCCTGTGCATATCGTCGGCCACGGCCCACATCACCCGCGCGGTATCCTCCAGGGATCTCACCTCGTCGACCATCAGAATATGCCAGCCGTAGGAGCTCTCCACCGGCCGGCCGAGACCTTCAATCAGAGCCATGTCCCTGGGGATTCCGTATGCCATGAGTTCACCCGCGGTCATGAAGCCCAGGTCTCCCCCGATACCGGCCTTCTGCCCCAGAGACAGGTTTTCCGCAGTGAGCTGGAAATTCTCCCCCCGTGACAGCCTCTGATGGATCGAATCCGCCAGCTGACCGTCCGCCACGAGTATCTGCCAGTAGTGCCTCTCTACCATGTAGGCGGGACTGTCCGCCTGCATGAACGTCATCACATCCAGGCTGTCAGGGAAAGGTACCCTCGAGTATGTCCTGGATAGCAGCTCGTCCCTCAGGTAGAGCTGTCTGACCCTTTCCTGGAGCAGACGGCTCCGGCGGGGGTTCTCGAGGCCGGCTTCCACTGCCAGGTCGGCAAGGAGCTGGTCTTCGACCCATTCCCCCAGCACCGACGGATCGTCTATCCCGACCATGGCAAGATCCTCGTGATAGATTGCGGTACCCCCGACACTGGCGGCGACCATGCCGTCGGCGGGACCTTCATCCACCTCCGGTATCTCCATCACCGGAACTGCGTCCAGCCTTCTGCCGGCGCCCAGGAGTACCGCGGCGGTGGAGGCGGCCACCACCGCAGCCAGTGCCCAGACGGCCCATATCAGGCGTCTGTCACCGCTAAAGCTGTTCAAGGAGCCTTTCCGGGTAGAGGTTCACCTCGTGGTTGACCTCCAGCTCCTCCACCTTGGCCATTATGGCTTCTTCCTGCATGACCTGGGTCAGTTCCATGGCCACCACCTGCTTGATCTCATCCAGAGTGGGCTCGGGAGAAAGAGGCTCCGTTTCCACCACCTTGATGATGTGATACCCTGCACCGGTCTCCACGACATCGCTGACCTCTCCCTCACCAAGCCTGAATGCGGCCTCATCGAAGGCCATAAAACCAGACTGTCCTCGGGTGATCCAGCCAAGGTCACCTCCGTTGGCTGAGCTGGGGCCCATGGAGTATTCCTCGGCCAGGGAGGCGAAATCGCTGCCGGCCCTGACCCTGGCAAGGATGGAATTGGCGAGGTTGAGGTTATCAACCACTATGTGCCTTACATGGGCGCTTTTCCGGTAGGTGCTGAGCCATTCGTCGACGTAGTTCTCTATCTCCAGCTGCGAAGGCTGGAGTCCCGCGACCAGTTCCGACATGTACGCCTCGAGGAGGATCTGCCTTTCAGCCTGTTCCAGCAGATGCTGTACCTCCGGGTCAGTTTCCAGCCCGGAGCTTTTCGCGGCCCGAACCAGTATCTCCTCCCTCACCCATGACTGGAGGACCTCAACGGCGCTTGCCTCTGAAGTTATCCCGAGGTACGGTACGTTCTGTTCACCGCCTATCATGTAAAGGACATCATCCCAGGTCAGCTGGGCATCGTCGACTGTGGCAAGGACCTGGGCGAATACCGTTCCAGGCAGGACAAGCATCGCTGATGCTAAAAGGACCATTCTCATATCATCCTCCAATATTCCGTTCTCGTTATCGGCAGGCGGGCCTTCAGTAGCCGGACTCCCATGGGTCCAGTTCTCTTACCAGCCCGCTGTCAATCTCTATACTGTAGCTATCCCAGAGTTCCAGAAGATAGTCCTCGAGGCGTCTGCTGACCATTGCCTGCCTGCAGTCCTCCATTAGCAAGGGCATTATCACCATAGGATCGTCCATGCCGGCGGGAATGACATCAACCACGCGGAAGAAGACGAACACCTCGTCTCCGGGATACTGCACCGGGCCGGTGAAAACGCTCTCCGGCGCACTGAACACGGCTTCGCCGAAACCACCGTAGAGCTCCATGGGACAGGGATCCGTGGGTATGAGCACACCATCCTCGCCGGTATGGCTGTAGTACCTCTCAAGGTCATCGAATGTCCTGACCTCGCCCTCGGGCATCCAGTCGAAGGGAACGTAGGCCACCTCTATGGAGCGCAGTTCCGGAATATCGTAAAGGTGTGAGTTCTCGCGGTAGAACTCCATGGCCGCCGCCGTGTCAGCCTCCGTCTCCCGGCCCAGGACGTGGTACTTGAGAACCTGGTCGGTGACGGTCAGTTCCCTCTCCGGCTCCGGCCAGGAAACACCATCCTCCGCGGCCAGATCCGCCTGCCTCATGATCTCCGCTATTCCCTCGACGTAGATCCACAGGTCCACTTCGGGATCCAGCATGGGCCTCGGCAACCGGTAGGGAAGGAAATCCTCGGGGACTCCGTTGAAAAAGTTATCATCATCCACCAGACGGGCATCGGCGATCACATCCCCGGCGGTCAAACCGCCCCGGGGAAATACCGCCAGAACAAGGTCGGGATCCAGCCCTTCGAGGTCGATGAAGGAATACTCTCCGTCTGTAAGCGCAATATGCTCCGCCAGCTGCGCCACCGCCCCGGAGAGCACCGTCACTTCCCTCTTCGCTGACAGCCTGGAGCTTATGTAGTACCTGGCCGCCGCAGGAACGCTGTACTCGGGTACCGCTGTACGGACAGTGTCAATGGTGAATACTGCCCAGGCTCCAAAATAAGGGATAGCCGCGGGTCCGACTCCGGCGTGTTCCATCAGGGCCGAGGCAAAACCGGGGTTGCCTGAATGGAGGAGGAAGAAGCTGCCTTTGAATTCGAAATAGCTTGAGCCTTCATGGTTCCATGGGGCCAGGGCCATACCGGCCGCGGGTCGGGAAGGAGAACCGGACCTCCATTCTTCCAGGACGTCCATGGCCTGAGCGCTGTCCTTCATCAGCACCGCGCTGACAGACACCAGAATGGACATCATGCCGTCAATGCCTGCGGTGTCCAGTCCGGCGTCGTATATTCTTTCCAGTTCCATCTCCAGCCACTTCTGAGCCATCCATACATCCTCGGATATCTCCATCCACCTGTCCATGTCAGGCAGCTCCATCTCACGGGCCTCTTCAAGGAGCATCTCCCGGTACGCCAGCCTGGTCACCAGGCCGAACTTCCCGCCGGGTTCCAGTACGCTCACCTGATCGTCCGGCAGCAGCCTCTCGAATTCCCGGTGAAAATCATCCCCGGTGACCTGTATTCCGTTGCCCCTCGCGAGAATTCCGGGGTCCTCGCCGCCGCAGGAGATAAACAGCAGAAGCGACGGAACGATCACGCAACTCCACGAGAACTTGAAATAAGACAATTGACTCTTCCTTTCATAGACGGACGGGACGGGATGACTCCGACCGGGAATCCCCGGCCGGCCAGAAATATAAGGGATGCAGCCCCTTGATAGCTACCTTTGCCTTCATCAGACCGGAGCCAGGAACCTCATCAGATCCAGCAGCCTCGCGATCTTCTCCTGATCGGACAGACCCTTCAGGGCCACTTCCAGTACTACACGACCGGTCTTCTCAGCGGTCACCCTGACCTTGGCGGAGGCGGGAAGCGGATCGGAAAGTCTCGCCCCGGGTCTGAAGACCAGCCTCCCCGTCGAGCCGCTGACAACGACCTCCTCCATACCTGATTCCCGTGCCAGGTATCCCATCCTGGCCCGGAGGACCGTGTTCCTCACAGGATCCTCCGGCTCCCCGAACCGGTCCTTCAGATACTCCGTCCACCCGTCGATGTCCCTCTCGCTCTCGGCTCTCCAGAAGCTGCGATATATGCGGACCCTCTCGGATACATCCGGGATATAGGACGGAGGTATGTAAGAATCACCCGGTATCTCCACCCGGACATCGGACATGTCGCCCCTGTCGACTCCCTTGAGCTGAGCGGCCTCTTCCCTGATCAGTTCTTCGAAGAGCGAATAGCCGATTGAGACCATCTGACCGTGCTGCGAGGCTCCCAGCAGTTCTCCGGCTCCCCTTATCTCGAGATCGCGCATGGCTATGTTCCAGCCTGAACCCAGTTCGGTGAACCTCCTGATTGCGTCAAGGCGGTTCCCGGCCTCGGGCTTCAGCCTTTTCCCTTCCGGCACTATCAGGTAGCAGTAGGCCTGATGATGGCTTCTACCCACTCTTCCCCTCAGCTGGTAGAGGTCGGCAAGACCGAACATGTGGGCGTTGTCTATCACCATGGTGTTCACCCTTGGGAGATCGAGACCGGACTCGATTATCGAAGTGCTGAGGAGAACGTCGTACCTGTGCTCCATGAAATCATGCATGACGTTCTCAAGCTGCCTGGGGTTCATCCTGCCGTGGGCCACCACTATACTGACCCTGGGCAGCAGCGACTGGAGCTTCTCCCTCACCCCTTCTATGGACTGTATCCTGTTATGGACGAAAAAGACCTGACCATCCCTCTCCAGCTCCCTCTTCACGGCTCTGGCGATGATGCCCGGATTGAACGGCGTCAGCTCGGTGTGAATGGGGTACCTGTCCCTGGGGGGCGTGGAGATGATGGAGATGTCCCGGAAACCTGAAAGAGCCATGTGAAGGGTCCTTGGAATAGGGGTCGCGGTCATGGCCAGTGTGTCCACACCGGTACGCAGTTCCCGGAGGTACTCCTTCTGGCGGACGCCGAAACGATGTTCCTCGTCTATCACGAGAAGACCCAGTCTGTGGAAGCGGACATCCTTCTGGAGAAGCCTGTGGGTACCGATTATCACGTCAACCTCGCCAAGGGCCAGGTCACCTATGGTCTTTTTCTGTTCAGCCGGCGTTCTGAACCTGCTGAGCATGTCTATCCTGGCCGGGAATTCCGCCAGCCTGTCCCTGAAAGTGAAGTAATGCTGTTCTGCGAGTACCGTGGTGGGAACCAGCACTGCAGCCTGCAGTCCTGCATCCACCGCCCTGAATGCAGCCCGTATAGCAACTTCCGTCTTGCCGTAGCCTACGTCGCCGCAAACCAGCCTGTCCATGGGGGAATCGCTTCTGAAGTCCTGCATCACCTTCTCTATGGTCTTCTTCTGATCCTGGGTCTCCTCGTAGGGAAAGCTCTCGGCAAGGGCGGCCACGTGGTGTCCGGGGGGTTCCAGAGGTTCCCGGCTCATGGCCCTTCTCTGCGCGTAAAGGGAAGCCAGCCTGCCTGCTATCTCCGTGGCCTTCTTTCGCGCCGCCGAGACTCGCCTGTCCCAGGAATCCCCCCCGATCTTATCCAGTCTGGGGCTTACCCTGTCAGGAGCCATGAACTTCTGGACCGAACCTATCTCGTGCATCGGGACAAGAAGCCTGTCGCCGTCCCTGTACTCAATTGCCAGGCAGTCAAGGATCGTCCCGGAGGTCTCTATCTGCTCCAGTCCGGTGAACATCCCTATTCCGTACCGCCTGTGAACCACAAGGTCACCCGGCGATATCTCCGTCGTATCAGCCAGGCCCTCTCCCCCCCTGTACCTTCTCACCCTCTCGGGTCTGCGTCTCCCCGAGAGCAGTCCCCTTTCCGCCATGACCACCAGTCCCTGTTCGGGCATCCTGAAGCCCTGGGAGATGGAGAGTACCTCCGTATCCAGATCAAGGTCCTCGGGCACCAGCTCCAGAAAAGTCTCCTCCTCCGCCCTGGAGTCGCACAGGACGGATATCCTGCTGCCCTGTCCCAGGTAATCCCGGAACTGCCTGAGCATCTCCCCCCTGTGTCCGGTGAAGCTTATCTGGGGAAGGATCCTGTAATGGACATCGACTTCTCCCCGGGGCAACGGAAGGAAATGGACCACTCTGCCCCGACTGTCGAGACAGCCCTTCACCTCGTCCATCCCGAAGAAGATCCTGCTGAACCCGAAGGGTACCTTCCCCGGGTCGTAGCTTTCCCTGTAGAAGGTCATGGCTTCTTCCATGTTCCCGATTATCCCTTCGGGATCGGAAAGAATGACGGTGCCGTCCTCGCCCACATAGTCCAGTATGCTGACGCACCTGTCGAGGAAGATGGGAAGATAGTGCTCGATACCCGGGAAATCGTTGGCGGTCCAGAGCTTCTCGCTGAGCTGGTGATCCTCGGGTACGACTTCCATTGCCCTGTTCCAGTGTTCGGGAGTGAGTATGACCTCCCTGGCCGGCAGCAGGAGGCATTCGACGAGGTTCCTTATGCTCCTCTGTGATCTCTGGTCGAAGGAGCGGAGCGATTCCAGTTCGTCACCGAAGAACTCCAGCCTTACAGGGTTCTCCATGCCGTAGGTGCCCACATCGACTATGCCGCCCCTCCTGGCCCACCTCGCCTGCTCCCACACTCCGTCCTCCCTCAGATATCCAGCAGCCAGCAGCCAGGCCTCGAGGGTGTCGATGGAGAGCCTCATGCCCCGGTACAGCCTGAAGCAGCTGAAATTCTCAGGTGGAGGGACTTTCTTCACAAGGGCCGAAGCCGGCAGGACTATTATGCCCCTGCTGCTGCCGGATTTAAGCTCGGCCATGCACTCGACGCGGTCGGAGATCACTCCTGGATGGGCAGGTTCACCTTCGAAGGGCAGGGTCTCGTAAGCGGGGAAGTACAGGACATCCCCGAGGATGCTCCTGAGGTCGTCCCTGATGCTCTCGGCCTGTGATACGGAAGGGGCGACAAGCACCGTGGGCCCCGCCAGCCTGTGAACAGCCGCCGCCGCGAACGAGATGGAGGAGCCGCACAGACCACCGATCGTGGTCAGACGCCGCGCGGTGAGCGAGGTAAGCATTTCGGAGAACACACTGTCCCAGAAGAACTCGTTCTTAACCCAGCCCCCGGGAGGTTCGATCCCGGCACGGTCCGCCATGAGGATTATTCGTCTTCGGGAGGAGGTGCCGGCAGGCTTCCTCCGGTCATCCTGCCCCAAGTGCTCTCCAGCACCGGCAGCTGCAGCCGGAAAAGCTCCAGCTGCTGATCTTCCAGGGGATTGGCAGGAGGAAGGATCTCCGTAGCCGGGTTGACGTACTCACCGTTGAGCTTCATCTCGAAGTGCACATGCGGACCAGTCGAAAGACCTGTGGTGCCTATGAATCCAATGACATCCCCCTGCCTCACGTATGAGCCGACTTCCTGGCCCGAAGCGAAGCTGCTCATATGTCCGTATCCGGTCTCGTACCCGTTGGCGTGCCTTACCCTCACTATGTTGCCGTAACCACCGCTCCAGCCTCGGAAAGTGATTATCCCGTCTCCCACGGCATAGATCTCGGTGCCCATGGGGGCTGCATAGTCAATTCCCCTGTGAGCCCTCGTATAACCGAGGACCGGATGCATTCTGGAGTCGGAGTAAACGGAGCTGACCCTTCCGAAGGGAACCGGCATCTTGATGAACATTGTCCGGAGAGAAGCCCCGTCCCTGTGGTAATGGTCCAGTATCACCACCGTGCCCCCCGGGGCCAGGGAGTCGGGGCGATGGAAGAACGGGATGGCTTCGGTCATTCCTCCAAGAGCGAAATCGTATTTGGCAGCCACGATCCTGCTGAAGGAAGTCTCCATGGAACCGGGGTAACGCACTTCCTCGAGAAGCACCCAGACGCTGTCCCCCGGCTGTACGTCGTAATAGAAGTCTATGTCGTACACGAAGAGCCTATTGGCCAGCTGGTCCTCGAAGTTCTTTATGTACGCGACCTCACGGATGGAGTCCCTGGCCGTGACGATGTGCCCCGTTGGGGTCAGATCGGGCGGTACTCCGCTGTCGTCAATGCTCTCCCACACCGTACTCGTGACTGCCAGGGTCACCGCCCTGAGCCTCCTGTAATTCTCCTCGGGCACCCAGCGCCAGTCCACCGGCCGCGCGGAATCTCCGAACACTATACTGAAATAGCCGCGACGGTTCCTCGGCCTTCCCCTCACTTCGCAGAGGGTGTCCCTGGCGTAGATGGCCTCGAGAGTATCCCCGACCCTGACCGAAGTCCAGCCCAGGCTGTCAATGAAGAGGTCGCAGCAGCTCAGATAACGGGACCCCTCTATGCCTGTCTCGAAAAGCAGCGCTCCCAGGGTCCCCCCCTCGCCCACGCTGGCGGTCCTTATCTCCAGAGTGTCCGCCAGGATCGCATTCAGCGAATCAGTGAACATGGAGAGCGCCTCAAGCTGTCTCTGGAAGTGCCAGGCTCCTCCGCTTGCCGCGGAATGGGGTTTCCTGAAGAGGAAAGTGGCCCCCAGGGCCAGCAGGAATATGGAAATAAGTAATATTCTGGATCTCATGCCGACATCCAGGTCAACGTCCCCGGAAGATCCGGGAGAACCACGACCTCAGCCTGGATACGGGCTTCTCAGCACCCCTCCCGGGTACCGAAGGGCATGTGGCCAGGGCATCGATGACAGCCTGAAGATTCACGCTGCTCTTTATGGTCCTCACTATCTCGCCGATCTTGATCGATTCACCGGGCTCCACCTTGAAGATTCTCCTGTTGAGTATCGAGACCGAGTCTCCCGCGCTTCTGGACGTACCGTAGAGGGGAATGCCCAGCTGCCTGCATCCATCCGCCACCCTGGGGTCTCCCTGGGGGGGACCTCCGCAGAGGACTATAGCCCCGGGCCCTTCGGCAAGGCTTCCGGAAAGCCTTCTGGCAAGTATGGCGTCAAGCACCTCCTCCCTGTGTGAACTCAAAAGAAGTGCGCTCCTGGGGCTGTCGCCGATCTCCTTCAGTATCTCCGAAGTGCTCCCGAAACCGGTAATGAACCCCTCGGCGGAGGAACCGGGTCCGCTTCCCCTGTACTCGTCGGCCTGGAATCCCAGTTCGCGCCCCAGCATCCCTATGGAGGGTCTGGCCAGTGAGTTCACGAAGGGTATGTACCCGAAAACCGGTATCCCCATGCGGCGGAACCAGGGATCGAGATACTCCTTGACCTTCTCCATCCTGTCCTGCAGTACCCTGTTGATGACGACTCCCAGTATGGGTATGGAGTACTCGCGGAACAGACTGCTGCACAGAGTGAACCTGTCGATCGTCTTTCCTATGCCCCCGTCAAGGACCATCAGGACCGGAATGTCCATGATGCCCGCTACTCTGGCGTTGCAGAGATCGAACACGGATCCCACTCCGGGATGTCCCGTTCCCTCCACCACAACCAGGTCGGAATGGGACCTGAGATACCTGAAGGCCTTCCTGATACGCTTTTCCAGGTCGGAGGGCCTGCCCTCGGAAAGGTACTGCTGGGCCATACCCGAGGACATGGTGAAAGGGGCCGTGTGCTGAAGGGGCATGTCCAGGCCGAGGGAATTACTGACCAGGAAGGTGTCCTCGCCAACCGACTCGCCGTCGAAGAGCATGGTCTTCTGCCCCAGCGGTTTCATGAAGGACACCCTGCCTGAGATGTTCTCCTCCAGCCAGGAGATCAGCCCCAGACTAAGGGTTGTCTTGCCTGCGTTCATGTCGCTTCCGGCTATGAATAAGCCCTTGCCGTCCATCCGCAGCCCCGTTCTATGCCGGTTTAGATGCTACTGGAACAGTCTGTCCCCGAAATCTCCCAGGCCCGGGAGTATGAACCAGCTGTCGTCCAGTTCCCTGTCGACGGAAACCGTTATCACGGTCAGGTTCTCGTACTCACCGAGCCTGTATATACCCTCGGGGGCTGCAACCACGCTGACCAGCGTTATCTCCTCCGCCCCCATCCTGATAACATAATCGATAACGGCCCTGGCGGTTCCGGCAGTGGCCAGCATTGGATCGAGTATGATGACGTGCCTGCCTGACAGGTCGGGAACGGAATCGTAGAGCCACTCGGCTTCCCCTGTGCTCTCATCCCTCCTGAGTCCCACGAAGGCCACGGGGGAATCCGGCAGAAGCTCCTGAAAGGGGGCGAGTATACCCAGTCCAGCCCTCAGGACAGGCATCAGCACGGGGTTTTCCGCGGTCTTCTCTCCCAGCGTGGGTTCCATGGGGGTCTCGACCGGGAGAGGTGCCGTGCAGAGGTTCCTTGTAGCCTCCACCGCCAGCATGAACCCCAGCCGGTGCGCAAGCCTGCGAAACTCGTCGGAGCCCGTGTCCCTGTCCCGCAGCTTCGTCAGTATGCTTCTGGCAACCGGATGTTCGAATTCGATGGTTTCCATTATTCTCTCCGATATTATGTTCCCTGTTACGACAGACGGGAACATAAGCACCTGACAGGCTGTCTGCCAGTTGTCTCAGGTTGAAGGGAGCAAGGTTTTGGAGCTACTGAGAATACTCAGCGAGAGGGGTCTCATCTTCCAGATGACGGCCGAGGAGAAGCTTTCTGAACTCCTGGACGGACCTCCATTGAGTTTCTACATCGGATTCGACGCAACCGCCGAAAGCCTTCACCTGGGGCACCTCGTGCCCCTCATGATAGCGCGCCATCTTCAGGATGGGGGCCACAGGCCCATCATCGTCGTGGGGGGAGGCACAGCCCTGGTGGGCGATCCCTCGGGAAGAAGCACCGAGAGGACTTTCGAGTCCATGAACACCGTGGCCGGATGGGCAGGATCCCTGAGGAGGCAGCTGGGCAGGTTCCTTGATTTCGAATCCCGGGACAACGGAGCCATCATGCTTGACAACTGGGACTGGCTCTCGGGACTGAACCACCTCGAGTTCCTCAGGGATGTGGGGCGCCATTTCAGCGTCAACAGGATGCTTTCGGCGGAATCAGTGAGGCTGCGGCTGGAGACCGGCATCTCCTTCCTCGAGTTCAGCTACAGTCTGCTTCAGGCATACGATTTCCTTCACCTGTTCCGCGAGTTCGACTGCGTCCTGCAGATAGGCGGGTCGGACCAGTGGGGCAATATAGTGGCCGGTATCGACCTTATCAGACGATCCGAGGGCAAGGAGACCTGGGGGTTCACCTGTCCCCTGGTCACTACCGCGTCCGGGGAGAAGATGAGCAAGACACAGGCCGGAGGCGCCGTCTGGCTGGATCCTCGCCTGACCAGCCCCTACGACTACTATCAGTTCTGGATAAACGTGGATGACAAGGACGCCGTCTACTTCATGAAGCTCTACACTTTCATGCCCATGGAGGAGATAGACGAGCTTTCCCTCCTGAAGGGGGCCGATCTGAGGAGCGTGAAGGAGAGACTCGCCGTGGAAGCCACTGCAATCACTCACGGCATGGAGGAGGCAATCAGGGCGCAGAAAGCTTCAAGGTCCCTGTTCGAGGGCGAGGGATCACATGACGAGGTTCCCAGCCTCCAGCTGCCCCGCTCCATCCTGCGGGAAGGTGTGACATGTCTCGACCTCTTCGTGAAGACCGGCCTTTGCGACACCAGGAGCGAAGTGAGAAGGCTTGCGGGCCAGGGGGGACTTTACATAGACAGCGGTCGCGTGGAGGACCCGCTTGAGTGCCTTGACCCTGATACGACGCCGGACAGCCTTCTTCTCAGGGCAGGCAAGAAAAGGTATTACAGAGTGGTTTTCAGCGCCGAATAGACAGTGTGTTCCGGGGAAGGCGGTGGCGGGCACCGGGCCCGCCACCGCCCCGCCTTTTCAGGGATCGGATCATCTGCCCCCTGTTGAGCTGGTAGTGCTGCTGGTGCTGCCCCTGCCGCCGGTGGAGGAGGAAGTGGTGCCCCTGCCGCCGGTGGACGTAGTGGAGGATGTAGAGGATGTCCTGAGGGTGCTCACCGTATAGCTGAGATCCTGAACCGTCTCCTCCAGTTCCTCCATCCGGACCTTGAGGGAATCGTTCTCGATGGAGAGGCTGTCCATACCCATGGTGAGACTGTCCACGGCGAAACTCAGATCCTCCACCGTGGCGTACAGGTCGGCCAGTGAAACGTCAAGCACCGTCATGCTGTCGAAGAAGGCGGATTCCATTCCATCGAGGTGTTCAAGCAGACCGGGAATGTCCTCCATGGCCGGGACCCGCTGTTCGACCGGCGTGGTATCGGGTCCCTCTTCCTGAACCGGAGGCCTCCCCTGTTCCGGCATCTCCGGGATCTGAGCCACCTCGCCCATTTCCAGCGACGTGACCCTCTGGTCAATAATCACGATCTCGTTCTCGACGTATTCAACCCTGTCGACAAGGTCGGAATCATCGTAGACGGTGGTGGATTCAAGTTCGTCCACCCTCTCCTCCAGTTCGCCGACACCGGGCATCTTGCAGCCCATCATCAGGACAGCGGCCAGGATAAGAAGATATTTCATTTACCGTAAGCTCCTTCCTCTTCTTCGCCGAACACTTCAGCAGTGTATGTGTATATCTCTACATCGTCCCTCTTCCAGCTGTCGGGGGGAAGACCCGCCTTGAGACAGGTATGGGCAAGGAATGTCCCGCGGTCCCATCCCTCCTCCGCGGCCACCTGGGGCAGGAGTGTGCCGGACCTGAAACCGAGCTTTATGTAAAGGCCGTGGGTCCCGGGGACCACGTCCTCCGGAACGGCGGGTTCCAGGGGGCTCAGTATGGATATGTCGATGGATAGACCCTCCACTTCCCATGGACGCACAGGGGAAAACCTGGGATCGTTCACCGCCGCCGAAGCGGCCATGTCGACAATGGTCCTGCCGAGTGAACCGGTACCGGTGAAATGACCTATGCACCCCCTTAGGGAGCCGTCCTTCTTCAGTGTCACGAAGGCCCCCCTCCTGCACCGGAAAGCTTCGTCTTCCGGTTCCTCCGGCAGCGGCTGCCCCGATGCCGCGGCCATCACCGCGCTCCTCGCCAGCTTGAGGAGATCCTCCCTCTGCTGTGATGTCATGACGGGCATCCACCTCCGTCTCCGCAGTATCCGGCGAAGTAGCCCACCACCGAACTGCTGTCGCCGCTTGCGTCGGCGGAGGTCGTCCATCTTATCTCGCCGAACCTGGAGCATCCCTTCATGTGCGCATAATGCATGAGGGTGATGATGGGTCCCTTTCCACAGGCCTCGCCTCCTGCGGCAGCGGCATCCTCCATTCTGGAAGGATCGCCGGATTTGAAGGCCTCTATCATCATCCTGTCCTTCTCCCTGGCCACTCTCAGTGAATGGTAGTGGGAGAGATCGCTGGAGGCAACCACCAGAAGACGGCCCGTGTGCTCGCATGATCCTGCGACGGCCCCGGCCAGCTCCCTGGAGAATTCAGGGGATGAGTCTCCCTGGAGTATCACGGCTATCCGGACACCGGACCACCTCACCTGGATGAATGGTACCTGGACCTCGGCTGAATGCTCGCTCATGTGAGCCTCTGGCTGGAATGAATACCCCGCCTTCAGCAGGGCTTCGGTGATGGACCTGTTCACCGGCGCCTCCCCCAGGGGAGTCGCGTATCCATCGCCGTCGAAGACTGACGCCCCTCTCACGGGGAAACGGTGGGGAGGGGCCAGGACAACCACCGTCTCCACATCGTCCGGGGCGCTCGCGTAGGCGGCACCGGCCACCGCACCGGAGTAAACGTACCCCGCGTGGGGGCTTACCAGGCCGGTGACGGAATCATCGGGAGACATGCCTGACCCTTCGATGAAGGTCCTGACCACCCTCTCCAGATCATCCCTCCGTGCCGGATAGAACATTCCCGCAACCGCCGGTCTGCGGACCATTGTCACTTCCGGTCACCGTTCATCAGATCATCCATGGAATACAGCCCCGGCTCCTTCCCGATGAGGAACTCGGCCGCCCTGAGGGCACCGAGGGCCAGGGTCCTCCTCCCCGTGATCATGTGGGTGAGGACCAGACGCTCACCTTCGCCGAGGAGATGAAGCTGGTGCTCGCCGGCCACATCCCCTCCCCGCAGGGAGTGCATGCCTATCTCAACCGGCTTCCGCGGCCCCACGGATCCCGACCTTCCCATCGTCCTGACGCCCTGTCCCGCAAAGCTCTCCCAGATATCAGCAAGTTTAAGAGCGGTGCCGCTGGGACTGTCCACCTTCCCGCCATGGTGGATCTCCACCACCTCGAGGGAGAAATCCCGGGACAGCATCCTTCCGGCAAGCTCCAGGAGTCTTCCGAGGACGTAGATTCCCCGGCTCATGTTCGCGGAAGCAAAAACGGCCCTCTCTCCGGCCCATCTGTCAAGCATCTCCATGTGAGACGGACCGAGACCGGTTGTTCCGGTGACCAGGGCTGCCCGGGAGGGAGACATCAGCAGGTCCAGATCGCCCCATGCTGAAGGGAGCGAGAAATCCAGGATCACATCCACGTCGTCCGGCAGCCGGACCTCGGGCGGGGTACCCGGGGGTACCCTGTCGTAGCAGGCCACCACAGAATCGCCGGCCTCATCCCTTATCAGCCTGCCCATCCTGCCTTCGCTGCCGAAGACGCACAATCTCATCCCAGAAGCCCGGCCTTCTTCATCGCCTGTTCGAGCCTCGGCACCAGCTCGTCGGACATGCTCACCAGAGGCAGCCTCATCTCGTCGGTGCAGAGACCCATCAGGGAAAGCGCTTTCTTGACAGGGATGGGATTGGTCTCGAGGAACATCGCCTTCATGACCGGGTAGAGCCTGTTCTGAAGTTCCCGTGCGTCAGCCAGCTTTCCTTCGGCAGTCAGGGAGACCAGCCTGGCCATCTCTCCGGGGGCTACGTTGGAAATCACCGAGATCACACCCTCCGCTCCAAGGGCTATCTGCGCCATCGCTATGGCGTCGTCGCCGCTTAGGATCGTTATATCGCACAGCTCCCGGATCGCGGTGACCCTCTCGGCTGAACCGGAGGCATCCTTGATGGCTACTATCCTGGGGTGCCGTGAGAGACGCGCCACAGTCTCCGGCAGCATGTCCGTTCCGGTCCTCCCTGGTACATTGTACAGGATGACGGGGCAGTCGACGGCGTCCGCCACGGCGGTGTAGTGCTCTATCTGACCCCTTGGCGTGGGCTTGTTGTAGTAGGGCGTTATCAGGAGCACACCGTCCACTCCCATCGCCTCCGCATCCTTCGAAAGCCGGATGGAGGCGGCGGTGTCGTTCTTTCCGGTCCCGGCAATCACCGGTACCCTTCCACCTGCGGCTTCCAGCACCTGCTCTATCACATGGAGGTGCTCCGCCGTTGTCAGGGTAGCGGCCTCACCGGTGCATCCGCATGCCAGGAGTCCGTCTATGTTCCTCTCGATCTGCCGGTTGACCATCCTGGCGATGGCCTGGTCGTCCACCGACCCGTTCCTGAAGGGAGTGGCCAGAGCGGTTATCGCCCCTCCGAACACGGCCGGCTACCCCTGTCCGTCTTCGAGCTTCCTGAGGAAGGGCTTGAGCAGCTCGATGGGAAGCGGGAATATGGTGGTGGAATTGTTCTCTACGGCTATCTCGGAGAGCGTCTGCATGTAACGAAGCTGCAGGGCCACCGGGTGGGCGTCTATGATGTCCGCGGCGTCGGCCAGCTTCTGGGCGGCCTGGAACTCGGCATCGGACCTGATTATCTTGGCCCTCCTGTCCCTCTCCGCCTCGGCCTGCCTTGCCATGACCCTCTGCATGTCCTCGGGAAGGTCCACATGCTTGACCTCCACGGTGCTGACCTTGATGCCCCAAGGGTCGGTCATCCTGTCGAGTATGTCCTGGAGCTTGGCGTTGATCTCGTCCCTCTGGGAGAGGAGCTGGTCAAGGGAAGCTTCGCCCAGTACGCTCCTGAGGGTGGTCTGGGCAAGCTGGCTCGTCGCGTAGATGTAGTTCTCGACCTCGAGAATGGCGCTCCTGGGATCAACGACCCTGAAGTAGACAACGGCGTTCACCCTCACGGACACGTTGTCCCGTGTAATGATATCCTGCGGGGGCACGTCCATGGTGACCACCCTGAGGTCCACCCGCCTGATGTTATCTATCATGGGCCAGACGATGATGAGCCCTGGTCCCTTGAGCCCTATTACCTTACCCAGCCTGAATATGACGCCCCTCTGATATTCCTTGAGCACCTTCAGCGCCGAAAGCAGGAAAATGAACAGGATCACCAGCACGACTATGATTCCCGGCCCCATTGCGACTCCCTTCTTCTCTTCTTCCCGGTATCCCTTATTCCACTGTGTCAACTTTCAGTATCATGGAATCCGCGGTGATGTCCACCACCTTCACGGTGGCTCCCTCGCCGAGTACGGTCCCTGCAGCGGCCGGGACGCACCACCACAGTTCACCCCTTATCTCGACTATGCATCGCTGCCTGAATCCGGCGGCTTTCCTGACAACACCGGTCTCGCCTATCATAGCCCTTTCCCCGGTGACCCCGGGGGATCTCTGGGCCTTGAGACCGAGGAACAGCTGGATGAGCCCAAGTATGAGCAGCACAGCGCCCCCGGTTATCACCAGCGGGACAACGTTCACCGTCGCATCGACCCAATACGCGATCATCAGTCCATCCTCCAGTCCGAAGCAGTATCTATTCCCTTGAGCTTCAGGTCGAGCTTCGTGGGATTCGATGCTGCAGCAAGAGCCGTATCTCTATCTATCTTGTCGTTCACGATCAGATTGTACACCGCCATGTCGAATGTCTGCATTCCGTACTGGCTGTAGCTCTTCTCCATGGTCTCGGTGAGGAGGTAGGTCTTGTCGGGGTGTATTATGCATTCGGAAACGGTGGATGACTGCACCAGCACCTCGGCGGCCAGTACCCGCTTGCTGACATCGTCCTTGGCCGGAAGCAGCCTCTGGGATATCACACCGCAGAGCAGCTGGCCCAGCTGCAGCCGGACCAGGTGCTGCTGCTCCGACGGGAACACGTCAATGATCCTGGAAATCGTCTCGATGGCGTTGGTGGTGTGCAGTGTGCTCAGCACCAGGTGGCCGGTCTCGGCTCCGGTCAGAGCCGTGGAGATGGATGTGATGTCCCTCATCTCACCTATGAGGATGACATCGGGATCCTGACGGAATACGGACTTGAGGCCCGAGGCCCAGTCCTTCGTGTCGATGCCCACCTCCCTCTGGCAGATGGTGGATCTGCTGTCCCGATGGAGGAACTCAATGGGATCCTCTATGGTGACTATATGAGTGGTACGGTTCTGGTTGATATAGTTTATCATGGCCGCTATGGTGGTGGATTTGCCTGTCCCGGTGGCTCCAGTGACAAGTATGAGCCCCCTGTGCTCCATGGAGATCTTCTTGACCACTTCCGGAAGCCCCAGTTCATCCACATCCGGGACCTCGAAGGGTATCCGCCTCATTACCATGGCCGGAGTTCCCCGCTGATGGTAGATGTTGACCCTGAACCTCGCGCTGCCCTGAAGTGCGTAGCCGAGGTCCAGCTCCTCTCCGTTGGCGAATTTCTCCGCCTGCCTCTCGTTCAGCATTTCCATGATGATCCTGCGGAGATGTTCCGTCTTCATGACGGAGAACTCCTCCACGTGCACTATGGAACCTGACTTCCGTATGATGGGCGTGCTGCCCACCTTGAAGTGGATATCGCTCACGTCTTCATCGAGAACTGCTCTCAGCAGTTTGTCAACGGCCTTTTCCTCAGGCATAAAGATCGTTCTCCCTGATGTAGTCCCTTACGGTCTCCGGTAGAAGATAGCGGGTATTCAGTCCTTCCGCAAACCTGTTCCTGAGCTGGCTCGAGGATATATCAACAGCCGGGATGGAGAACGTCTCCACCATGTTCCGGAACTCCTGCGAAACGGGATCGCCGTCAAACCCGGGCCTGGTCCCGGCCACCATCCTGGCCATTCTGGAGATCCCGCCCGGATCCTTCCAGGTGTGAAGCTCACGCAGGCTGTCCATTCCCATGATGAAGCAGATCTCCAGACCCTCCCCCTTCAGTTTCTGCAGAAGATTCACGGTCCAGGACGGACCCTCGGGAGGCTCCAGGTCTGAAGCGGCAAGCTCCGGGGCTCCTTCCGTCGCCAGCTCGGTCATCCTGAAGCGGTGAAGGAATGGTGTGACTGTCCGCCCCGTCTTATGGGGCGGGAACCTGGAAGGCACCAGAAGGACACGGTCCAGATCGAACCTGAAGAATGCTTCCATAGCCAGGATAAGGTGGCCGTAATGGGGTGGGTCGAATGTCCCGCCCAGGAGTCCCGTCATCTCACAGTTCACCGAGTTTCGACTGGACATCATCCAGCTGATCGCTGCTGAGCTCGCACTGGTCGACGGCCCTCTGGTAGAACTCCCTTGCTGTGAAGGTGTTCCCCTTCGCTGCGTAGACGTCTCCCAGGGCAATGAGAACGTCCGCCAGACAGTCCGTCTCACCGTAATCGTTCAGGGCTTCCCTCAGGTACAGGAGCGAGGCGTCGAACCTCTCCCTCCTGGCGTAGAACAGCCCCGTGAACAGAGCTCTCCTTGCCATGTAATCGTCTACATCCTCCATGAGGTCGTCGGCCTGCTCCGAAAGAACTGACCCCGGGTAACGGTCGAAGAAGCTCTCCAGCTGATCACGGCAGTTTATGACCGGTGTCAGGTCCTTTCTGAAGTCGTGACGCTGGGCCCACCATACAACGGCTGACTGAAAGGAGCAGTCATCGGCCCACTGGCTCCTGGGGAATTCGTTCTGTACCCTGTCGAAGTAGAACAGAGCGTCGGCCCACAGCCTGTTGCCGGATTCCGACATTCCGAGCCTGTAATAGTAGAAGTCCATCCGGGCAGAGCCGGGGAATGTGAACATCAGTTCCGTGTAGAGGCGTGATGCATCGTTGTAATCCTCATCCAGGAAGGTCTGGTCGGCGATCTCCTCCAGCTGTTCCAGGCTCATTCCCCTGGTGTCGTAGTTCCTCCCGCAGGCGGCGGCCAGTATGACCATCGCCGTTGTCGTGGCTGTTTTAAGGTTCATTCGGATAATGCACTCCATCCTCGGGGTGGTCGTAAGTAAGCGAATCCCTTCTGGCAGCGGCGGCAAGGGCCGCCTGGGAGGAAGAGCCGGGCGAGACGGAACACGCCCGTCTGTACCACATGAGGGCGTTCTCTATGTTGCCACCCTCCTCCTCCATCAGCCCCAGCATGTAGGCTGCCTCTATCCTTTCGCCTGAGAAATTGGAATCCCAGACCTCCAGCAGCTTCTGCCTGGCAAGTGTTCTCCTGTCCTCGGCCATGTCCTTCTCGGCCGCTTCAAGCAGGAGATCGATCCTTCGGAGCCGCATATCGGGTTCTATCCCGCCGAGCCTGTCAAGTTCCGTAAGCACCGCGAGTTCGTCGTCCCTTCGTCCGGTGTAGGGGAGCAGCGACGACTTGGCGCGGAGTATGGACTCCCTGAGGTCAGTGCGCGACCGCGGTATCCTGTCCAGCTCGACAAGGTACCTTTCGGCGGAAGAGGTCAGGATGCTGTCAGCCGCGGCGGACCCGGCGATACTGTCCGGTATCCGGGCGAGAAGCTCGAGGTGGTTCCCTGCGAAAGTGCCCCTGAAGAGCCATTCGGATTCGAATATGTCCTGTATGTTGAACTCCAGCGCCCTTTCGAGGCAGTTGAACGCCTGCAGAGAATCGGCGTTCCTGGCCATCTCCCAGGCCAGCCTCCTCCAGAGCTCCCCTATCTCCCTCGGATCCACTTCCCCGGGATTGGACGAGAGGAGTTCCACCGCCTCCCTGGCCTTCTGCCTGTACTGGGTGCTCCTCTCGGACTGGGCAGCCAGCACCGCCGTCTCGGCGTAATCCAGCAGCAGGAGAGGCTGGCTGTCCCCCATGGCAACGGCCTCCTCGAAGAGCATGAGGGCCTGTACGTAGTTGCCGGAACTCCTCAGGAGCCTGGCTTCGTCGGCTGCACTGCCGGACCCGTCCCGTCCCCCGCACCCCGAAACAAGGTAAACCGCCGCCAGTGCCATGACAGGGGCCGAAAAACGGAGCACGATGGCTTTCTACTCTGCTCTGCTGGAATAGAAGAGGTAGACCAGGCTGGCCACCACGCCGGTGACTACTATGGGCTCCAGTATGCCGCCTCCCCTGTTCTCGGGAAGCTCTCCCGAGAGCCAGTCCCATTCGGAGGAGCCCCCAAGGATCTCGGCATCCGACCAGGATACAACATCCTGTTCCATGCCGCTGGTCCTCACGCTCATGAGGATCTCGCCCGCATGGTCAAGGAGGGTGACCATCAGCTCGCACTTGGCGATCCTCTCCACCCGCTTGCTTCCCACGATCCACGGCCTGCTCACATCGCCGTACTCCACTACGAGCTCCATGGGGCGGATCCTGAGCACAATGCCGGAACCATCTGAGACATCGCGGTCAAGGACTGTGAACCCGCTTTCATGCAGTACGGACACCACCGTCTGCTTGATGAACCAGTCGCCTGAATGCTCCCCTGTCATCTCCACACAGACATCCTCGACGCCGTAGGCCGACAGCTGGGCCGGCAGCTCCATGAGAGACATCTCCAGGGCGTCCTCCGCCAGTTCCATATTGGTGGGGACCAGGGCGATTATCGCGGTCATCAGAATGATATGCATGTTTCATCCTTCTCAATAGAAAACGGTTCAACTCCCGTGCCCGGCCGGAATGGATCCCGGGCTTCGAAAGCGCGATCGCAGTAACAAAGATAAAAACGAGGGACGTTTGCGCCAATCCCCTCATCAGACCACCTCGGCGATAAGGTCGGGTCCCAGGGAACCGATTATTCTGCACCTGACAACGGTACCCGGAGCGACATACCTGTCCAGACTGCAGGCCCCGTCCACCTCCGGAGCATCGAACACGGTATGGCCCAGCCCGGGGGAATCTGCCATGACGTCCAGCTCCATTTCCTCCAGAAGATCTCCCCACTGAAGGTAGTGAAGGTCGGCCACATCCCCTATCCGTGACAGCCTGGACTGGACCGTTCCGTCCTGCACCGTCTCTCCGGGATCCTTTCTCTCGAACTCACGGGTACCCTCCTCGGGCCAGTAGGGAAAGGCGGCCACGGTCCTTATGCAGCTGTGCCTGGCCAGGAAATCCTCAAGCATCTGAAAATCCGTTTCCGTCTCGCCGGGATACCCTGCGATGACGGTAGTCCTGACGGCAAGGGGTGTCTCGAACCGGTCGAACTCCGAGAACATCCTCTCCAGATCCCGGCCGGTATACCCCCTTCCCATCCTCGACAGGATCCTGTCCGAGAAGTGCTGGATGGGCATATCAATGTAGGGCATGATATTGCGGTGATTTCGGACAAGGTCGAGAAAATCGGGCAACATGTGAGAGGGGTGCACGTAGTAAAGCCTGAACCACGTTCCGGGGTACCTTCCCGAGAGTACTTCGAGCAAACGCGATACTCCCCCCTCCCCGGACGACCAGGCGCCGGTGTCCTGTCCGACCAGGCCTATCTCCGCAGCTCCCTGCACTGCCAGTGTATCAGCGTCGAGCAGTATTTCCTCCGCGGTCCTGTCCCTCCTGGGTCCCCTGATCAGCGGTATCGTGCAGTATGAGCAGTTGTTGGAGCATCCCTCGGACACCTTCAGGTACCGGAAGTGGCGGTTTTCCAAAATGGGCCGGGATGCTCCCGCAGACGGGCCGAGGTAGGAGAGAAGCCCCCGGGTGTCGGCGGGGCCTATTATGAGGTCGAAATCCTCAAGCCCTCCCGAACCGTCGTCCGCGAACCTCCCGGGCAGGCATCCTGCCAGGACGATCCGTCTTCCGGTCCCGGACGCCTTCCATTCCACGGCCTGCTCCATGGCTTCCAGGGATTCGTCCACCGCGGGGCTGATAAAAGCGCATGTGTTAAGCAGAAGCAGGTCGGCGGATCCCGGGTCATCGGTGATAAGCCAACCGGCTGCAGCAAGGCAGGCGGCGAACGAATCCGAATCCGCTTCGTTCTTGGGGCATCCCAGTGTATGGATGCAGGCTTTTCTCAAGCTACATCCCCTCCGGGTCGATGATCTCGTACCCGTCGGGGGCCGAGAAGCTGAATACACCGTCAGGACAGTCCGCTGACGTGACAAGGTCCCGGAGCCTGTAGGTGGTCGTGTTGCCGTTGTAATCCGTGGTGGAGAAAAGGAAGGGAAGACTGTCCGACAGAGTGAAACCCACCTCCATGAGGCGTATGCCCTGACCGAAATCACCCTCCAGTTCAAAGAGCAGACTGTCCTCCCCGCTCTCCAGCGTCCTGCAGATGGTGGAATCGTCGCACTGCGAAAGGAGATGAAGGAAGCTCTCCGGCTCCCTGGACGGGTAGATGATCACCTGGCGCAGATCGGGCTCGACGGTATAGAGCACGGTACCGTCAAAACCGGTTTCGGACCCTTCCGGGTCCGAGTAGGAGAGCCTGAAGAGGTCCGGCAGAGCGAGGTGCATGATCCCGGAGGAGCTCTCCTCCTCCAGCGTAAGCGCCCAGAAGTCGGTCTGGCTGAAAGAACCGGTCATGTAGCCGGTATCGCTCAGCTTGTCCAGCAGAGGCGAGAGGGGCGAGGAAGAGACGGCTGCCAGAAGTGCGAGAAGCTGTATCATGATCCTCCCTACGGACCGGTTTGAATCATAACCGGTTGACGGACCGGTCCTTATCCTTCAAACGAGTGATGCGTCCCGAAGACCGTCCACTTGTAGCCCTGAACCGGCTCAGGGTTCCACGGAGTGTTCCCTGATGACGAAGGGATTCACGGAGGCGTCGGAGCCTATCACTATCACCACCCCGACGTGCTGTGGGGCCACGGTGGAAATGATATCCCCGCCGGGCTGGACGGGGACGGAGGAGTGGGACGAGAGCCAGCCCGAGAGAGAATCCGAAACCTGGTTCGCCTGTTCGAGGTACCCCTCCGGGTACAGGACCAGAGTGACGTCGGGAGCTCCGGGATCCTCGATAGTTATCGGCTGCGACCCTGTTGATGACACAAGCGCCTCGAGCTGCGTAACGGTGGAGAACACCGAGGGAGTGCCGACTATGGCCACCGAGGGGAACGACACCCTTGAGCCCCCGTTCACTTCCACAGGCTCCACAACCTGTCCGGTGAGGTCTGCCTCGATCTTGCGAACCGCCAGCTGTGCGTCGCCTCTGAGCGGCGAATCAGGGAACCTGTATATGAGAGAGTTGAAGGTCTCCCTCGAACCGGTCAGGCTGCCCCTGAGGTACTCCTGGCATCCCCTGGTGAACAGTGCCTCATCGGTATCCCCGGTCATATACCCCGACCGGTCGTAGTCGTCCCCGCCTCCGCCGCATCCGGGAAGCAGAAGCATTACGGCGATCAGCACGGCCCGCAGGTACCTATTCATCTTCATCGGCAACCTCACACTCCAGTTCGTCGGGACCGACCAGCACATCCCTGGCCTTGCTTCCCTGAAAAGGACCCACCACACCAGCCTGCTCAAGCATGTCTATCAGGCTGGCGGCCCGTGAATAACCAACGCGGAGCCTCCGCTGGATGATGGATACAGACCCCTGCTGTGATAGGACCACGACATCCCTGGCCTTCTCGAACAGAGGATCGTTTATCTCCACCGCGGAGCCCCCCCCCATTATTCCTGCCCCCGTATCGGGGAAATCGAACTCGTAAGGGATCGACGGCTGGTCCCTGAGGTGTTCGACGATGGTCCTCGTCTCCTCCGTGGATATGAAGCTGCCGTGTATCCTCACCGGTTCCGGCGAGGTGGTGGGAAGGAAGAGCATGTCGCCCTTGCCCAGCAGCTTCTCGGCGCCGTTCATGTCCAGGATCGTCCTGGAATCGGTCTTGGACTGGACGTTGAACGCTATCCTGGAGGGAAAATTCGCCTTTATCACACCGGTTATTACATCCACCGACGGCCTCTGTGTCGCAAGGACCATGTGGATGCCCACCGCCCGCGCCATGTGGGCCAGTCTCGATATGGCGGGTTCTATGTCCCTGGATACCGTCACCATAAGGTCTGCAAGCTCGTCGATGAAGAGGACTATGAACGGGATCCGCTCGTCCTCCGACTCCGGTGTCAGCTTCGAGTTGAACTCCTGGATCGACCGGACACCCATCCTCGAGAGCCTCTTGTAGCGGTTCTCCATCTCCCTGACCAGGGCCTCCAGAAGCATGGTGGATTTCTCCGTCTCTATGACCACCGGGGCCCAGAGATGAGGTATCCCCTCGTAAATGGAAAGCTCCAGCATCTTGGGATCTATCATGGCGAACCTGACTTCCGACGGGGTCCTGCTGAGGAGCATGGACGCTATTATGGAATGCATGCATACGCTCTTGCCGGAACCCGTGGCCCCGGCGATGAGGAGGTGGGGCATCGCGGTAATGTCGGCAACGAAGGGCTCACCCTCTATCTTCTTGCCCAGTGCGATGGGCAACTCCTCGCCGGAGACCCTGTCTATCACCTCCCTGAGGTAGACGGTCTCAGGATACGGGTTGGGAACCTCGATCCCAACCGCGCCCTTTCCAGGAACAGGCGCCAGTATCCTTATCCGCTTCGCCTTTAGCGCCAGTGCCAGGTCGTCGGAGAGGGCGACGAACCTGTTCACCTTTATACCCGGGCCCGGTTCCACCTCGAACCTCGTTATGACAGGTCCGGGGCATGTGGCGGAAACGGTGCACTCGATACCGAAATCCATCAGCTTCTCCACAAGGAGGTCCGCGAGATCGTCCAGTTTGTCCTGGGTCATCCTTACCCTTGCCTTCTCGTCAGGCATGTCGAGGCAGGACAGAGGAGGCGGCATGTAGCCGTCAGGATCCCCCGTGTCCTCCGCCCTCCTGGGGAGACCTCCGGATATCCCCTGGGGACTGACCCTTATCCTTCCCGTCTCCGGGACGGGAGGAGAGGTCTTCCCTGCGGAGGGGACCGCCGGCGTTCCCGGGGATCCGGACTGGAAAGGTATCTCGGCGACCGGTTCCTCGGTCTTGTCCCTGGACCAGGCATTGGGACCTGAGTTCTTCTCCTTCGGGGCGTCGCCGGGCTTCCTCCCGCCGCCTTTCTTCCCCTTCCTCTCGAAAAGCCCCTGCAGTCTGTCGGCCAGTGACTGGAAGTCGCCTCCGATGTCCCACCCGGTGAATGCCACCAGGGAGGCAGTGAAGGCCGTGAACAGGATGAGGAAGGTTATGGGGGCGCCGGTGACGGGGGCCAGCAGGTCCCCTATACCACCGGCTACCGAGCCTCCCGGGAGGTTATGGAATCCGGGCGACCGCATGCTGACCACGAAATCCAGGGCGGCGGCGAAGAAGTAACCCGTGACGGTTATTCCCGAGAGCACTCTGAAGCCGGACCTTCTGAACCTCAGATTAAGCAGCATCGCCCCCGTCTGCAGAAGGAAAAGGGGTACAAGGACGGAAAGCAGACCCAGCCTGTCAAGCAGGAATCGGCGCACCGACCCGGCGAATCCCGGAGCCGGAACCGCCAGCACCACCGCCGTGGCCGCACCGAGGAAGATGACCGTGACAAGAAGAAAATTCCTGGCCCTGCCCGGGCCGCCCCTGCGGGAGCTGCGCACCGTCGCACGCCTTCTCCTCTCGGCCATCAGATCTGCCTCATGGTAACACCGTGCTTGTCGGACGGGAATGCCGGATCTCTTTCCAGCGCTCCGTCGATCCAGTACTGGTACCTCAGGGTCTGACCGGAAACGGCC
Organism: Candidatus Fermentibacteraceae bacterium; assembly: GCA_016936235.1. Taxonomy (GTDB): domain Bacteria; phylum Fermentibacterota; class Fermentibacteria; order Fermentibacterales; family JCC-6; genus Aegiribacteria. The sequence goes on along the minus strand of JAFGPK010000070.1, from coordinate 14,673 downwards.
TGTATCTCTCCGACCCAGCTGCCGTCGGGGAGCCGTTGCATGGGGTTCCTGTCCTCGTTCCAGCCGTTGAACTTGCCCACAACGGACACCTTCCCGGCATTCTTCGCGCTGAGGCAGAGGAAGTCCACGGCGACCCTCCTGCCGAGATTTTCCTGGACGACTTCCTTGAGGTCTTTGTAGGGCCGGAAAACAGGCCTTATCCTGGGAGGGATGTCTATGAGGCCCTCTCCCTGGGGATCCCGGGCGCGCCTCTTCTTGCCCTCCCTGGTCTCGAAGCATCCGAAGCCCCTGAAGTAGATGTTCTCACCGCTGCAGAGCTGCTCGGTGATAGTGTCGAGCAGAGCCGCCAGGACCGTTCTGGCGACCTTCCTGCTGACCCCGGTCCTCTCCGCCACTTCCCCGGCAAGCTCGTCCTTGGTCATACCGACCCCCGATCACGCATGTACAGGTGACTTTGAAATGCGGGAGATATTTATCTCTCCTTGGCAACGGCCGTTGAGACAACGGACGATGAAGTCAATACATCAACCGGCCCGATCCGTCAACCTGCCGGGCTCCTGGAAGCTGCCAAGCTCCGGGAAGCCCATCTTCCCGGAGCCCCTGTCCCCGAAGCCCGGGGTCGATTATCGTTTTCGGATGGGAATGGAACTCACCGCCTCCAGGATCTTCATTGCGGGTCCTCCATGCTCCGGCAAGTCCGAAGCGGGAAGATTCCTGGCAGCCGCGCTCGGTGTTGCCTTCATCGACCTCGACCGCCTGGTGGAGAGGGAAGTCTCGATGACCGTCCCCGAAATATTCAGGCAGCTTGGCGAGGAGGGTTTCCGGGACCTCGAGTCCAGGGCGCTGGAGGAATCCATCCAGGACTACGCGGTCTCGGTCACGGCCCTTGGAGGTGGTTGTCTCCTGAGGGAAAGGAACCTCCGGCTGGTCATCGGGAACGGAAGGCTGATAGCGCTCACGGCCTCCGTGGAAACGCTTCTGGAGAGAATGCACCGGGAAGCGGATGAACGCCCTCTGTCCACGTCGGACGCAGATCTGATCGAACTGATGAAGGCGAGGAGGGGACACTACCTGTCGATCGGGAGGCCCATCGACACAACGGGGCTCACACCTGAGCAGACCGCGTCAGCCATACTTGAAAGGCTCAGGGAATAGCCCTCCTCAGGGAGTAGTACTTTCCCGGGTGCCCGACCACCACACCCGCCATTTCCAGGGCGAGGAGCTCTGACTGCAGGACCGCTGTGCCTACGCCGACCCTTCGCAGGAGCTGGTCGAAGTGAAGGGTCTCGCAGGCGAGGTGTTCCAGCACGGCCCTGCCGGTCTCGCTCTCAGGTTCGAATCCACTGCCCGGAAAGCCCTCCTCGGTCTTGATACCGAGGGGTTCCAGGACATCGGCCGCGGTTATCACCACTCCCGCGCCGTCCCGTAGAAGCATGTTGGTTCCCATCGAGAGCGCCCTGGTCACCTCGCCGGGAACGGCGAAGACGTCCCTTCCCTGGTCCAGCGCGGTGTTCACCGTTATCATGGTTCCGCTCCGCCTGCCCGCCTCCACCACCACGACTCCCCTTGAGAAGCCGCTGATAAGCCTGTTCCTTTCGGGGAACCGGTACCTGGCCGGCTCGGTCCCCGGAGGGTATTCGCTGACCAGGACCCCCTTCTCCGCTATCCTCTCCGCCAGATTCTCGTGCTCCGGAGGGTAGCAGATATCAAGCCCGTTGCCAAGGACCGCCATGGTGACGCCGCCGGCCTCCAGAGTCCCCCTGTGGGCCTCGCCGTCTATTCCCCTCGCCAGGCCGCTCACCACCGCCACTCCGCTCCGGACGAAATCCCCGGCCAGGGTCCTGGCCACGTTCCTGCCGTACCTCGTGCAGCGGCGGGAGCCGATGACGGCCACGGCGGGCATCGCCAGGAAGCCCTGGAGGCAGCCCCTGTAGAACAGCACCGCCGGCGGGTCCGGTATATCCCTGAGGATATCCGGATAGTCTTCCGTGCCGTATACAACGGCTTCCATCCCGCCGGCCGAAGCCGCCGCATCCATGGAATCCAGCACCCTCCCGTCCGGCTTTCCCCCCGGCACCTCCCGCAGGAGTATTTCCACCGTCTCCGAAGGCGTGTGCGACCGGAGAAGCCTTCGAAGGTCCTCCCTGCCTACCTTCTCCCATGAAGCGAGCTGCAGGGCACACCTCATTCCAGACCCTCCCTCAGCTTCCTCACCGAGTCCGACAGTTTTCTCAGGAATACGTCGATCCCCTGGCCGGTGGCGGCGCTTACGGGCAGCGCTCCCTCCGGCAGCGAGGCCAGAGCCTCATCCATTTCGGCTTTTCCCGCAAGGTCCACCCTGGAAAGGACTACTATCTCAAGAAGCCTCTCGAGCTCCGGTTTGTAGGTCAGGACTTCCTCACGGACCGTGAGGTACTGCTGGAGAGGCGTCAGCTCAAGCCCCGTTCCGAGAACGTAGATGAGGATGCTGGTCCTTTCCACATGGCGCAGGAACTGCAGACCGAGTCCGATCCCCTGGCTGGCCCCCTCGATGAGTCCGGGGAGGTCCGCGAGTACGAAGCTGAAGCCCCTGTCCATCTTCACCATCCCGAGAGCCGGGTTTAATGTGGTGAAGGGATAGTCCGCTATTCGCGGCCTTGCCGCGCTGACCGTGGCCAGCAGGGTGGATTTTCCCGCGTTGGGAACCCCTATGAGACCCGCATCGGCAATGAGGTTAAGCTCCAGCCTCAGCCGCCTGAACTCGCCCGGCTCCCCCCTGGTGGCATTCCTGGGAGCCCTTATCCTGGGCGTTGCGAAGGACGCGTTCCCCTTCCCCGGCTGGCCGCCCCGGGCCGCGACGAGCTTCTGACCGTTCAATGTGAGGTCGCCAAGCTCTGCTCCGGTATCGGCATCGCAGACCACCGTGCCCGGCGGGACCTTCAGGAAGGCGCTTTCCCCCCTCCTTCCGGTCCTGTTGTTGGGGCCCCCCGACACACCCTTCTCCGCCCTGAAGATGGCTCCGTTTCGGAAATCCGCAAGGGTTGCAAGTTTCGGGTCCACCACCAGCACCACGTCGCCTCCGGCACCTCCGTCGCCTCCGTTGGGTCCTCCTCTGGGCACATGGGCTTCCCTGCGGAATGAGACAATGCCGTCGCCTCCCCTGCCCCCGTGAACCTCGATGGTCACGAGATCTATGAATCGGGTTCCCAGTCCGGTCCCTCCCTTCGGCGGTTCGATAACGATAATCACCGGGAATCGTGTCGGGGCAAGTATAGCACTACCCGTATCATCAAGTCGAGTAGAACCCTACGTACGCAGGAACAGTCAGCGCATCGGACTTCGAACCTCTGACCGCATTTGACCCGGCGCGATGGAAGTGCTTATGATTTGCCGAAGCAGGGAGCTTCCCGGACAGGACACAGGAACCAGGTAACCGGAAGAGGACCAGTGAGTAATTTTGCGATAACGGGCGTTGCGGGCTACATCGCCCCGAGGCATCTCGAGGCGATAGTGGGAACGGGCAATACCGTGGTGGCCGCCCTGGACCCCCACGATTCAGTGGGCATACTCGACTCCTGCTGTCCCGGGGCCAGGTTCTTCCCGGAGCCGGAGAGGTTCGACCGGCACATCGAGAAGCTCAGGAGGTCCGGCGAGGAGCGCAGGGTCCACTGGATGAGCATCTGCTCACCGAACTATCTTCATGACGCCCACATCAGGATGGCATTCCGGATAGGGGCGGACGCCATCTGCGAGAAGCCCCTGGTGCTGAATCCCTGGAACCTTGACGCCCTCGAGGAGCTCGAGGACGAATCCGGATGCAGGGTCTGGTCAGTGCTCCAGCTGAGGCTCCATCCATCCATAATCGCGCTGAAGGAAAGGATAGACGGCGAGAATCCTGGCGCCAAGTACGAGATCGACCTTACTTACATCACCCCAAGGGGCCCGTGGTATCTCAGCTCCTGGAAAGGGAACACGGAGCGTTCCGGCGGCCTTGCCACAAACATCGGAGTGCATTTCTACGACATGCTGATATGGCTGTTCGGAAACGTCGTCCGATGCGAGGTCCACGTTTCCGAACCCGGCAGATGCGGGGGATTCCTGGAACTGGAGAGAGCCATGGTGAGATGGTTCCTGTCCATAGACGGTGAGGACTCTCCGGTACGTGGTGAGGATCAGAGGCCTCGCACCTACCGCTCCATCCGGATAAACGGTTGGGAGCTGGAGTTCACGGAGGGTTTCACAGGTCTTCACACCGAACTCTATCGCAGGACGCTGGCGGGGTGCGGCTTCGGGATACAGGATGTGAAACCATCCATTCAGCTCATCCATGACATAAGGGAATCAACCCCGACCGGTACAGGGAAGAACTCCCACGCCTACCTTCTGGAAAGAGAGCATCATGTCTGATTTCTTCGCCCATGAATCGTCATACGTCGACAAAGGCGCGGTTATAGGCAGGGGAACCAGCATCTGGCATTTCAGTCACATCATGCCCGGCGCAGTGCTGGGGGAGGACTGCACTCTGGGCCAGAACGTCTTCGTACAGAGCAATGTCATCATAGGCGCTCATTGCAAGATACAGAACAATGTCTCCATTTACGAGGGAGTCATTCTGGAGGATTACGTCTTCTGCGGGCCGTCCATGGTCTTCACGAATATCAGGGACCCGAGGTGCAAGTATCCCCAGAGGGGTTCGGAATTCTATATCAGGACCCTGGTAAGGGAAGGCGCTTCCATCGGGGCCAACGCAACTGTGGTTTGCGGCAACACCATAGGGAGACACGCCTTCATAGGATCCGGAGCCGTGGTCACCGGTGATGTCCCCGACTACGCCCTCATGATGGGCGTTCCGGCAAGACGGAAGGGCTGGATCTGCGAATGCGGCGAGATACTCCCCGATCCCGGAGGAACAGTGAAGTGCGCCAGATGCGGAATCGCCTACCACATCGACCGAAGCGGAAGACTGGTGTCGGATGTACAGGGATAAGACCATCGGAGTGGTGGTCCCCGCCTACAACGAGGAGACTCAGATAGCCGGTACGGTTGAAACGATGCCGGACTACGTCGACAGGATCGTGGTCATCGACGACATGAGCACGGACGGGACCGCGGAGATAGTCGTCCGGCTGGCGGAGGATGACCCGAGGGTGACCCTCATACGCCATTCCGAGAACGGCGGCGTGGGCAGGGCGATATCATCGGGCTACATCTGGTGCAGGGACAACCATGTCGATATCGCCGTGGTCATGGCCGGGGATGGTCAGATGGATCCCGCCGACATGCCCGGACTGCTGGATCCCGTCATCGAGGACAGAGCGGATTATGCGAAGGGGAACAGGCTCATCACGGGAGAGGCCTGGAAGAACATCCCAAGGGTCAGGTACCTTGGCAACTCGGCCCTGACGCTGATGACCAAGGTGGCATCAGGGTACTGGCACGTCACGGACTCTCAGACCGGGTACACCGCCCTGAACAGAAAAGGGCTTGAGCTTCTGCCCCTCGAGGACATATACCCCAGGTACGGAATGCCGAACGATTTCCTGGTAACCTGCAACATCTACAACATGAGAGTGATGGACGTACCCATAAAGCCTGTCTACAACGTAGGCGAGAAGAGCGGCATCAGGATATCCCAGGTCATGTTCTCCCTGCCTCTCCTCCTGCTCCGCCTCTTCTGCCGGAGAATGGTCCAGAAGTACATCATCCGGGATTTTCATCCCCTGATCTTCTTCTACTCCCTGGGATTCCTGCTGATGCTCGTCGATATACCCCTCATCATCCGCCTCATCCTGGTATGGTCCTCACAGGGCTATGCGCCGCCCATGACATCACTGGCCATCCTCTTCTGCACCATCATGAGCACCCAGTCACTTCTCTTCGCCATGCTGTTCGACATGGAGGCTAACAGGGAACTGAAGGGGAGTTGATGAGACAGGGCGGGGGCCGCCCGTGGTACAGCTACGTCCTGACGCTTGCGGTGATCGCCGCACTGGTGTACTACATCCATGAGAACATCGGAGAGATAAGGAGATACCAGTTCCATTTCCAGTGGACACTGATGATCGCCGGTTTCCTGTCCTCGATTGCCGGGCTGATGATGATGTTCCTGGCATGGGAGAGGCTGAGCCGCTGCTTCGGTCTGACCGCGCCGCGTTCCAGGGCCGCCAGGGCCTTCTTCACGTCCCAGCTCGGCAAGTACGTACCGGGAAAGGTCGGGCTGGTCCTTGTCCGGATGGACTCATACAGGGGTTACTCCCGCAGGACCGTGGCCCTGGCCACAGGGATCGAGTACGTACTCAGTTTCGTGAGCGCCTGCATTCTGGTGCTGGTTTCCACCCTGTTCGTCCGGTCGGGTCTCCCGGGCATGGTGAAATGGCTGGCTGCGGGAATGCTGGCGGTGATGCTTGTCGCCCTGTGGCCTCCCTTCCTGAAGGCCGCGGCCGACAGGGTGTTCAGGCTGCTCCGGCGGCAGCCCGTTGAGAATGTCCCATCCTACGGAAGCATCCTTGTGCTTGTGCTCATGTACATCGCAGCAGGCCTGCTGTTCGGTCTGGGCCTTTTCACGGTGCTGAACTCATTGTCCGGGCTCTCGCTGGAGTACTATCTCCCTGTGACCGGAACCTTCTGGGCGGCGACCCTTGTTGGAATAGCGGCGGTTTTCGCCCCCAGCGGCATCGGAGTGAGGGAGGGAGTGCTGATGCTGGTCCTGCCCTCCTTCGTGCCCGAACCCACCGTGATAGTAGGGGCGATACTCATCCGGCTGGTCATGATGGGAGCCGAGCTTTCCCTTGCAGGTCTCTCAAGGGTTATGGACAGGTCCTCGGCTCAGGGAAGCACGGCAGCCTGACCCCGGACCGTACACGATGACCTTTCAGGGGCCGGCTACCATCTCCGTGTCCCTGTCCTCCCTGTAGTACCAGCAGCCGTCCATGAGCTCGATCCTGAAGGGCGCTCCCGGATCCCGACCCGCAAAAAGCTGCTGAAGCTGGTATTCGAAACGGAAGAAATGCAGGTGCAGGTTGAACGAGAACCTGTATGGTCTCTCCCTCGGCACGACCACGATCAGACGTTCTGCTGAGACTCTCCTCAGTTCCGCCACGGCCCGGCGGACGTCCCAGATATGTTCCAGGGTATGGGCGCATGTCACCGTATCGAACTCGCCGTCGGCAAAAGGCAGGGCCTGAACGTCCCCGGTCCGGAACAGGACCCCGGGATATCGCCGGACGGCCTCATCATCTATTGAGATATCGCAGGCCGTCACCTCGTGGTCCCCGCTCAGCATGCCGGCGAGATGCCCGCCGCCGCATCCGGCATCCAGTACGGTCCTTCCCGCGATCTCGGAAGCGACAAGGGAAGCAAGGGCATCGCTCAGGTCGGAACCCCTGTCCTGTATCCTGACGTCACCGGTCTCTTCGTATACCGATGCGAGCAGTCCGTCGTGGTCTTCCGCAGCCCTTTCCTTGAAATCCATGAAACACCCGGCCTTGTCTCCGAAGGCTATTCTGAAGGGCAGCCACATGAAAAGGCGGCTGTCCCTCAGGAATGGAGGGCAGCACTCGTCGAGCATGAACCTTATTAACCTCTCCAGTGACCCTGGCATGTTCATCGTAACCCGCCTTCAATGGTTTCGCGAACTCCTTCCATAACGGTATCCTGCTCGCTTTCCGTCAGACCGGGATAAATGGGCAGCCTCAGTATCCTGGAAGCGGCGGAGATGGTGTTCGGACAGTGCCCCTCTCCTCGCGCCATTACGGAAAGGTGAAGCGGCTGGTAGTGGAAGACGGCCAGTATGCCCCTGTTCCTGAGACCGTCCATGAGTCCGTCCCTGGATGGCCGGTCCGGCATCAGGAGGTAGAAGACATGGGATGAATGGCTGCAGTGCGCGGGCACCGCAGGCAGCCTGATACCGTGTTCCGCCGCCAGGGGCGCCAGTCCGTCCATGTATCGGTTCCACAGAAACGACCTTCTCTCCCATATTTTCTGTCGATCCTCAAGCTGTGCAAGGAGATAGGCCGCCAGCATGTCTGAAGGCTGATAGCTGGACCCCAGAGAGACCCAGGTATAGCGGTCAACCTCTCCCCGGAGGAAACGGCTCCTGTCCGTGCCCTTGTCCCGCACTATCTCGGCGGCTGAGACCAGCGACGGATCGTTCACGACCAGCGCGCCGCCCTCTCCACAGGTTATGTTCTTGGTCTCGTGGAAGCTCAGGGCCGCCATCCGACCCATTGTCCCGAGCTTCCTGCCCCTGTATGTCGCGAACAGCCCGTGGGCGTTGTCTTCCACAACGGGTATCCCGAGTGGCCCGCATATGGAAGAGATGGAGTCCATCTCGCAGCCGACCCCTCCGTAATGGACCGGAACGACTGCCCTGGTCCTTTCCGTTACAAGTGAAGGAAGCTGATCCTCGTCCATGTTAAGAGTATCCATCCTTATGTCCGAGAAGACTATCCTTGCCCCCCTCAGCGCAAAGGCGTTCGCGGTGGATACGAAGGTGAAGGAGGGCATGATAACTTCATCGCCGGGTTTTATGCCGAGAAGGATGGCCGACATCTCCAGGGCGTGGGTGCCCGAAGTGGTAAGTATGACCGCCTCGGTTCCCAGGACGTCCCTGAGAAGATCCTGGCATCTCGATGTGAAACTCCCCCCTCCGGAGATATGACCATCCTCTATCGCCCGGCGCACATAGTCGAGTTCCCTGCCTGCCATGGCGGGTCTGTTGAACGGTATCCTCCAGTCGGCGGCCATGTCAGCTTCCTCCTGAATTCCGCCATAGATGGACTACGGCGGTGGCGCTTCGGAGAAGAAAGCCCGCTCTACCGTACATCCTCACGGCACCGGTATTGTACAGCTGGGTCACTGCCGCCAGTTTACTGCAGCCTTTTTCCCGAAGTATCCCGGCTACGGAGCCGAGAAGCCCTTTACCCACGCCACGGCCCCTGGCTTCCGGCGATACTCCGATGAGGCCCAGCCTGGCTTCCCCGCCATCTGACACCGCCGCGGTGCAGAATCCTATCAGACCTTCTTCTCCCAGGCAGACAAGACAGGTGTCTTCCCCGTCGAGGATGTCCTTTTCGGCCCAGGTCCCGTAGAGCAGGTCGCATAGCCCGTTGTCGATGCCGGGATCACGGTAGAAGCGGGTTCCGCCCCTGAAGCACCGCGAGGCAAGCTCAGCCGCTTCGCCGGAATCGGTCCGCCTGGCGTTCCTGAATACCAGCTCTCCGGGTATTTCCCCGGAATCTCTCGATCCCTGAAGATCCAGCTCCATTTCCACCCTGACATCGGCCAGCCTGGCTCCCCTTGTCCCCAGGAGCGAGCTTATGAGGTCCATCCTGGACAGCGGCAGAAAGGCGTATACGAGATCCTCATCGCAGCCATGCAATTCATCCATGAGTCTTCCGAGCTCGGCGGACGACCTGACGGGTTCCCCGGCCGAACCGATGCTGAAACCGAAGTGATCGCTGTCCCAGGCCAGATGTTCTATCATACCCGCCCCGGTTCATGCCCTGAAGGAGTTCCCGTCTCGGACCTCACGGCATAGGGCGGCTTGTCCATGACCCTGAAATGCATGCGGGCCAGGTACTCGCCGATTATTCCCAGGGAGAACAGTTGAACACCGGAGAAGATGGCGATTATCGAAGCCAGGAAGGGGAAGCCGGGAACGCTCCCTCCTTCGATCAGGTACCTGCTGACCACGAACAGCAATACGGCCACTCCGAAGAGGGTGAAGACGAAACCGGCCATGCTGGCTATCTCCAGAGGAAGGGTACTGAAGCCCGTCATCATGTTCAGCGCATGGAAGACAAGCCTTCGGACGGTATACTGCGATCTGCCGTACTTCCTCGGTTCGTGCCTGACATCCACGGAATCGAACCTCGTCGTGCCCCAGGAAAGGAGCACGTCCATGGAGACGAATGCTCCGCCGTAATTGGAGAAGGCCTCCCTGAGCCTGGTCCTGAATACCCTGAAAGCGCTGACCCTGGACGCCGTCCTGGCGCCCATGGCGCTTCTGAGGACCGCCTTGGTCATCCTCGATGCCGCTTTTCTCCAGAAGTTGTGCCGTTCCCTGGCCGGCGTTCCGTACACCACATCCACATCGTCCTTCAGCCTGTCCAGAAGGACGGGTATCTCCTCCGGCGGTATCTGGAGGTCGTCGTCGATGGTTACCGTCAGCGGCATCCTCGCGGCCCTTATGCCGCAGAGCAGCGCGTTGTGCTGGCCGTAGTTCCGGCTGAGACGGATCCCCCTGAGCCCGGCGAGCTCTGTCTTCAGAGCCGCTATCACGTTCCAGCTGTCGTCAGAGCTGCCGTCATCCACAAGCAGCACCTCGAAAGGCCTTCCCAGACCGTTCATGACCTCACGGACCCTCAGCGTCAGTTCCCTCAGGGACTGGGAACTGTTGTACACCGGGACCACCACGGAGATACCTTCTGATTCAGGAATGATAAAACCTCCCCCCGGGAACCTGATCCGGGACCATTCGTGACCGTGACCTGTCCGAACGCTTCAATAATAACGACCCGGGATGCTCAATCAACCCCGCTTCGCGGAACCGATGTCCCTTCCCCCCCGGCTCCGGCCTGTGACCGGACGTAAATCAGCCTTGTCCGAACGACTTCCGGCGCGTTCTCGTCCTCCAGCGCCCTCCCGTAGTATCCCGCTGCCAGTTCCCATTCACCCCGGTGCTGGGCCAGTATGCCCCTGTAATAGTCTATCCTCCCTCCCCAGTCCTCCGTCTGTGAAATGACCGCAAGAATGAGCCAGATGGGAAGCCAGGCAAGGCCCGCAAGACGGAATCCGCTCCTTCTGATGAGGATGAGGGAGCAGACGACGGCCGCTGTCGAGAGCGTCACTGCGCCGATGGATCCAAGGAGCCAGGTCGAGTGGTGCCCGCTGAGCATCATGGACAGGGATATGTTCATCTGTGGCAGCGGTACGGGATTCTCCACCGGGTGGACGGGCATGTGCACTTCGCCGAACACTCCCAGGAGAGATATCACGACGCCCGGCAGGATCGCCAGCGCCGCCGCGCTTCTTCTACCGGCGCTCCCTCCCGAGAAGCGCCCGAGACCCAGGGCGAGGAAGGGTATCATCGGTATCAGGTATCGCTGCCCGTATGCCCAGCCTGCGGTGGCGGCGTTCTGCGCCGAATAGAGCAGGATGTACGAAAGCACCAGTACCGGCAGCGGGTCGCTGCGGACCCTGCGCCTCCAGTGGGAGCCGCCCATCAGGCCCCAGAGTCCCAGGACCGCCCAGGGCATGTAGAAGAGAATGCCCCGCTCCGGCGAGAGGAGTATCAGGTACAAGCGGTGGAATGAAGGAAATGTGAACCCGAAGAAGCCCCTGGAAACCACGGGGAAGGATCCTTCGGCTTCCAGCCCGTAGCCCATGCTGAGCGGATTGTCGAAGGCTATCCAGTTATGCACCAGCTGGGGAATGAATACCAGGACGGGCAGCAGGGCGGCCCTGGCGGCACGGGTGGCGCTCCAGTAGCTCCTGTCCCTGTACGCCAGCAGGACGAGGAAAGGCAGCACCAGTGTATACTCGTAAGCGACAGCCAGGCCGCCCAGCACATCCGAGGCAAGGAACCTCCCCCTGCTCTGCGCGCAGTAGCAGGAAAAGATCAGAAGAGCCGCTGGAACATGTGTGTAGAGAAGTGTCGAGTAGGGCAGCAGGATGCTGCCCAGTCCTGCGGCAAGCACAGGGAGGACCGGGTCTTCGCCTTCCCGCTCCCCCTTTTTCCGAAGGAGGAAAAGCAGTAGAAGGAACGCCAGTGTCACCGTGAGCCTCTCGGCTGCGTACCTCCCCGCTCCCCCCACAGGGTATTCGCCGGGTCCGTCGATGCAGTCCGACAGCTTCAGGGGCAGGACCGCAAGTGCAGCCACCGCAGAGGGGAGAAAGGACTTGTCCGAATAGTAGTGGCCCTGGTACTCGGCCTTGTCACCTGTCAGGAAAGCCCATTCGTCTATTCGGATGGAACCGCTCGCGACCAGTCTTTCCGCCAGACCCCACCTGGTTACTACATTGTCGTAGGGATACGGATGAAAGACGGAAAGTGATATCAGGAGACTGACACACACCACGGATGACAGGAAGAGCCTGCTCCCGGTACCTCTTTGAATTACGGTCATTACGGCTCCGGCATGGTGCGATCCCCGGTAAAAAGGTAACGGTCTTCAGAGGGCATAATATGGATGGTGACGCTGCGGGTCAACTCCGGCGGGACCTCCCTGAAGGCCGGGTGCTACCAGGAAGCGATCCCGTCGGTCATGCTGCCGTGACAGGGAGCAGGGTTGGGGCACGTAATCGTGTATACGACGGGAGTGAATACCACATCGTACACGGCATTGGCGGAGGGGCACTCGATCAGTGTGGCGTTCATAAGGGCATGTGAGCTCTGGAGACCGTGAAGATCGGCGAAGGTGCTGTACCGAGCGTAATAGATCATCTCCGCTCCCGCGATCGAACGGAGATTGCTTCTGCAGGCGGCCTGGTTCGCCTGGTCTTTCACGGATGCGAACTTGGGGATCGCTATGGAGGAGAGTATACCGATTATCACCACGACTATCATGAGTTCTATCAGTGTAAAACCTTTCGTATTCATGCCCATCCCCAAATCTAACAGCAGGAACGTGTTCGCTATTGATAGATATGTAAGTGCAAGATTCTTGCCAGATGAAAGAGCAGATCATTTATCTATATTATTTTTTGATATTACTATTTAATCTTAATATATTGGACCTCATGGGCAGCATTGTTCCTTTCCGCATTGCATTTTGCATGATCGTTGATCCGGTCATGCTGAAATGACGGAGACGCTGAGAGTTGGTATACTGGTCCCGGAGCCGGGACATTATTGACTATGTTTCCCGGAACGATTGAGAGAAAGGGATAGTAGGATGAGCATGATCCTGATACTGCGGATGCTGATCGCCCCTCTTTTCTCCGGGGACGCGGAAGTTCATCCCTTCGCCGTGGTGAACGGGATCCCCGAGCTGGATATCCTGAGTCTGTACGTATGGAGCGCGGACTTCGCTTCAAAGGGTGATGATCTTCTTGCCGGCGATCTTCAGCCTGATTCGTCCGTCACTCTCCTCCTGCCCTCCGGCCGGATGAACGTCCTGGCATTCGACCAGCTGGGAAACTCCTACGGAATCCCGGGTTTTGTGCTGAAGAACAACGCCGATACACTGGTGATCGATCTCGAACATATAACCTACGGCAGGCCCAATTTTGACTTCGGCCCGTACATGCTGAACATCGAGAACACGCTTTACGGGTCCAGCCTGGACACTTTCAGGATATCATCTCCAGGCCTCGAAGGGGATATACTGCTTGGCGCGCAGAGGGTATTCCCCGGGACCGGCATCATCATCTGGCTGGACAAGGGAATCTACTCCATAGACGCGCTGGATCGGACGGGAGTGGAGTACAGTACCGGCGAGTTCCTCTTCCCCGCCCGGAACGGCGGGATATCCATAGACGAAAGCATGCGCGTCGACCCGCCTCTTCCCGTGGGGATCGCCGGGAACGGCAGCGCATCCCTTCTGATAATGAACCGTCTTCCCCGGTCCGCACTGGCAGGATTTGAAATCGTTCCCGAAGCAGGTCGGGAGGGCATCAGCCTCCATGACATCTCCCTGCAGCCCGGGGAATGTATTCTTGCCGCCCTTCCTCCGGGAAGTTGCGCACTCACCGGTTTCGACCAGGCGGGTGCGGAATACAGGGCTTTCTTCGAACTGTACGAGAACTCGGTCAGGACACTGTTCCTCACCGGCGATTTCATGGTGTTCGATTTCAGCTTCCCCGACGGCGGGAGACGATGATGACCGGTATCGAGACTGTAACAGGCTGGCTGAGCATCGGTTCCCTCTCCTGGTCCGTTTTCAGGGTAGCTCTCGTATGGCTGGCCTTCTACGGGACAGGTCACCTCGTCAAGAGTGCCGGAGTACTGAGAAACAACTTCAGATTGATGCCCGGGGTCGTTTTCGGAATGCTGTCCTACCTGGCGGTGGCCGTTGTCCTCTCTATCTTCCACATCCTCACGAGAACGGTGCTTTCAGTGCTGGTGGGAGCCGGCGCCGCTGCAGGGTTCGTATTCCTGTACATCCAATGCAGAAGACTGATCGGGGGTTCCTGTTTCCGGCTGAAACATCCCCTCATCATCCTCCCCGTACTGGTCGCGCTCTATTTGAGCATAACGAATATGATGCTTGCCGGGCGTCCGGAGATCAACTTCAACGATACCCAGGTTACCTACCTCGTGCAGCCTGACAGGTGGCTCAACGAGGGCAGGATGTATTTCCTGGACGAGACCGTATTCTCCGCCTATCCGATGACTTCGGAGATGCTGCTCCTCCTCCCGTCATCCCTCGCGGCGGACAGGCTCGACCAGATGGTACTGGGACAGATATTCTCCCTGAGCATGATCTTCGCCCTGGTCATCGCGGCGATGTCCCTGATGAGGTTCCGGTGGAGATGGTACCCCGCGGCCATTGTCAGCATCACCGGCTGCTCCACTATCCTTCTCTGGTGCCATTTCGCCAAGCCCGACGGATTCGCGCTGTTCTTCGTAACGGTTTCCGCCGTCATTCTTCTTAGGCAGCTCACGGAAGACGGTTCGAAAGACGACCTGTCGGCGTTCCCGGTCCTGGGTCTGGCCCTTGCCACTAAGTTCACCGTCTACCTCACGCTGGT